>JANMDR010000252.1:0-30295 GCA_031376425.1 Betaproteobacteria bacterium
TCCAGTTTTTTTATCTGCGACACATCCGTTACCGTACCCACCATACCAGCAGGTTTGCCGTCGGTATCAAATATGGCCGTTTTGCTTACGATCACATCCAATAATGTGCCGTTTTGGATCAGAAAGCGCTGTTCCTCGGTATTTATTAAGCCGGGGTTTTGCAGCAATTCCATTTCAACGCGTTCTGTTGCAAAGGCCTGTTCTTCGGATTGCACCTCGTTGACTGTACGACCTATATAGTCGGCACGGTCAAAGCCAGTCATTTTCTCCCACGCGCGGTTAAAGCTAATATAGCGACCATGCGCGTCTTTTCGATAAATTGGTACAGGATTCATTTCAATTAAATCTTCTGTCAATTTCACTTGGTTACGCAATTGCACTGTCATCGTGGCGGCGAGTCCCTGCGCTTGTTTACGCAGGCGTGATAACAAAAAAATCAAACCCGCAATCAACGCCGTGCCAATGATGCCCGATAAGCCAATTAATATGGGCAGGCGATTAACCTCCGTATCTAATTCGCGAACACTCCCAGCAATACTAAGCCGCCACGGCCTGCCATAACGTGACATTGAGGTATCGAAACGGTGCGCTTGAATGTTCGAGGCACTCACAGCACTTCGCATTTGGCTCGTTGAAAATATCGGGGTCTCGCCGTCAGCAAGACTTATATTGAGTGGGGCTGATCCTTCTGAAATTACAGAGGCAAGCAATTCGTCAATACGGACCACGGCATGAACAAAGCCTATCGGTAATGATTTCTCCTGTTGGGACAAAATGGAATCGCGCGGGTTGGTGTATACCGGCATCACCATCAAGACGGCCGTTGCATATTGCGGCACACGCGGCGCCCACTCTAGCGGGGCGCTAATGGCAAAGGCTTGTAGGTTCTGCGCCTCGCTTACGGCCGCGGCAATACGTGGATCTAGTTTCCATTCGTAACCAAGCGGCAATATATTAGAGTTGGGGGCAACCGCATAGGCTAAGTTTGGTAGCGATTTATTGCTTGATCTGTTACTTGAAGGCGCTAGTTTTGCATTTTCCGTCAATGCCTTTACTTTATTGTCGGCAAGGTCTGCGCGCCAAAAACCAATTTCATTTAATCCAGGAACACGTAGCGTTTGATCCAACGATTGCAAATAAATTAGCCACTGCTTATTCGTAAGCTCTGGATTTGCGGCAATTAAACCCGATGCACCACGCATGACACGTTCGACATCGTCAATGGCACTTTTAACGCGGCCAGCGGTGTCCGTTGCGGCGCGCGTAAACTCTGCGCTGGCAACTTGTTTTTCTTGGTTATACGTGCGCCATGCCGCAACACCGGTCGCGACTAATAATGCTGCGAGCACTAGGTAGGGCAAATTCAGATGGGTGGTAAACCAGTAGAACGGCGGCTTCGAGGCTTCGCTAACGGCGGTGTCACTAGTGGTGCCAGACTCGGCGTTAGCGCTCGTAATTTGTGTTAATGGGGCAATATATTCATCCGAGCCAACGCTATGAAGCGAAATAGGCGCTTCAGATTTGAGTGCATGATGAGGAGTATTTGGCATGAATGGTGTAGCTAGAAATAACCTACAAGGTTGCTTATAGCATCAGTAATTTAAGCTTTGAAAGCTTAAGCTTAAAGGACTTAAGCGGCCTGTGCCATTCCTGTATTTTTTTGCAATGCCTCGTTTATTTGACGCAGTAAATCACCATCAGTATAGGGCTTAGTAACATAAAAATCGACACCTGCCCGCGCAGCTTGGTCACGATGCTTATCCATTGATCGTGAGCTAATCATAATGATAGGTAAATGTTGCGTTTCTGGGCGTAGCCGTAGATGCTCGGTTAACTCCAAGCCGTTCATATTCGGCATTTCTAAATCAGTACAAATAACATGTGGGTCAAAACCTTTTAGTGCACGAACAGCTTCTAGACCATCGCTTGCTGTTTTTACCTCATAGGCAGCATCTTCTAATAGCTGAACCAGCGATTTGCGAACCGAAAGCGAATCATCCACCACCAAAATGCGGCGCGCTTTTTTACGTGCTGCGGCGGCCATTTCGGCAGCGGCGGCAGAAATAGCGATCGGCTTATTGAGCAGTTCCGGAATATTTAGCAGCGGCACGACTGCACCATCACCAGTCAACGCTACGCCAGATACACCATGTACGCGTGGTAAGAATTTACCCATTGTTTTAATGGTAAGTTCTCGTGTTACCACGATGCGGTCAACCAATATAGCAATGGTGCCGGTAGCAGTACGCACCAGCACTTTTGGCATCATTTGGGCGCGACCAAGTGTAAGAGGCGCGGTGGGGAATCCGGTAATAGGCGCGAGTTCGTTGATAGCAAATTTTTGCTCGCGATGCGTATAACTAAATTGACCATGGTCAAAATGGCATTCGCCAAATTCGCCGGGCAATGCCTCAACAATATGATGGATGGGAATGGCAAAAATTTGCCCTGCGGCGTCAACGAGCAGCGATTGCTGCGTAACTAATGAGGCTTGTAGACGCAACAAAACTTCGCAACCGTCTCCCACTTCAGAGTGCAGATCAACGGTGCCTTTAAGTTGCGTTAAACGGGACACCACCACATCCATACCCACACCGCGACCAGAAATTTCGCTAACGGCGTCGCGCGTTGAAAAGCCCGGCAATAAGGTGAGCCGCGCCAGATCATTTTGATTTAGTTCCGCATCTGCCTCAATTAGGCCACGGTCCACGGCTTTCTCGCGAATGCGGGCATAATCCAGCCCTTTGCCGTCGTCCTTAATTCGTACCAAAATACTGGAGCCCTGACGAATAAATTCCAATAAAATTGCACCAACCTGCGACTTATTCGCAGCGCGGCGAACATCGGGCATTTCAATACCGTGATCGACAGCATTGCGCAAAATATGGAGCAGCGGATCAGCGAGTTGCGCTAATACATCGCCATCGATCAAAATATCCCCGCCGACAATTTTTAACTCCGCCTGTTTGCCGGTTTGCTGGCAAGTTTGACGAATGTTGCGGGTTAAACGATTGGCGAGCGAACTTACCGGTAATAAACGAGTGGCGATAACTTGGAACTGCATTTCGCGATTGATGGTATTTTGCGCAGTCACATCGCTACTGAGTTGCGCTACTTCCGCTTCGAGGCCATTGGCAAATTCTCGTGCATCGGCGGTAGTTTCTACCAAGGCACGCGCCGCACCGTGTAATTCGTTATAACGATCTAATTCTAATGGGTCAAAGTCTGGATCAGCTTGCCCGTGGGCATCGGCTTTGGTGAGTGACATGCCTCGGAGCAACACCAGTTTTTCAATATCGAGCACGCGCTGTTGCACGATTAAATTTTGCGTCAGTAGCGTTTTGGCACGTCCGTTAGCGCTTTTTACGCGGGTTTCTAGCTGCGCGATTTTTGCATTCATTTCGCCAACTAGGCGGAATAGTTCATCCACCGTTTTAACGGCAACGCGCAGGGTCGCATCAGCTTCCTTTGGTTGCGCTGTGTCTGCCACCGTATTGAGCGGTGCTACAACTTCGGGCTGGGCATTGCTAACAGTAGTAGTGGCGATAGTAGTGGACGTAGCAGAGGCAATCGCTCCCACCTCTGCAGCGGAAAGCACATCGTCATCTGCGACATCGGCAATTTCGCCCGACTTTATCTTATTGGCCCAAGCAACAACTTCACTTAAAACCGCAAAGGAATTATCTGGTGCTTCTTCATCGCCCTGTAGAAACGCGACCATTTGCGCCATGCAATCGGCTGCAGCCATCAGCGATGTGGCAACTGCACGCGGCGGGGTGGCTTCGCTGTTTTCAAAATACTCTAGAATATCCTCGGTGTGATGACCCAAGGCCGCGATACCGCGAATGCCAACGATATTGGCTGAACCCTTGAAGGAGTGGGCGATGCGTTTCGCTTCGCGCAAATCTTCTTGGGTAGCGCGACCAGACGCGATCAATCCGGTGAGCTGCGAAAACTCATTTGATTTCGTTGGTGCCTCGTCCATAAAGGCATTGAATACATCTAAATCAGCATCTTCGCGCAACTGTAATGAGACGTCCTCTAGCGTTACCGTTGTTGGTGCCGCCGCTGCGCTTAGTTCGGCAGTAAGCTCCTCAGGGACATCGGGCGGGGTAGTTAGCGCCTGAACCAAGCCCAAGCTGACTTCGGGGCCTAATGGTTGCGCACCATCGGGGCTGCTCAGGTATTCAGCGAGACCTAGCGCCGCATCAAAATCACCGGGTTCGGTGAGATAAGTATCAACGATAGCCTGCCAGCCCATCAAATGCTGGCAAGCCCGCGCATGGGGTTCACCTTCAAGCATCATCACACCCGGTAGCGCCGTGATCAGGTGTTGGCACCACGCGTTTAATCCAGGCATACCGATTAATTCCGCAGTCTGACCAATACGCTCAACTTGGCCCGAGTAAGCTTCCAGTGCATCGAAGGTCGCTGCAGCACCTGCGGTAGGAGACGCAAGCACTGCAATCCAGCGCGCAAAATCCTCGGCGGTTTGCGCAAGTTCTTTACGCATCTCGTTTAAAAAAGGAGCAATTGCTGGGTTCGGCATGTTCACATTCCTAAGATGGTACGCTGTGGTTAATCCGGTTAATCGCTTTTCGCGGTATCGAAGTAGATGGCTACCTTATGGACAAGTTATGGCCGATTTATGGACGAACCACGATATTGGGCAGGCGGAACACGGATACAGAATCAACCAGGCGCTTTGAAGATTGCATCAAGTCTGATGTCACCACGTTCTGTGCTGCAAGCTGCGTCGCCGTTTTCTCGGTGGAGGCCGTAATTTCTGCAGCGGCATTCGATAACTCAACCGCTAAACGTACCTGTTCATCCGAACTGCGTGCGATAGTTTCCACCAGTTGCACCAAGCGTAATGTTGTTTCGCGGGTTTCCGTCATTTTTACACCGGACGCACGTGCCAAATCAGAACCCTGTACTACTTGGTCAATGGTCTTGTTCACCGTGGCGATGGTATCGTTGGTTTCAATCTGAATATTTTGTACTAGGCTGGCAATCTGCGCAGTCGCTTGACGGGAGTTTTCCGCCAAGCGCTGTACTTCCTCGGCTACCACCGCAAAGCCGCGACCCGCATCACCGGCCATCGCCGCTTGCATGGAGGCATTCAACGACAGTACGTGAGTACGTTCAGAAATCGTGTTGATCAGATTCACAATCTGGGAAATCTCTTGCGAACGTTCGCCAAGTCGCTTAATTCGTTTTTCCATCTCAGAAATCGTTTCGCGAATCGCATCCATCCCGCGCACCGTCGTTTGCACCGTTAGTAGCGCGTTTTCAGTAGAACGCGATGCATCGGCCGCCGCTTCGTTAGAACTGGTTGCTAAACGTGCCACGTTATTCATGGCCTCAGTCGCATCGTTCAAATTGATGGTGAGTCGGTTTACCGTATCGCGTTCCTGCGCTGCCACCATGTTTACCGTGTCTGATTGCTCTTTGAGTCGTAGCGATGACTGTTCCACTTCACCCGCCACCTGCGTTACCTCACGCAACACCGTGGCAGTTGCCTCTGTAAGTTGATTAATAGAGTCACCCACGGTACCGATAATATCTTCGGTCACAGCAGCTTTTACCGTCAAATCTCTTTGCGATAAATCGGCCACCGTAGATAGCAAACCGATAACTGAGTTATTTAAACTATCGTTTTCTGCTTCAGCGGCTGCAAGGGCAGAAATACGATCATCTAGCAAGTTATCAAGTGCACCGCCCAATGTTTGCATTTCATCATTTGACTTAATCCGTGAACGCGCCGTGAAATCGCCTTTGGCGACTTTTTGCACGGTGGATTGTAACTGCGCGATAGGTAACATAAACCGTCGTACGAAGAAGAAAATAGCAATACCCGCAAGGGTTAACAAGGTTAAGGCCGTAGCCACCGCGGTGAAGAACATATTATTTCTGAGAGCGATCACAGGTGCTAAAACTTCGGACGCATCTTGCTGGGCGACGATTGCCCAAGTGAGACCTAATACTTTCAAAGGAGCATATGCAGCCAGTACATTACGGCCAAGATAGTCAGTTTCCGTGATGGTACCAGTTTGGCCTTTTAGAGCATTTGCGGCGGCCTCGCCAGCAATTTTTTGCTGGCCAATCGTGCTATTTTTCTTTCTTACGGTATCCAGTGCCGCAGGTCTCGCGCCACCCGCCTTAAATGCAGCAAGGTAGGTCTCCTTTTTTTCGAGTGCCAATCGCGCATCGGAACGCATGAGTTTATCAACCCCAACCAAGTAGGCTTCACCGGTCTCGCCAAAACCATTTTCTATCCATTTTTTGTTTGTGGTCATAACAGCGGATATTTTATCCAGCGGTACCTGCACTGCGAGTACACCGATTAAATTATTATCCTTAAAAATTGGTGTAGCAATGAATGCGGCTTGGTCATCATAGGACGCTAAGTACGGCGCGTAATCTGACAAAAACACATCGTCTTTAGTTTTAGCCGCTGCTGCCCGTTTTGCGACGTCCGCTAAACTAGTGTTTGCGGCAATCCCAGTGGTAAGGTCGGAGGCGAAATCAAGCTCCTTAAATACCGTGTAAACAACCCGATTGGTCGCAGGGTCAATCAGGAAAATATCGTAGTAGCCAAGTTTCTTTTGCAGGGTTTCAAAGCTGGGGTGATAGGCTCCATGTACTTTTGCGTAAAACGAACCATCGGCAGGATCGTAAAATTGATCTTTCTTGCCAGTCGGCTCTGGGTTTGCTGCGATATAGGTATGCTGCAGAGTACGCGAGGTAGAATCGAGTTTTTGTAAAATGTCTTCTAGGCTCGGCGCAGCCGTGGCGTTGCGATTAGCAAATTCGCTGGAAAAGTCTTTATTATAGTAATCCGCAAGGCGGCCTTTCATAGCGGGCATTTTCTGCTCGGCGTTGGTTTCCTTCACCACCGTGGCGAAGCCTCGCTGTAGGCCTTCAAAGGCGGTGATGGTCAGTTCCGTTTGCGCTAAGCCGTTTACTTCTTGGCTTAATGTCGACAAATATTCTTCAATCTGCCCGCGGCGGTTTTCTCGAATCGCGGTGAGTTTTGATGTTGCCGAGAGATTCAAGCTTTCTGTGGCTGAATCGAAAGCGGATTTACCCACCAAACCCGCAGTAAGCGCAATCGGGATTAGCGCGAGTAGACCCGCGCCAAGAAGTAGTTTTGATCGTACGTTCATGTCATATCCTTAAACTGTGAAAACCCTAAATTACGGCGACTGCGCTGCATCGCTGATAAGAACTGCTAGAACTGCAAGTCAACGCACCCGTAAACAACGACTAAATAGCTTGTGCAAAACGCTCGAAAAACAAACGATCATTAAACTCAACCCAAGTGTCCGTTTCCGATGCACCATCGTTATACGCTTTGACGCAGTATTGTTTTAATTGCGCGTGCACCGATTGCGGTTCAACTTCGTCATCACTCAGGAAGCGTTTGCGCTCTGGCAAGGCATCAATAATCACGCCTGCAGCACTGCTACCAATGCCGAATACCAGTAATTTAGCGGATTTGGTAGCAAAACTGCGCACACCAAAAAGTGCGGCCAAATCAAAAACGGGAACAGCATTACCATGTAAATTTGCCATGCCTTTAAGGCCTGCTGGAGCACCTGGGAGCCGATATAGCACCGGTATTTCGCTTAATTCACTGGTCGATTCAAATCGTGCTAAAAGCCGCAACGGGCCAACTCTGAAACCTTGACGGTCAATATAGCGCTGCTCTCGACCTTCAGTTCTTTGCCGTTGCGCAATTTCTAGGGAAAGCCGCTGCTGTAGAGATTGTAGATCGCTATCAGACAATCTCACGCCAAGATTTGACTTGGCTAATTTTGACTCCGCTCCGTTATTCATCGTTGACACTTGTCGGTCTTAGTCAAATGCTTTGAGTTGATCCAAAATATCAGCTTCGGTATAAGGCTTAACGACATATCCTTCCGCCCCCTGCATTTTTGCCCACATTTTATCGGCTTTTTGTCCCTTACTGGTCACCAATACAACCGGAATATCTTTGGTATCAGGGTCTTTTTTCAGTGCGCGTGTAGTGGCAAAACCGTCCATGCCGGGCATATTGACATCTAAAAAGATAATGCCAGGTTTTTCAGACTTGGCCTTTTCAATCGCTTCAGCGCCGCTGGTAGCGGTACGCACATGTATATTTGCGCTCGCTACAATTTTTTCGATATTGATTAAGTCAGCGGCAACATCGTCAACGCAAAGCGCTTTAGTGATCGGCATAAATATTGGCTTTTCTGTTCGAGTGAGGGAGAATTTATTAACGCTTTGAATCGGAGCAATCAGTTATCTATTGCTGAAGGCAAATGCGTCGCAATGCACGTGCGCAAATGCGTTTTAGCACCAGCGATTTAATTCAAACGTCTTAACTTAAAACTTTTTAATTTCGTTCAACACAGCTTCCGGATCGGCGGGTTTAGGTACAAAGCCTTTGCCACCCTGCATTTTTGCCCACATTTGATCCGCTTTTTGCGATTTACTTGATACGAACACCACCGGAATATCCTTGGTTGTTGGGTCTTTTTGCAATTCGCGCATGACCGAAAAACCGTCCATACCCGGCATGACGATATCTAAAAATATCATATCGGGTTTTTCGCTTCTGGCGCGTGCCAAAGCATCTTCGCCACTGGTCGCGGAAATTACATTTAAATTCGCGCTAGAAACAATTTTTTGGATAAGCGTTAAATCTGCTGCAGCGTCATCAACACAAAGCACTTTACTGACTGACATGGGATTTCCTTTGATGTTTAATAGTGCATTAAGCGTGAGTGGGAATAAACTTTACGATAGTTTCAAGCAGTTTTTCTTCGTTCACGGGTTTGGTGAGATAGGCATCACAGCCCGCCATCGCACCACGTATTTTATCGAATGGCGAGCCTTTGCTAGTCAGCATCACAACTGCTGTTTTGCCAATAATGGATTTTTTTGATTTGATGAGTTTGCAGACTTGGTAGCCGTCAATGCCCGGCATGATTACGTCCAAGAACACACAGGTGTAATGTTTTTGCCCCGTAAAACCAACCGCTTGTTCACCGGTTTCGGCGTAATCCACATTAAAACCAAACGGCGCTAGCTTGCTCTTCATGAATTCACGCACGGTTTGGTTATCGTCAACTACCAAGACCCAATCAACTGGTGTTGTTGCGACTGGGGCCGGTGGTGGCGTAGGCCGCGTGGGCGGCGAGATATTCATCGTTACATCACCACGCTGTGGGATGGACGGAACTATCGGCTGTGGCGCAGCGGCTGGCGCGACACCGGCACGTTCGAACAGGGTAGCTGGGGAAACCGGCGTCGGAACAGTGCGATCAAAATCGGTGTTGCGATCATAGGGAATGGTGCGATCCGCAGGCAGGGTTCGATCATCGTAAACGGGTGCCGGTGCTACCACCTTCACCATTGGCTGCGTGCCCGGATCTTGCGGCCCTTCGGCATTTTTGATCAGAGCTGATGGTGCTGCTGGGGCTGCCGTGGCGTAGGCGGGAGCAGGTGCTGCGCTCGGTGGCATAGACGCGCTTGGCGCTGGCGTTGCAACGCCGGATGGCGCAACTGCTGGCGGCGCAGTAAAGTTAGGCATAGCGCCCGCATTTGGGTTTGGCGGGGGGGCTGCCGGTGGCGTGCCCAGCATCGGTTCAATGGCTAAATCAAACGCTTTAAACATCCGCGTCCATTGCAGCGGTCGCGGCAGTACCGGCCAGCCAGTACCGTGATTAGTATCGCCAATCATGATGGCTGGTACTTTACCCATGGCATTGCGCTCGCGATAAAGCTCTACCGCTGAAGCGTCGGCTGCATCAATAAGAAAGATGTCCGGTGAATAAGCGATGGTATGGTGCTGCAGGAATTTCGGGCTTCGTCGCGCGGACAATCCAAATATGCTGGATAGTACAATGCGTTCTGTTTGGTTAAACCCGATAACTTCGACTGAATACGCTTCTTTTTTCATATTTGACATGATCTTGTTCGCTGAATGGAATTGAACCTAACGCTTTAGAATAAGGCTATCACGAATACTGATAACATTAGTTTAAGATTTGTTACGCATCATTTACAAGAGTTTTTAGCGTTGCCGACAATTGTTCAGAATCGTACATCCTCACGCGTACCACGGCGCACCGAGTGCTTAACCTGACAGCATCATTGCATCGTCGATGATTTCGGCAGCGGAGGAATAACGTTCGTCGGGGTTTTTTGCCATCATTTTGTGGGTAATCGCAGTGAATTTTTCAGCTTCTGCCGGCAGATCCGGAAGCGGTGAATTTACGTGTTGATAAAGTAGCGCTTGTGCGTTTGAAGCGCGATAAGGCTTTTTACCCGTGATGAGCTCAAAAAACATGACGCCCAAGGCGTAAATATCAGCCCTATGATCCACTTCTTTGCCCATCGCCTGCTCGGGCGCAATATACGAAGGTGTACCGAATACTTCACCAGCTACTGTCTTATTGAGGTCAGTGTCTTTATGCTTCGCAATACCAAAATCGGCCAGCGCTAGGGAGCCATCTGCCCGAATCATGATATTGTCGGGCTTCATGTCACGATGAATCATGCCTTTTTCATGAATGGCCGATAAAGCACCGGCAACCTGAATGAGCGCAGCGATTGCCACATCGTGCACCACACCTGTATTTGCCAACGCACGCAAATCGCCGCCTGGAAAATATTCCATCGAAATATAGGCATGCGCCTCAGAAAACCCTTGGGTATAGATTCGCGCCACGTTCGGGTGCGAAACTTGGGAAATCAAAGCATATTCGGCAATAAAACGCTGGATGCTTTCGCCGTCATCATCGTCAGTCATCCGGATTAGCTTTAATACCTGCTGCTCGCCATTTGTTACATTTTCGGCCAGATAAACTTGGGACATACCGCCTTCGCCGAGTTTTTTCAGCAAACGATAGCCATCAAGCCTGATAGGTGACTCACCGGGCACACCGATTGAGGTACTGCTCGGTACATCGTTGTGGGTATCGGTGGTCGTCATGTGCTGTGATCGATCCGACTTACGCAAGATAGCGGCTTGCAAGAGCTCGGAGTTTGCGACGATAGCTTGGTTTATTTGATCGTAGAAACGAAGATCTTCAGCATTTGTTCCAGGCTTGGCAGCGAGGCTGGTAACTTCCACAATATCGAGCAAGCCACTACGGCCTTTTACCGCAAACTGCCCGTGATTACCAACGTTAAAGCGCGTTCCTGCATGGCCGATTACGTCGCCGCTGGTTACAATCGACCAGCCCAGCTCCTTGGTTTGCGCTTCCAGTCTGGAAGCCACATTAACCGTGTCGCCAATAATCGTAGTTTCTTCAGCCGCGCCCTTGCCCATTTTGCAAATTGACACCGGACCGCAATGAAGACCCACGCCGATAGTAAAAGGCGTAATTTTAAGATCAGGAAAACGCTTGCGAATCCAGCTGTCAAATTGGTGTGCCGCAAGTACCATTAACAGCGCCGCTTTTAGTGCGCGCTCGCTGTGGTGCACACGCTGGCCATTGGCGGAATCAAACATCGCAATCACACCATCACCAACAAACTTCACTACCCAACCGTTTTGATCCAAAATTGGTTCGCATGCTTTGGCAAAGTAGGCATTAAGTAGTTCCGCCACTTCACCGGCTTTAAGCTGCTCGGAAAAGGTGGTGAAGTTACGAATATCCGAAAATAAAACCGTGCCGTCGACATCGCTACGTTCCGCCTCTACGCCCGCTGGCGCGTTCTCTTGCTTGGCTTGATCGGCACTTACGGTGCGCATTAATAGCGTAGGTGAGGGTTCGGCGAAGGTTGGTGCCTGCTTGGTCGCCCGCTGTGGTGGGTTGCGCGCTGCACTAGCTTCGATGTCGCGCATCGGCGCAGCGGTGCTGGGCGGGCGGGTAAATTCTCTAGCGCTACGCATCCCTTCAAGCCGCTTGAGCCGCGTATCAATGGCTTTTAATAAATCTGTGCGTCGCACTGGTTTAGATAAAAAATCATCAGCGCCTAGATCCATGCCGCGTCTGAAAGAGGTTAAATCGCCGTGTTGCGTTAATAGAATAATGGGAATGGCGACCAATTCAGGGTGGTTACGTACCGCTTCAACTAAATCAAAACCGTCCATGATGGGCATGGAAATATCGGTCAAAATTAGATCTGGCGGTTCAACAATCGCCATTTCAAGCGCTTGCTTGCCGTTTTCGGCCACCCGCACTCTAAAATTAGCGGTGCTTAAATGGAGGCGAATGTACTCACGGATGACAGGATCGTCATCGACAATTAAAATACTCGCGGTTTGGTCGTAATCGTTCAACGGCGTGCCTAATTAGTTAAACTGGCGTGTGATTAAGCTAGAGTGGGCGCAACAAAGTATTATCATAGCAAACCTTAGTGCATCAATGGATTTGAACCACAGCAAAGAAATAAGCCTGCATGCTTATAAGTTTAACGCAAATTGATTTTTGCGGTATTTTTTCCCACAGTCACGAGACAAATTTTAATGCAAACGTGACGAGAATGTGAATTATAACGTTATTATTTAGTGTTGTAAGCGCATTTTTGAGTCAAAATGAAACCTGCGGGGATTTTCATGGTCTGCTAGTATGCTGCTATTGATAAGTCTTAGTAGCTAAGTATTTATCTGACCTTGTTTATATTGTATTCAAAATAGAATAAGTGTTTAGCCAAAAATTTCAAATACACAATCTATGCTTCTCACACTATGTTTACTACACTAATGCAGATGATGCGCTGTTTATGCATACCATTGGCAGCAGTCGCGTCGCTGATGGCAATGTTGACGCCAAGCGCAGCAGCCAATATTTATTCGTTTAAAGACGAAAGTGGCGTGGTGCATTTTTCGAACATGCCACATTTGGATAAACGGTATAAGTTAGTTTACCGTATTCCGACCTCGTTGGCGCTGCGTCCCAATGCATGGTCGCCCAAAATGCCTAAGGCAGTAGATATTGAAAAACTCATTCCCATTATCGCGCAGGCCGCCGTTGCTCATGGGGTAGATGCGAAGTTAATCCACGCCGTTATTCGCGCTGAATCCGGTTATAACGCCAATGCGCTATCACATAAAGGTGCCGTGGGACTCATGCAACTGATACCGGCCACAGCAGCACGCTATGGTGTGAGCAATAGCTATGATCCGGCGCAGAATATTACTGGTGGTACCAAATATCTACGCGATCTCTTGGCGATGTTCAAGGGGGATATTGAATTAACCGTCGCCGCTTACAATGCGGGCGAAAACGCGGTTATTCGCAACGGCAATAAAATCCCTCCCTACGCCGAAACCATGGCTTATGTGCCAAAGGTGATTAGCTTTTTCAAGAGCCCTGATTTAGCGCGGTTTTAAGGCAATTGATGCCCTGAAGATGCTCTCTGGGAGACGATGAAGTCGTCGAGTGACCCTTCATGGGTAAAGTAGGGCGTCTTCAGGGTATTTTGTTGGCATCATAATTTAGCCGATAACACTTCGTCCCGCGTTAAATTCCAGCGATCTAGCACGTGTTCAAACAGGATGAGTTCAAATTCATCGTGCTCCAAATCGGCATTGAGCACGGCCAGCAATAACTTGGCCACGATCAGTCGTTTTTGCTTCACTTCAACGAATTCAATTACCGCATCGGCGCGGCTTGGATCTACTAGAGGAACATCGCCTCTATCTTCGGCTTCTTCAACCAATTGACTGCAATAATCACGTGATACGCGCATAAAATCTTCGCGCGTCATGCCGAGTGCTTCGTAGGCTTTTAGGTTGTCGAGCACCGCAAGTTCGCGGGTGTCCACGTGGGCGTCGGTGACGATCATCATGGCAACAACGCGTGCCATCGCTTCAGGACTGTTCGGTATATAGCGTTTCATAGGTGCCTCTTTGCGTATTTAAAAAGTGGTGTGTCCAAAATTGCCAGTAGTACTGCGGTACTGCGGTACTGCGGTACTGCGATTGAAGCTACCACCATAGACGTCCACGCGTCGTTATGAGTTCCTGTACACAGCACAAACCGCCGGTATCGAGATATTTTTAAGCGTTTCTTAACAATCGCTGAGAGTTTTGCATCGCCAAAAGCGTAAAGCTAAGTAGAGCCGCCTTTTTTATGCGGATTGGAGACTTCACCATGCAGCGACGGCGTACCAAAACTCACCTGAATCCCTCCGTCTTGCTTCGCAAAATGAGTGGCTTAGGCCTGCTGGAAGTGATGCTTTTTGTATTTGTGGTGGGCACGATATTGGTAGTGGGCTATGCATGGATGCTGGCGCAGCAACAAGTGGTGCGAGCCGAACAGCAGACCGCAATTTTGCAGCAAGCGGATCGCTTCATTGAGGCGTTTGCCTCCGCCAATTTTCGACTGCCCTGCCCAGCCGACGCCCCCGGTGGTGTAGAAAATTGTGCGCCGGGCAACGTCAAGGGTTTTGTGCCTGCCGGAAGCTTAGGGTTAGCGGGATCCAGTGCGCAAAAGGGTATCGGGCAATTGCGCTACTTAGTAAACCGCACTGCTACAGGTGATGTCAGTGTGAGTAGCAATAGCTTTGAGCCGCACAAATGGGATGGCGCATTATGGGGTTTAAACAAAAGGACTACAGCGGATTATTGCACTACTTTAGCCAATACGAGCACCACTGGCGCACGTGTATTTAATGCCGCCAACACGCCACGCGCTATCGCCTATGCGATAGCACACGCGGGTGCTACCGATGCGGATAGCAATGGCAATATGTTTGATGGACGTAACGCGAATGCGCTAGCAGAAATGGACGCGCCTGAAAATGCGCCAATTACCGGAACTTATGACGATCATGTGATTGCACGTACTGCGGTAGAGCTGGCCTATAACAGCGGCTGTGAGGGGCTCACGAGTTCGCTAGATATGATTGCCTTGGGCGTGGAAGTTATCGATGAAGGTAATACGGCCAAGGTCATGGCCACCGTGATGTCGTCAGTATTAGCGGCTGTGGGCGCAGTAAAAACGGGGGTGGGTGTATATAAAGTATATCAAGCAGGGGTGGCCGTGGGGGGGGCGGTGACCACGCTTTCTGCCGCTGCATCGCTATTGGCAGGCGCAATTGCATCATGTGTATTTATCGTCGGCTGCGCTGAAATTCCCCATGCAGCGGCCTCTGTCGCCGCCGCTGCTGCTGCAATCGCGTCTGGCGCTTTAGCCGTAGCCGCTGGCGCTGTGGCCATCGCGCTTAACGCGACCTATGTGGGGCTACTGATTGAGGTTGCAGTGCTCGCTGGAACATCCACAAACCAATCAATTGATTTAACCGATGCCATCGCTAATGCGCAAACGAGCTGGACTACCGCAACCGCACGCCGCGTGACGGCTGGAACCGCGTTGACTACCGCAAGCTCTGAGGCTACCACTGCCGACAACACCCAAGAATCGGCCTTCTACGCCTTATATGGCGAAGCGCAATCCATTGTGGCCGATACCAACGCCGCAGGAGTGCCGGTTGGCACTACATCGATTTACGTAATGGATCCTCAGGTAGGTGATGTGGTTAACCGCGTACGCGCCCGTAACGCAGCGCAATATGCGGTGGAAGATGCGCGTCAGGAACTCACCACGGCCCAAGGCTATGTGCCGCCAGATACCGCTGTTGTGGCCAACAAGCAGGCGATTTTAGATGCAGCCGTTGCCAACGAAGCCGCCGCTGCGACCAACTACACGAACAGCCGCCAGAACTTGATTAACCTCAGCTATCGGCAATATTGCGTTACTTATCAACAACTTGTTATTGATTCCGTAATACCGTTTGTTTTTCATTATGTGACGGTTACCGACTGCAACCGTTACTACGACGGTAGAAACCGCATCACATCTAAAATTGATGACTTTACCGATAAATATAATCGCTATTACACCAAGCTAAAAGCCCGCGAAACGGCGCAACAAAGCTACGATGCCGCGCTGCTATCTGAAACCAACGCGCAAGCAAGCTATAACCGTTTGGTTGCGGTAAACACCAGCCTCACTATCCCCGGTGGCACCCCACTCACGGCCTCTATTGGTGCGGATGCAATCTTGCAACGCGCCGATGAAAAAGGCGGTGCCAAATGAAAAAACACACTGGTTTTTCATTAATTGAAGTGGCAGTGGTGCTCGCCATTTCCGCCGCTATCGGTTTGGCTATCTGGAGTTTATTACCGGCTATGCGAGGCACAGTTACTGCGGATACTTCCCGCGCCGCATTAGCGCAAGCACAGCAGGCGTTGGATGGCTTTATTGTCCGCAATCATCGCCTGCCCTGCCCCGCTACCGCCGCAGGTGGCGTAGAAAACTGTGGTGCTGGTAGCGCTCTGGTAGGCAATTTTCCGTATGCTACCTTGGGATTGAGCGCGGGTATGAATTTACGTTATGGGGTGTATCAAAATACCAACGGCAACCCCGTGCTGGATGCTAATTTAACACGGCAAGCTGCACGTTTTGTACCCTTGGCACCGGCACCGATTGTGTCCACAATAAATGGGTTGGATTTTTGCGTGGGCATAAAAAACGCGATTTCGAATACCACGCCGGTATTGCATGCCGGTAGCGCCAACGTGCCCATTGCCTATGCCTTAGCGCACGCAGGCGCAAACAATGTGTTTGATGGACTAAATGCGACGGCGGCTAATTTTGAATTAAGTGCCCAGCCTGCAAGCATTAACTATGACGATCAAGTACTGACAACCGGATTATCCGAGCTTTTTGGTCGCCTAGCGTGTCCGGAACGTCTAGCGCACGCTGAAGGTGCCGCACGAGCAGCTTTTGCCGCTTATGACATCAATCGTAATGCCCAGTTGTATCAGGATTTTCGGGGCTTCGCGGTACGTGCGCGCACCAATACCCGTAATTTCGCCATCGCCAAACTAGCCATTGCGACCGTGGATTTAGCCGTTGCTGTAGCCGCCCAGGTCACCGCCATCGCGTTAGCAGCGGAAGTAGCGCCCTTGGCGGCACCTACCTTAGCTGGTGCCGTGTTAGCTATTGCTGCTGCAACAGCGGCCGAAGCCTTGGCCGCAACGGCGGTGGGCTTGGCGCAAGTAGCGCTCGATAAAGAAATAGACCAAAAAGGTCGCGCCGATCAATTTCAGATAAATACGACAGCACTGTATTTAAAAGCATTCAACGATGCCACGGCAATAAAAGCGAAAGGGTTGCTGCCATGAAAACAAGAGAGGCTAAAAAAATCAGCACGACAGCGGATGGATTTAGTTTAGTTGAAAGCGCCATAGCCCTGCTAATTTTGGGTTTGCTGGCGTTAGCTCTTGTGGCCTATTGGCGCATGGCTGCGCAGACTCAGGTAGCACACACTACCCGTGATACGCTCGCGGCGACGCAAAATGCGCTGCTAGGTTTCGCCTATGCAAATCGGCGGCTACCCTGCCCTGCCAGCAACGGTGCCGGTGCCGAAGATTGTTCCGGTGGCAAGCAAATAGGGTTTGTGCCGTGGATAGCCCTAGGAATGGCGGACGCCCATGCCGGCGAAATTAAATACGGCGTTTATCGTAAAGCCGATGCGAATTTAATTGCAGATGCTGATTTATCCGTAATCACCGCCAAAGAC
Source organism: Betaproteobacteria bacterium (assembly GCA_031376425.1). GTDB lineage: Bacteria > Pseudomonadota > Gammaproteobacteria > Burkholderiales > Usitatibacteraceae > JANMDR01. The sequence goes on from JANMDR010000252.1 coordinate 17,536, forward strand.
CGTATGCCGGTGTTGCTTACCGTAGGCGTGTCAGCTGGATCAACCCCTGTGGGCATTGACTCACCGTTGGGCAACACCAATTTAATTGATTTTTGCACCGCCTTAAATACCGTGGCGGCTGCACCCGTTAACACCGCCTATTTAAACACCACCAATGGCACCACGCGCCGCCATACCGCCTTTGCGCTAGCCATGCCAGGCCTGCTTGATGCCGACGGTGATGGCAACCGTTTTGATGGCAATCAGGCCAGCCAGAGCAATACCGCGCCCGCATTCGATGCGCCCAGCATGCCGCAAACAGTTAACAACGACGATAAAGTGCTAGCCACCTCTGCGGAAACACTATTCGCTGCGCTATCGTGCGGCTTAGGCTTGACGGCAGCAGCACACACCCATTTTAATGCCGCCAGCGCAGCGCAATTGCAATTGAAAGGGTTCTACGATTATGCGTTTTTGCTAGACCTAAACGCAAAAATCGCCACCGCTAACGTAGTCTCTGCCGCCGCCACGATTTCCGGTGCCACCGCAGGAGTTGCCACCGCCACTGCCACTACCGCGCTGGCAGTAGCCGAAGCCATATTGAGCTATGGATCATTAAGTGCGCTAATTGCCGCTGGTGCCGCCGCCGTGGTGGCCAACGCCGCCGCTCTGGCCGCCGCCATCCTCACTACCGCCGCCGCCACAGCAGCTAAAGTGGTGGCCGATCAACTTGTGAGCGATTTTGGTGCCTACATAACACGCGGGGAAGCATTGGCGTTGAGCGTGGAGGGCAATGCGAAAGCAGCTGATGCAAGGGGCTTTTGAAGCGGCGGTGGTCGAAATACTCTCGCGGGCACGGCATGCCGTGCCCCTACGGAATCGTTGCGGAGGCAGGAAATTACATTACGGCAATCCATCTCTCAGCGCTGAGTAGCAAAAAACTCCCAGAGCTTGTCCGCCATCTCTATATCGCGATTCTGATTACCTACGATAAAACTCAAAATCCGAGAATACGCAATACTAGTGCTAGGTTCGGTGTGACCACCGCCTTGCACTTCGTATAGCACTACCGGCGCACCGTTAGGCTTGGCTGCATAGTGATGCACCACCACTCGGCTTTTATCATCAGGGTCTACATCAGGTAACTTCTCAATTTTGGCGCTTGATTCTGCATGATTTACCTTTACCCAATAATTTACGGTATCCATCACCGACATTGTCTCACCGCGCATATCGCGGGTTTTACCCACCGTTCCACCTTGCCATTTGTTGAGCGTATCATCAGTGCCGTTCATAAATACGATTGGTAAGGCTTGCGACGGGGCAACGCAACGTGATTGCGCCGCTTCCGATGCAACCACCACCGCAGCGGCCTTGAGCACATTCGGGCGTTCATGCGCCATGCGCAAAACAAAATGCCCGCCGTTGGAAGTGCCCACAGCAAAAATCGGCAGCATCGGCAGCGCATAGTTCGCGTTTACCTTAGCGAGCATGGCATCCACAAACGCCAAATCATCCGTTTTCGGTTGACTCTCCGCAAACCGGCAATCTGCCCACCCACGTTTGCCATCGCCTCCCACCTCCCCCTCCGGTACGATCAACAGCAAATTTTGCCGCCGTGCCACCTCCAGCCAGCGCACATAAGGCGATGGCGTACGCGTCATCCCCAGCATGTGCTCAGGGCTGCCACCATGCCCGTGAAACAACAGCACTGCGGCACGTATAGCCTTAGTACCGCTAGGCGCAACCAGATAAAAAGAGCGAGAGACACCATCCACAACTACACTGTGTGCCGTAACATAGGGCGGTAAAATTTTAGCGGGTGCAGCAGTAGCATGCGTTGCCCCAATTAATAGCGCAACGCTAATACTTAGCACTAACCGCCAACGGTAGATCAATAGCAATTTCATATGCCTCACCATTTACTCCCTGTAGCGACAAATGATAACCAAATAAAAGCTAAGTGTGTGCGCTAAACCGCAACATAATGTAACCACGCAATAAGCGGCAGAAACATTAACTTGGTTGAGTTTCCGAAAATTAATTTAAGGTATTATTTATCAGTCGAAGATATCTTAATTTAGGGTATCTACAAGATATTTTTACAGAGGATTTTATGCGCATACAGGCACTAGCAATGATCGCTGTACTTATCCTTAGTCTAACGCTATTAAGGCCAACGCAAGCGGCCGATGCGATTGATCCAACCGCCACCAGCACCATCGCCTACGAGCATGTGCAGCAGTTGCGCAATGATGCCCGCAAGGGCTGGCAGGCTGAAAAACCAAGCGATGATATGCTCAAAAAAAGCGCAGCCACGCTTGATGATGCGCTGAATTTTTTGGCGCAGCCACGCGTACTTGAGCTTGCCAACGGTAATATTTATTTGGCAGCGCGACGCCACGATGTATTAATGGATATGGCGATGGTGCAAATGAAGTTAGGGCAAAAAGATAAGGCGCTTGATGCGATTGAGGCTATTGGCCGTATGTACGCCATTCCCGATTTACTAGAAATGTTTGATAGCCGCGCCGAGTTCGCAGTGCTCAAAGATGAACCACGTTACCAAGCGTATGTGCAACGGGTTAAAAACGTTGGTACGCTCTGGAACGCACCAGAAATAGCGGTGCCCTATAAAGACCGGCTATCGCCTGAAGAACGGGTAGCGGGCTTATCGTTATTCTGGGCGGAAGCACGCGCAGGCTTCGTAAATTTTGATTTAGTCCCCGACGTTTCGCTCAATAAAATTTATATGGACGGCCTAAAAGCCGTGTTAGCGGCGGAGACCACACGCGATTACTACGATGTACTCATGCGCATTGCCCCGCTACTACGCGATGGGCATACCAATATTTATGCGCCCAAAGAACTAAGCGATAGTTACTATAGCCGCCCGCCAATACGTACCGAACTCATTGAAAATAAAGTAATGATTACCCATGTTTACAGTGCAGAGCTTAGTGCGCGTCTCCGCGTTGGCGATGAAATTATCGGGATCAATGCGCAACCCGTTGATCAATATGTGGCTGAAAAAGTAGCCCCCTATGTTAGCGCCTCTACCCCACAAGACAAAGCCATGCGCAGCCATACCTATCAGCTGCTTTCGGGCGATGCCGCACAAGCGCTTACCCTAAAACTCCGCGATGCAAAAGGCCTTGAGCGCACCGAAACCATTGCCCGCAAAGGTTATACCGACGCAAAATATCAGCCAAAATTTGCCTTTCAAATTAGCCCAGATGGTGTAGCCACGATTGCGATTGACCATTTTGAAAGTGACGACGGCGTTAAGGCATTTGTAAAAGCGTTGCCTGAAATTTTAAAGGCAAAGGCGCTCATTATTGATGTGCGTCGCAACGGCGGTGGCTCCAGCAACCATGGCTTGGCGTTATTAAGTTATCTTACCCACGAAGCTATTCCTACATCGATGAGTCGCGCGCGGAGCGAAACTGCGCTTGATCGTGCGCGCTCACGAAGCGGTATCCTGCGTTGGAAACAATCAAACGACAACAAGCCCTATAGCGTTAAACGCGACACCATTTTTACCGGCCCGGTCGCCGTTTTAAGCAGTGCCCAAACTTTCTCTGCGGCAGAAGATTTTTTAGTGTCCTTTCAACTTATCAAGCGCGGCATAATCATCGGCCAAGCCAGCGGCGGTAGCACCGGCCAGCCGCTGCTCTTTAAGTTGCCCGGTGGTGGTAGCGCCCGCATCTGCATCAAACGTGACAGCTATCCTGATGGCACTGATTTTGTTGCTCGCGGCGTAGTGCCAAATATCTTGGTAGAACCAACACTCGCACAACTGCACTCAGGCGTAGATGGCGTTTGGGAACGCGCCAAAGCGGCGCTACTAACGCAGACACAATAGTAACTTGTTTCATGCCTTATGCCGTTATATGCCGTTGCACTATTTCACATCCCGTGAGCGAAATCGATTCAACCAACGCTGCCATGCTGCGTTATATTGGTATGAAAACTCGCGCTCACCTCATTTTTCCCGCTCTATTTTTTGCCAGCATTTGCTTACATGCTGGTACGGCTAGTGCTGCCACTAGCACCATTGCAAGGCCGATTGAAATTCATCAAGCCTTGCAGCTTGGTGTGGCGCAAAGTAACAAAACTGCGGCTTTAACTTTGGATGCCTGTGGTGGTGCGTTTGATCGAGACGTGATTGATTATTTAATCGCGCACAATATTCCTGCAACTATTTTTGCCACGAAACGATGGCTTGATCGTAACCCACAAGGCCTAGCGATGCTGCGCGCCCATGCGGGTTTATTTCAAATTGAAAACCACGGTGCTAACCACGTGCCCGCGGTTGTAGGCATCGGTAAGCGCGTGTATGGTATTGCCGGTGAACCTGATGAGGCGCATCTAAAAGCCGAGGTACAAGAAGGTGTAAATGCAATTGCGCAAGCGACGGGTGCAACCCCCACATGGTATCGCGGAGCCACTGCAATGTATGACACTACGGCGATGGCCGTAATCAAAAACATGGGCTATCGCATCGCTGGTTTTTCGCTAAATGCGGATGCCGGTGCGACCTTAGCACAACGCGAAATTGTGGCACGCTTGAAAGCTGCTAAAAATGGCGACATCATTATTGCCCATATGAACAAACCCGCATCAGCCTCGGCAGAGGGTTTGGCCGAAGGCCTAAGCTGGATGGCGGCACAGGGATTTAAATTTGTGACCTTGAATCAGGCAGCAGTGCGCGAGTTAAGCTGAAATCCGTTACTAAAATGCCTGAAAATTACCTAATATAGGTCATCTTCAGGCATCACTGGCAGGTAATTTACTGCATCGACTTTACTGCTGCGAGCACCACTTTACTAAACTTACCTACACCATCGGCAACGTTAGCCACGTACTTTTCAGGGTCTGCCTCTGCCGTCTTTTCGGTCATCCGCTTTGATGCCTTGCTGCCAATTGCCATAGCAAACACCGCCAGCCCGACGTTAGCGGCAACGGACGATGTATCTTTCACCGTTTTAACTGGTGTGCCTGAAATGATCAGTGGCGTACCGGAATTGAGAACGCTAAATTCACCTTTATTGCTCGCGCTAATAAACGCATTTACAGCAATAGAAAGCCGCAATCTACTGCTAATTTCTGCCGCAGCATTACCGCCCCAAAAACCGCTTGTGCCCTTGCCTTTTTGCTCTACAAACTCAAGCGGTACTTGCACCATCAAAGTTGGCACACCTAGCTCTTCGCCAATGGCTCCCGCTACTTTGGCATCACCTACCTGTGACGTAAGGCTGCCAAGCACGCTGGCCGCAGCCATTACATTGCCAATAGTGCCACCTAGGCCGCCACCTGCAGCGCCGCGCATAAACATATAGCGTGAATTCGACAACCCTAAAGCCACACCCTTGGCAGCGTAAACCATGACTTCAGCGCCGCTACCTGAATGCAACGCGGGGCTTGCCGCTGTTAACGCAGCCGCTTTATAGGCAGCAGTTTCCTTCAACTGCTCCGCTGGCACTACTTCAATTCCCACCGTTTTCAAATCAGCAACTAGGTCATCATAAAGCTTATCAACAGCCGCCTGCATCTCCTTTTGCGGCACGCCTTCCAAGATATAAGTTACCTCCTGCGTAACCGATCCACTGCTGCTTTCTTGACGAATACCCGCGCCGGTTTTTACCACTGTTTCCACTGTAAATACCGGAATCGCTATTTTAGTTACCCCCTTCAACACCGACTTCGGTGCCATGCCAAAAATATCCTTAAAATCCGGCGCGTCCAACTTCACATCATCAATAGAAATACCCGCCTTTTGCGCGAACACCGTAGCCGTGGGAAGGACAAACAATGCCGCCGTCACCAGCGCTAACCCTGCCACCCGCATTGCAAGCCTTGACGTGCTGCTAAATTGCAGTGCTGGAGCAACAGTAGTAGTAGCCAAAAACAAAGATTTCATGAGATCGATTCCCTTTAACGAGTGTTAGTAATCGGCAATTAAATATGCCACACTCATATAGGCGGAACTTTTAAATCAAATGGCTCATAAAAAATATAGTTAGTAAAATATTTATTTTTAGCACGCGGTGCGGACGATTTAATACATGCCTACTCTATGCAATTTAGCGAGCAGCGTTGCACGGTGCAGTGTCGCGGCGATTGCAATTTACCCCCCTTTTTAAAGCCCCAACAAAATAGAAAACATTCTTCCGGTATTGCCATCTTCAGTACCAGCCGTGGTTGAGCCACCAATTACATAGAAGCGTCCATTGATTGTAGCGCCTGTTACGCCATGCACGGGCACCGGTAAGTCGGGCCCGAAGCGCCACGCTTCGCTTCCGGCTAGGTATATTTCTAGGGTTGGTTCTACGCGGGGGCGATTCAGCAACACCTCCCCACCGCCAATCACAATTTGATCGCCAATAACAGCCGCCGCAAAACCACCACGCTGATTGTTAATACTTGGGCCAACCCGCCATGTTTCTATAACCGGATCGTAAATTGCAACAGAAACGGTCTCAGGAAAACGGCCTGCAATCATCCAAATTTCACCTAAAAATGCAACCACCTGCGAATGGTCGCGTGATCGGGCTGGCAATGCTCGCCCAATGCGCCGCACCATACGTTGCGCGGGATCGTATTCTTGCAAACTACCGTCAGCACTGCCGATATACACGCGCCCGTTTAGGAGAGTCGCGTGGCTACCAAATGTAGCGGCTATTTCAGGCCGTGCCTCCCATTTACTTGTAGCCAGATCAAATCGAAAGGCTGAAGTATTTTCGTCACCTCCCGGTGTCACTGCACCGCCAGAAAAATATACGCCACCATCGATCGCAAAGCCCGTCAAATGGTCACGCCCACCCGGCAAGCTGGGTAGCACAGTCCAAGCATTCGTTGTTGGATCATAGCGTTTAAAACCACGCACATCACCAAATCCGCCCATGACATACAGCTTGTTATCCAGCACCGCGCTGGCATGCTCAGATTGCTTGGGCGGCACAATCGCAGCGGCTTCAACCCATGCGCCATTAGTACGCGCAGTTGGTGTGCCGTCAATACACACGCTGCCTGCCAAAGACGTGAGCAATGTGCCTGATCTTGACGCCGCACCGTAACCCGCAACTATTGCGTTATAACTAACGCCGATGGTGTTGCAGTTAGAAAACGTAATCGTTAGGCTTCCCCAATTCGTGCGCTTCACCGCTGCGGGATTGAAGCCCTTACCAAACTCAGTTCCGCTAGTGATGAAGTTATCGACAATCTCAATTCGGTTGCCTTCGCGCTTCCCCACACCAACGGTCCACGCTTGGCGGCCTTGGGGGTCATAGGTAAACCAATAAACCAAACTTCGACCATCGGCCAGTTCTTCGATCATCCAGCCTTCACCAGAACGAGACGGCACATACCAGGCACCACTTTTTGCTCGTAATCCTGTCAATGCGCGGCCACCAGCCGCGTTGAGCGTTCGGCCGCCAGTACAATTGAGTTGATCAATCGTCGTTAGACGCGTCATATTCCGCTCACCCGAACCATAAGCAGGCGGTCCGACATAGCGCATCGTCAGAGAATTACAGTTTTGGAACTCAACTTCTATGGTTCCCCACACCACATTTTTGATGCGCGTAGCATCAAATCCATCCCCAAAAACTCCGCCCTGCGGTTGAAACACAATTGGGAACTTTATTTTGTTGCCCTCAACAGAACCCAAATCCGAAATTAGCCACGTCTGAGCCCCGGCTTCACCCGCAGCAGGATAAGTAAACCATGTAAGAAGCGACTTCCCATTAGGCAAATACTGCAGCACTATGCCTTCGCCGTCGCGTGCAGTATCGTACCAAGAACCGCTAACAGCAGGCCCAGGCCAATAACTACCAGATGTTACGACTTGCGCCCAAACCGTCGGCCACCAGCAGTTGATCACGATAGCAAACAATGTCGCTAACACTCGATGGAGGTGCATGGTTATCTCCGATAAAGTTTAATCACGGCAGCCATAATTATGCACTCTAATTCGTCAAGAATCCGCACATTTAGCACGATACACAATATCGAAAAACGACTGGAAGCACCCTATTTTCCGGCTTCGACCCACATCAATTTAAACCCTCTACTCCGCAGCCCTTCAACAATATCTGCACTAATTGTTGTGTGGCATGCTCATAATCGGCATTGCTTAATGCCGTTTTGCCTAGCACCGCACAAACCTGCGGTTGGAAATCGGCATAGGTTTGGGTGGCGGCCCATATGGTAAAAAATAAATGGCGTGCATCTACTTTGTCCATTAAGCCAAGCTTTGCCCAATGGGCGATGACCTGCGCTTTTTCGTCAATTAGCGCTTTTAATTCTTGCTGTAGATAGCCGCTAATTTCTGGTGCGCCGTGGAGCATTTCATTGGCGAATACACGGGACGCGTCCGGGTGCATGGCGGCAAGACGCATTTTGTCGCGGATGTAGCCGCCTAGCGCTGTTGCAGGGTGCGCATCTTTGGTGATGCCGCAAGTTCCAGCCAACCAACGGCTCAGCGTATGGTTAAGCACAGCGCGATAAAGTGCCGCTTTGGTGGAAAAATAATAGTGCAAATTCGCTTTAGGTAAGCCTGCACGTTCGGCAATTTCGGCCATCGTGGCACCGGAAAAACCCACTCTTGCGAACACGCTTTCGGCGGCAGATAAAATATCATCTTGCGCGGCTTGCCTGATCTGCTCGTGGCTTCTCGTACTAGCAAGAGACTTGGCGCGTGCGCCTCCGGTTATTCTAGCGCGTGCCAAAAATACGATCTCCCGCATCACCCAAGCCTGGCACAATATAGCCGTGGTCGTTTAGTTTTTCGTCTAGCGATGCGGTGGTAACCATTACATCGGGATGACGTGCCAGCATATTGGCCACCCCTTCCGGTGCGGCCAATAAGCACACTAACTTGATGCTGCTTGCGCCATATTCCTTCAGGCGATTGATTGCCGCAACAGCGGAATTACCGGTGGCAAGCATGGGGTCCACCACAATCACCGCACGGTCGGCAATGTCCTCCGGCACTTTAAAATAATATTCGACTGGCTCTAAGGTTTCGGGATCACGATATAACCCAATATGCCCTACTCTCGCGGCTGGCAGCAGTTCTAGCATTCCATCTAACATGCCATTACCCGCCCGTAAAATCGACACAATACATTGCTTCTTGCCGCTGATAACGGGTGAAGAAATTTCGGCCATTGGCGTGCGAATGGTGATATTTTCGGTGGGCAAATCTCGCGTCACTTCATAGGCCAGCATCTGGCTTATCTCGCGGACAAGGCGTCGGAATGAATCAGTGGTGGTGTCTTCGCTGCGCAAATAGGTGAGCTTGTGTTTAAGCAATGGATGGTCGATTGCATTTAAATTTGGAAATTTCGGGTGCATGGTTTATGTCCTTGTTCGTTAGAATACCGTACCATCACTATCAATATTGACCGGCGGCGTACCACCGTCACGCAATGCTGCAGCAATTTTGCGCCCTGCTGCCCATGTGCCACCTTCAAGCACACAGGCCAAGGGGAACTCATCTTCCGTTACGTTTAATTTCTGGCGCACCAGTAGTGCTAGTTCGTCCAGCGCCACCACGGTAAGCGCCCGCCATTCAATGACTGCTGGCTCATCCACACGTAATTTACGGTTATGAAAAGTAGCATCCCGTGCTTTAATTAATTCCATATCCAGTAGCAAACCACCGTTGCGATACTCGGGCAATCCTGTCAATGCGGCTACGTTGGTAATCGTCAGTCCGGCTTCCATCAACGGCTCAAGCAGTGAGTAAGTTAGCCATTGGCTGAGCTTATGAAACGCGACATAACCACTGCTGCTTTCTGGGTGCGGCCAGCAATCACCTAACGCTACACCTTCCAGTGTTGCTCGCGCTGGCCACATTGGCCCGAGTGCGCGCAATAGCGTAGCTAAAATAAAGCCTGCATCCAATTGCCTATTGGGTGCGTTCGCATCCAAATAATCAAATAAATTACCAAGGCGTGCCGGTGTACCAAACACGGCTGGCGTTGCCACCGCAACCTCGCCCAGGCGCGAAAGTAGCGCCGCACGGCCTTCAAGCCCTACCATAGGATTAGCAGCACTTACCTGAAACGCTTTAGCGATGTGCAGTGGCCCAATACCCATAAGCGCTGCAGCATCTGCTCGCAATGGCTTCGCCAGATTATCTGACAATACCCCGCTGGTAAACAAAGCAAGGCTCGCTACCCCTAGGCCTTCAGACCGCGTTAAGGTTTGCCCTGTTGCCGCATCGTGATAGCGCCATTGGGCACCGGCTCCGGCGTCGAGCAGTACACTGGGAATCACTAAATCAATACGTGCCTTCACACGGGCGATCGCATCATCGGCAAAGCTAGTATGATGCGCACTCCACCGATCTACCCCCCCCGCCTCAAAATGTCGCCAGCGGCTATGGTAGGGTACTTTAAGCGTGGGATAACGCTCACGAATGGTTGTCACCACATAGTCTGCAATGCCATCGAGTTTATCCGCATGCCACGTAAAATGTGCTGATTCACCGCGTTCTACATAAGCAGCAATTTCAGCGCAGTGTTTACGCACGGCGACGGCGGACAGCAAGGCACTGGCGGGGTGATTAATCGGAACATAAGTATGCCAGCCAAAATTGTTTGCTGACACCATTATTCCTCCAACCCCCGGCCCTTCGGCTGCGCTAATTCTTCGGCGTCGGGCATATAGTTTGAAAAATAGCCGGCGGCCTGCTTTGCATCCATCTCTACACGCGCATCAGCCGGTATTAGTTCATCCGGAATAGGCACGCGCTCAACCACTTCTATGCCCTGTTCAACTAACGCGCCGTGCTTCATGTCGCTCATGGATGCCCAGCGATCAATACGCTTGATACCCAGCCAGTGGAACACATCTGGCATGAGTTCCTGAAAGCGCATATCTTGCACGCCAGCCACGCACTCAGTACGGGCAAAATAGGTCTCAGCGCGGTCGCCGCCCACTTGGCGTTTGCGGGCGTTGTACACCAAAAATTTGGTCACTTCACCCAAGGCGCGGCCTTCTTTGCGGTTATAGACCACCAAGCCTACCCCGCCCTGCTGTGCCATTTCAATACAAATTTCAATGCCATGCGCCAGATAGGGACGACAGGTGCAAATATCCGAACCAAACACATCTGAACCATTACATTCATCATGCAAACGACAGGCCACCTTGGTTTCAGGCTTGCCCAGCTTGGACATATCACCAAAAAAGTACAACGTCATACCACCAATGGGCGGTAAAAATACTTTTAGATCCGGCCGCGTCACCAGTTCAGGAAACATACCACCAGTTTGCTCAAATAATGCACGACGCAACGCACTTTCTTTTACCTTAAAGCGATTAGCCAAGCCCGGCAAATACCACACCGGATCAATCGCAGCCTTGGTGACCTTCACATCACCATTGGCATTCAAAATATCACCATCTGGCTTCAACCTACCTGCGGCTATGGCGGCATGCAGTTCCGGCATATTGATGTGGGCTTTGGTAATTGCAATAGTTGGTCGTACATCCGCGCCTGCGGCAATTTCGGTCGCAAATGCCGATGACACCAAATGCCCCCACGGGTCCATAGATACAATTTTATCCGCCTCGCCCCATTGCGCATGTGGCCCCACCATCACCGCAGGCGCGGTATTGGTTAAATCAGGTCGATGATCGCGCTGCAAGGCACCGGAAGCCACTGCCAAGGCTCGATACACAGCATAAGCACCTGAGTGAGTGCCAATAGCATTGCGTTGCGCTAAATCCGTGAGGCTAGCAATCACCGGCCCGCGCTCCGTAGGATTCATTGCCCCCCAGTGCACATCAAAAAACGCACCGCGCTTGTGCGCTTGCGGATGTGAAGATAAAACTATATGGTCGGACATGGCGGATCTCCAAATTCAAAAAAGCATAAACCTGACTGAATGGTCAAGATTATAGCCTTAAAAAAATTTGTTTGTCTAGCGCCTTGGAAAGGTGGGTAATTTGAAGTTAAGTTTTTGCAAATTTAAGCCGCAATTATTATTGCCAATACTTCATTCCCCTCTGCGGAAGGCCGTCCTCCACAGAAGAAAAATAAAATCTACACGTAACGCACATCCATAATTTCATAGTTTGAAATACCACCTGGCGCTCTTACTTCTACTTCGTCGCCGATAGATTTACCGATTAGGGCGCGGGCTATTGGGGATGAGTAGGATATTTTGCCCTGCTTAATATCGGCTTCGTCTTCGCCGACTATTTGATAGCTTTGCTTGGCACCACTTTCGGTGTCTTCCATATCTACGGTCACACCGAACACCACGCGGCCATCATGGTCTAGTTGCGCGGGGTCAATAATTTGGGCGCTGGATAATTTGCTGTCTAGCTCCTGAATGCGGCCTTCGATGAAGCCTTGGCGTTCTTTGGCGGCGTCGTATTCAGCGTTTTCGCTCAAATCACCTTGGGCGCGGGCTTCGGAAATAGCGTTGATTACCCACGGGCGGTCTACGGTTTTGAGTTTATGCAATTCTGCTTTTAAGGCGTCAGCGCCTTTTACCGTGAGCGGTACTTTTACCATGGTGTTCATTTAAATTCCTTTTTGCTTTCTACTGAAGTGTTTGTTTTGTTGAGACGTTACAACCTAAATTGTAGGAGGGCGGACGAGTTTCCAGCCTGCGCTGGAATGACGGCAAAGACAAATTTATGTCCGTGAATTAAGCCAACGCGCGGTGCAATCCTTGTAAATCATACACATCTAGCTCGCCCATGTGTTCCATCCCCACACAAGCGGCTTTGCCACCCGCAGCGGTTGTGTAATAGG
>JANMDR010000110.1:0-16386 GCA_031376425.1 Betaproteobacteria bacterium
TGAGAGTGCTGGTGGCCGGTGTTAGGCGGCCTGCCAGCAATAATAGGTTTAAGCGATCAAGCAATGCGGGTATGTTGTCGGCCAACGCTAATTCGGCACTGACATCGCCCGCTAGATAGTCTTGTACTGAGCCGTATTGACGAATGATTTCACGGAAGGCTTGGGTGTCGCGCTCGGCAGTTTCCATGATGAAATTAGTGTAGCCGGTGACCGTTGTTTCGTGGGTAATTTGAAATTCTGGTGCCACCAATCCCATTGCGGAAAGCTCGCCCGGCGGTGCGTAATCAGGGCGAAACCAATTGAACACGGAGGGCGCGCGTAAGGGGTTTTGCCCGAGGCTGGAAACGGGGTCTTCAAGATTATGGATTTTAAAGCGGCCATCGTAACTCGCAACATTAAAGGCGCGCATATAGTTACCAAAGCGCACCATCGGTTCGCGGAGTTTGCCAAAAGCAGGGTCGGCTGCTTTGCTATCATCGCGCGCTTCATTGTCGAGTAATAGCGCACGCAATACGGCCTGCATATCGCCGCGCACGCCGCTGCCGTTATTGGCGAAGGCGTCAGCCACGCGGCCTACATAGGCACGGCTAGGATTGCTAGTAACGAAACGCTTAATGAGCTGTTCACCAATAAAAGGTCCAACATTGGGATGGTTAAAAATCGTATCTAAGGCAATTTTAAAGCTGCTATTGGCGTCGATATTGGCGGCAATAACTACGCCGTTGATAATGCGTTTTTCTTGTGGCGAGTGGTAGCTGGCATACATTTGCATCGGTAAATCCCAACGGACGGTATTGATGCCATTTACCGGCCAACCCTGCCAGCGCGCACTATCTGTATCAGCACCCCCCCAGCTTAATCCGGTAAATACGCAAGCCATGCCTAAAATATCGGCCTGATTATAGGTGGGAATGTCGCCCCCACTACTATCTTTGCGGCGGCTGCCATCGGCGTTTAATTGCCAGAGGCCGATGGAGAACAATTGCAGCACCTCGCGGGCAAAATTTTCATCGGGTAGGCGACCGGTACTGATGTCGGCTTTTTCGTTGCGAATGTGGGAGAGATAGTGACCCATAGTGGGATGACGTGCCACATCTTCCAGCAGAGTACGAAAATTGCCGAAACTATTTTTAGCCAGCATATCAAGATACGAGGCGTGGGCTTCAGGCTGAATATCCACGGCGCTATTGATGGTGCTGACGACGAAAATTTCCGATAAGGCAAACACCATACGCTGGCGCAACTGATCCTCCCCCTGAATAGCTTGCAGCCAAAAACTTTCCATCGCCGCGTTGATAAATTTTGAATCACAGGGATTACAAGCGGGCGCACCGCCACGCGCTACGTAATCCCAGTGCTTATCAAGGGATGCCCGTTTAAATTGATCTTCCACCCAAGCGCTGGCACCGATGGTTGCAGTACGTTTGATTTCGTCCAACGTCGGCCCCCAAGTTGCTTGTGTCAATAGGCGGGCTGCCCCCGCTTGAGTGAGGGGGGGCGAAACTGGTGGTGATACTGGTGGCAATGCAGGTGGAGTTAGCACTTGATTTGGTGGCAGTACATAACCATCTATGCCTTCAAGCGCCCAGCTACCACTGGCGGTGAGCACGTTCTTTTCGTTCTCGTCGGTAGTCCACAGGTGCTTGGCGGTGTTCAAAAGGACTAAGCGATATAAAGGCAGCGTACCGTTCTGCGGGGCGGCCAAAAGATAGCTTTCGATATTCTCGCCTACATAGCTTGGCACAGCGCTTAACACCGCGTATTCATTGCGGTCGGCAGTCCAGAAATGAATACGCAATGTGCTGTTAAACAGGCGAAAATAGGGCTTTAGCAGGCCACCATTGTAGGTGCCAGCTGCGTTTAAAACCCGATGGACTTCGTTTTCCTGATTCCACCCCCGCGTGCCCAAGACCTTATATTCATTTAGATCCGTCGTGTATAAATGCGTTTGCAAGGTGGGATGGTAGAGGCGATAACGTGATTGTGGTGATGGTACTGTTTGGGCGTGCGCCACTATTGCATTAAATAAAATCAGCGCGATACCTAATATCAGCGGCGCGATAATTGTGTGGAGGCGGTGATGTTGGTCGCGGTGGCGATTGAATATGTCGAAACGCATTACAATCCTTAGGGTGTTTCAAAACAAAAAATTAGCATTGATGCGTGTTAACTTAGGGAGTGCTTGATGGTAGCTCATGATATTTTTACACCCCAGCGTTTGCGTTAATATGGGTAAGCTATAGGTTAGTATAAGAGCGATCATCGCAAATAGCTGTTAGAAATTAAACATGTGCTGCTAGCGCTACCCTCTATCGCTTTACTTTTACGCTCCACATTTTGTATTTAACCAACGCCTAATTTTATCTATTTTTAGAAAGCGCTTCTTTTGTCTAATTTAGTTTCTCCACCCCCCCTAAATAGTTATGCCAATGCCTATGTGCTTGCCGCGCAACTGGGTCAGGCGCTCAGCGCTGGCGGCAACACCGTATGTGTTGCTGAATCCTGTACCGGCGGCGGTATTGCCGAGGCAATTACCGCTATTGCAGGCTCTTCAGCTTGGTTTGATCGCGGCTTTGTCACCTATAGCTATGAAGCGAAGGTAGAAATGCTCGCGGTACCCATGCCCTTAATTGTGGCTGTGGGCGCGGTGTCAGAAGAAGTGGCTGCAGCCATGACGAAAGGCGCATTGATACATAGCAAAGCGGCATTTAGTTTTGCAGTAACCGGTATTGCTGGGCCGGGCGGTGGCACACCCGAAAAGCCAGTGGGCACAGTGTGTTTTGGTTTTAACTTCCGCCAAGGCGAAAATTTTGAAAGTGAAACGCAAACCGTTCACTTCAAAGGCGATCGGCTTGAAGTACGTCAGCAAACGATTCTGCACGCGCTAAATCACATGATTACCTTCGTAAACGCGCGGCGCGGTGCGGAATAAAAGCGGTTAAGCAGATTAGCAATGCTGGCCAGCACAAATTTGCATGCTTAAAAATTTCTGCCACAGAATCAACGATAATCGTGGCGGCGAATAATTTTAAAGAAAACCTTTAAAAAACGCTTGCACTCCTGATTTATTTGCGATACTGTATACACATACAGCGTGTACGTTCATACAGTTATCAGTAACGGCGCTGTATATTGTACTAAAGTTTGTATCTTAAGAATTGAATTTTCTATTTAAATCAAATACTTAAGTACAGCCCGCCAATCTTAAATCCGGAGAAACAACAACATGAGCACGATGAAAGAATCTTTTATGGACGACAATAAATCCAAAGCCCTAGCCGCAGCACTTTCTCAAATTGAAAAGCAATTTGGCAAAGGCTCCATTATGAAAATGGGCGAAAACGGCGTTAATCAAGACATCATCCCTGTTTCTACCGGCTCCCTAGGGCTTGATATCGCACTTGGCATCGGCGGATTACCCCGTGGCCGCATCGTTGAAATTTATGGCCCAGAATCATCCGGCAAGACCACACTTACCCTGCAAGTTATTGCTGAAATGCAAAAAACGGGCGGCACAGCAGCTTTTATTGATGCTGAACACGCACTTGATCCTCTATATGCAGGCAAGCTCGGCGTAAACGTAAATGATCTTTTAGTATCTCAGCCTGACAATGGCGAACAAGCATTAGAAATCGTTGATATGCTCGTGCGTTCTGGTTCGGTAGATATTGTAGTAATTGATTCCGTTGCAGCTTTAACACCAAGAGCTGAAATTGAAGGCGAAATGGGTGATCAATTACCGGGCTTGCAAGCGCGTTTGATGTCACAAGCGCTACGTAAACTCACCGCTAATATTAAGCGCTCAAATACACTCGTTATCTTCATCAACCAGATTCGCATGAAAATCGGCGTGATGTTTGGTAGCCCAGAAACCACTACAGGTGGTAACGCGCTGAAGTTCTACGCCTCGGTGCGTATTGATATTCGCCGTATTGGCTCTATTAAGTCTGGCGACGAAGTGATTGGTTCTGAAACCCGCGTAAAAGTGGTTAAGAACAAAATTGCCCCGCCATTCCGTCAAGCTGAATTCGATATCCTGTACGGAGAAGGTATTTCCCGTGAAGGCGAGATTATTGAACTAGGCGTAATTCATAAATTTATTGAAAAATCCGGCGCATGGTATGCCTATAAAGGCAACAAAATTGGTCAAGGCAAAGATAATACCCGCAACTTCTTGCGTGAGCATCCAGAAATGGCGCAAGAAATTGAAGCCAAAATTCGTGAGACCTTAGGTGTAGGCGTAAGCGCAGTACAGCTTAGTGAAAACGGCGGTGACGATGAGCCGGAACCAGACGCATAGTCAAATAATGTTCTAATAAAATTCTTTGTCGTACCGCTGTTGCTGGAGCTAGTTAAGTCAGTATAGATTAACAAGTTTGCGAGCCAGGCAACAGCGCTTAGTTGTCAAATGGGGGCAAATAAGTGGCAAAAACCCGTCGATAGTTGGGCCACGCTGTTGTATATAGTTTATAGCCCCGTTCACAGAGAGTGGTTTCTTTGTGTTCGGGGCGGTGTGGTTGGTGCAAACTTCGCTTAACTTAATTTGAGCGATGCTCACGTCAGTAGTTAGTAATATTAGTTTAAGTGGCTCATTTAGATAGGCATAAATCATTGAAAGGCATAGTGATGCACGCAGATGATGCAGGGCTTAGTGACATTGCCGACATTGCCGATAATGCCGACGATGATGTCAACGCCGCTGTGCGCTTTAGCGCCGTGGCTAAACCTAAAAATGGCAAGCTCGTCACCGCCGCATTACGTCTTCTTGCGCGGCGCGATTTCACCATCGCGGTTTTTACCGAGCGCCTGCAAAAAGTGGGCTTTGAAGCTGAAGAAATCGCCGAAGTCGCTATCTGGTGCCAATCCCTAGGTTGGCTCAACGAAGAACGCTTTGTTGAACAAGCCGTAAATCGCCTATCCAAACGCTACGGTGCTTCGCGCATTAGCAGGATGCTGGTTATTGCTGGTGTGCCCGCAGCCGTTGCCTCGGCAGCCATGCCCGAAGTAAAGGCCGATGAGTTCACCCCTGCCTACCAGCTATGGCAAAGAAAATACCGTGAGTACCCCGTAGATCAAGCCGCAAAAGCGAAGCAGAGTCGTTTTCTACAAACAAAAGGTTTTAGTTTTGATACGATTAAAAAAGTGTTCAGTGCAGCAAAGGAAGAGCAAGAGCATCAGGAAAATGGAGATTGAGCGCTCATTTTGTATATAGAAAATGGGCGTGCAAAAGACTGCAAATACCCTAAAATGGTGGGCAAAGTTTTTAAGTTTAAAGAGCCTAGCGTTACAACATCGAGGGTAATATCGAAATGAGAGCGAAAATAGTTTTTGTTGACGTTGACGATACCTTGGTTAGATCTGTTGGCGCGAAACGTATCCCAATGCCTGCTGTTATAGCGCAGGTACGTCGGCTCAAGGCGGAAGGCGTTATATTGTATCTATGGAGTTCTGGAGGTGCGCAGTACTGCGAAGCGACAGCTATGGAACTCGGTATTGTGGACTGCTTTATAGGTTTTTTGCCCAAGCCAACAGATTATTTAGATGATCAACCTATGCACGAATGGCGATTTTGCCAACATTTTTATCCTGCTCAAGCGGACGAAGTTTAGTGAATTGTTGTAGTCTTTAAGCACCTCTATAGTGGTATCTTTCTTATGGAGTACCCGTATTTTTTTGGAGGGTACAAACCACTAATTTAGCGCGAGACTCACGATTTATATGTCTTATCGCTAATTTTTCTGAAAAATTATCGCTTGAGGTAGATGCGTGAAGTTTTTAGCTCTAAGCTTTTCTTTGTTAACCTTGTTTGCGCAAGGCTGCGCCAGCCCCACCCATCCACCGCTAGGTTCAGCCCCACCCGTAACGCGCACTGCCGCAATAGTGTCGTCAACGAATGTGCCTAAGCCGGTGGCCGACCTTTCTCCAATCGCGCCAATCATTAATGACAGCTTTGCCGATGTTGAAAGTGTGGTTGTCATGCGTAGCGGGGTCGTTATTTTTGAGCACTACAAGACTGGCGCTGATGCAGATACGTTGCGAGAAACCCAATCGGTGACAGAAAGCATATTGTCTCTATTGGTCGGCATTGCAATAGAGGATGGCAGCATCAGCGGTCTCGATTCCCCACTCTCCAGGCTGAGCACCAAACAAAAGTCGCCAATAACGGTACGCCATCTCCTCACGATGACATCAGGTTTTGACGCATCGGGCAGCGCTAGCAGGGCCGATTCTGATCGCCCGCAATACTTGCTACGACGACCTGTCGTTGCGCCGCCGGGTAGCGTATTTCGTTACGATAATTTGAGTGCAAATTTGCTCGCAATTGTGCTCGAAAAGGCGGTAAATCAAACAGCAGAAAACTTTGCACAGACCAAGCTTTTTGAGCCGCTAGGGATTGACGTATTTAAATGGCAAAAAGGCGCAAATGGGCATAATTACGGCTCTGGTGGATTGAAATTGCGTACCCGCGACATGGCGAATCTTGGTCAGTTGATGTTGCAAGAAGGGACGTGGAATAATCAACAACTGCTGCCTAAATCCTATGTGCGTGCCGCAACCCAGCGCCAGACCGCACAAGGCATGCCGCCCTACGGCTATATGTGGTGGATCGCAGACGGTGCTAAAAATACGAAAGCTAATATTGCTGTGGCCGAGGCTGCGAAGACCACAGCACCAACACCAACACCAGCAACGGCGAACCCCTTCAGCAATCCGTTTTACGCCAGTGGCTTTGGCGGACAAATTATCTGGGTGCAGCCAGCGCGTGATATTGTTATTGCTACCACAGCAGTTGCAAGCAGCGTAAGTCAAAATCGTGGGCAGGCTATGCGCTTAATTCGCGATAATATTATTCCGAGGTTGCTGCAAGCAGGTGTGATGCGCTAGCGTTTATTTCATTCAAATTATCATGCAAATTCGCCCTGCCCAACAATCCGATTGCCCTGCAATCGTACAAATTCACGCTGCAAGCTGGCGCTATGCCTATCGCGGCGCACTTAGCGACGGCTATCTCGCGGGTGAAATCGAAACCCATTTGCAAGCGCAGTGGCAAAACCGCTTCGCGACACCTCCGGTACAGAATTACTGCGGTGAGCAAATTATAGTTGTGGCAGAGGAGGGCGGTGAGTTGTTGGGCTTTGCCTGTGCCTATCTGCACGAGAACGCACTGTGGGGCTCATTCTTAAACAATATCCACGTTAAACAATCCCTGCATCGAAGTGGGGTAGGTTCTGCCCTTCTAGGCGCGGTTGCTGCTCGCTGTGCCGCATCCCGACATGCTTCGAGTACGGAAATGAGCTCGAACGCGAATGCAGTAGTGGGACTCTATTTGTTCGTCATCCAATCAAATTTACGCGCACAGCATTTTTACCTACATCATGGCGCTAAAAATGTGGGCACAGACATGTGGGATGCTCCAGATGGTGGACGCGTCCCGTTATACCGATTTGCATGGGAAAATGCAGCGGTGTTAAGCGAAACGGTGGCTTTGCCTTAAGCGTTTTTCCTTAAGCGTTTTTAATAGAGGATTTTTATGACGGAACGATCAGCACTGTGGGCAATACTAGTCGGCGGCAGTATAGCTGGCCTGCTTGATATTATTTTTGCGATTTCGTTTGCCGCTTATAACGGCGCTACGCCTGCTAGGTTGCTGCAAACAATTGCCAGTGGCCTATTTGGTAAATCAGCATTTACTGGCGGCGCGCAAATGGCGGGGTTAGGTTTACTGCTGCATTTTGCGATGTCGCTCGCGTGGGCGGGTGTTTTTTATTTGCTTGCTTGTAAGGTGCCGCTTCTGGTGCAACAGCCAGTGCTGAGCGGGATCGTATTTGGGGTGATTGTTTTTTTGATCATGCGTTTGGTCGTGCTGCCCCTTTCTGCTTTTCCGTTTCCGGTAAAGTTTCCGCCGCTGGGCACCGTTCTTGATGTGCTATCGCACGCATTTTTATTTGGCTTGCCGATTGCTTGGTGTGCGCGCAAAGCGGTGTTAGTTTAAGCGTCTTTATGTTATCGACGAAGCTTACGTTTTTGGGCGAGCCACGTCTACGCGAAGCAGCAGCGCGGTAGGTATAAACGTTAACCACGGCGTGATATAGAATACGGAGAGATACCAGTACTTGTAAAGGTAGCTCAGGCCATGACCGAGATACACGCCGCAGTACCAAGCGTCAAGCGCAGCAAATGGGATAGTGTAGTAGACGCAGAACCAGAAGGCGCGAACCAGCTTCGTTTCAGGCCTTCCGCGTCGAAGCACGACGATAGCCGCAAGGGAAATGGCAACTGAGAGGAAAATAGAACCAACTGCCATTGTGACGACCGCGTACTGCTGGAAGTACGAAGGCAAGCCAGCGAGCCAGAACGCGGCCCAAACACAAACGGCTTGAAGGAAGAGATTGAAGTGTTTGCGTGGAGTCACGGGTAAGTCGCCTAACTCAATTGAAGGCGCGCCACATCCGCATAACATTCCGCGTTGCGCCCTAAGATAATATTGAAAAGCCGAAAATACTGCTTGTAATTAATGCGTTTCATTAAGGTACTGCACCGTTAATAAATCACGTTTTTAGTAATGGCATAAAACCAATGTTTAGATCACAAACAGCAGCTAAAATGCAGTCTAGCATTTCCGTTTAGGTGCTGCAATCAAGCAAGTGCCAGATGGTGGCCATCTACCGCTATGCCGCTGTGCTGCGTTTTGCGATGTCGCTCGCGTGGGCGGGTGTTATCTAACTTGCATGCTTACAAGGTACCGCTCTTAGTGCAACAGCCTTGGATATGCTGAGGCACGCTTTTTTGTTCGGCTCGCAGCATTTTCACAGAATAGTTTATTTAGACTGGAGTTTGTGTGCTAAAAATTTGGGGTAATGTAGATTCTGTAAACGTGCAAAAGGTGTTGTGGTGTTGTGAAGAGCTTAACTTGCCCTATGAGTGCGTTGATGCGCGAAAACACTTCGGCACCCTAAATTCGCCAGCATTTAAAGCGCTAAACCCGAACGCGTTGATGCCAACCATTGATGATAATGGCTACGTGGTATGGGAATCAAACACCATAGTCCGTTATTTAGCAGCCACGTATGCAAACGCCAAGCTTTGGCCTGCGGACGCTAAAGCCCGCGCCGACACCGAGCGCTGGATGGACTGGGCTAACAGTACATTGTGGCCAACGATGTTGCCCTTGTTTCGTGCCTATATGCGTACCCCAGCCGCTGATCGTGATGCGGCCACAATTGAAGCTGCTCGCCTAGCCACCATAAAAATATTAGAAATTCTCGATGCGCATTTAAGCGCGACCAAATTTGTCGGCGGTGACGTTTTTACGATGGGCGATATTGCAGTAGGATGTGCCGTGTGGCGCTGGTTTGTATTACCAATTGAGCGTCCAAACTTACTGAATTTGCAGCGCTGGTTTGATGCCCTAGCCACCCGTGAAGCCTATCGTAAGGTGGTGATGCAGCCATTGATTTAAAAATATGGTGAGTAAATATGATTAACCGTACTTCAAAGTCGTGATGCCCAAATCATTGGTAATGCTATATACTTTAGCTATATACATTTGATTTGGGAGCGCAAAATGAGCATTGGCACCGTTTTTGCTAACAACCGAACGCAAGCAGTGCGCTTACCCGCTGATGTACGATTGCCTGATGACGTAAAGTTCGTTACGGTACGGGCGGTGGGCAAGGAACGCATTATTGCCCCATTAAATTCTAGCTGGGATAGTTTTTTTCTAACGAGTGTATGTGTGACGGATGATTTTATGGCGAGTCGTGCCGCGCAAACACAAACCGAGCGTGAGAGCTTCGATTGATTCACTTTTTACTGGATACGAATATCGTTATCTACGTGATCAAGCGACGCCCGCTGGAAATGATGGATACTTTTAATCGCAACGCCGGTCGTATGGCCATTTCGAGTATAACCTTCGCTGAACTTATGCACGGCGCTGAAAAGAGTAGTAAACCAGCACAAAATTTTGCAGCGGTGGAGGATTTTTGTAGCCGCATTGAAATGCTACCTTACGCTGCAAAGGCAGCGAAGCACTACGGCGGCATTCGCGCCGCGCTTGAAAAAATTGGGCAGCCGATTGGCATCAATGATTTGCATATCGCAGCGCACGCGCGAAGCGAGGGATTGGTATTGGTTACCAACAATATGCGTGAGTTTGAACGTGTGCCGGCGTTGCAATTGGAAAACTGGGTGCAAATTTAGAGCGCATATTAAGGCTGAAGATGGCCTATAATAAGGCATCTTCAGCCCTACTAAAATCGCCTTAAACCTCGCCCCGCTCCTGCGCTGGCTTACCTTCAAGCCCCGCACCACCGCTTGGTTGCGCAACAACCGCTGTGCCTTCCAGTGCATGTTTGTCATCATTACGCGTAAACCATGCTGTGAATTTGGTGCCCCAAGTATCTACATAAGTGTAGATCACGGGTACGACCACCAAGGTAAATACGGTGGAGGTGATGATGCCGCCGATTACTGCGTGGGCCATTGGGCTTTGCTGTTCGGAACCAGCGCCGAAGGCTAATGCTAGGGGCACCATACCGAAAATCATCGCGGTGGTGGTCATCATAATAGGCCGTAGGCGAACTTGCCCCGCTTCTAAAATAGCGTCTTCGCGGTTTTGGCCTTCGCGACGTCTTTGGTTGGTAAAGTCAACCAGCAAAATCGCATTTTTAGTTACTAACCCCATCAGCATTAAGAATCCAATGGCTGAGAATAAATTAAGCGTAGAGCCCCAAAATAATAGCGCCAGCAGTACGCCTACAAGCGATAAGGGAAGGGATGCCATAATCGCAAACGGGTGGAGGAAGCTGCCGAATTGCGACGCCAAAATAAAGTAAATAAAGATAACGCCCATCGCTAAGGCAATCAAGAAAAACCCGAATGAATCTTTCATATCCGCACTTTGGCCGCCCTGTTGAAAGCTATAGCCCGGTGGCAGTTCAATGCCTTTGAGAATGTCTTGAAACGCATTTGCCACATCACCAGTATTGGAGCCGCTGGCTACACCTGCGGATAGCTGGATTTGGCGTTGCAAGTTGCGGCGTTCAATTTGGCGTTCGGCAAAGGCAGGTTTGAAATCGGCTACCTGCCGTAGCGGGACCATCATCGGCATGCCGTCACTATTCATACCGCGACCGGGCACAAATAGTTTATCCAAATCACCCGTACCAGTGCGTTCGTCGCGCGGCAGGCGTACCAAAATTTCATGGTTCTCACCGTCAGGGCCGGCCCATTGCCCCGCTTGTTCACCGGCAATCATTGCCCGTGTGGTGGAACCAATTTGATTGAGCGATACCCCAAGATCAGATGCTAAAGCCCTATTTACGGTGATATCCAAGGTGGGGCTGGTTGGTTTGTAAGATGTATCAATATCCACCATGCCTTTGATGTCTTTCATTTTTGCTTGCACTTGTTTTGAAATACGGTCTAGCTCATTCACGTCTGGCCCCAAAATAAAGAGTCTGATAGGGCGGTTCCAGCCGACGGTAACTTCCAAGCCTGCAATCCGCTGCAAGCGTTCGCGGAATTTATCATCAAGCTCTTTTTTGGAGAGCTTGCGGTTTTCTTTGGGCACTAAATCAATATTGATCCAGGCCTGTATTTTGCCTACGTATTTATTGACTTTCAGCACCTCGGGATATTCACGCAATGCCGCTTCAACTTGCTCGGCTTTGCTATTGGTATAGGCTAATGAGGAGCCGATAGGGGTGCGAATTTGTAAGCCAGTGTCGTTGTTATCAGTTTCAGGTACGAAGTCCGAACCGATGAATGGCGTGAGGAAAAAGCTGCCGATAAATATGGCGAGTGAGGCAAGCAAAACCAACGCGCGGTTGCGGATATGGAGGCGCTTGAAGCGCAATTGCGAATCCTTAAAGCCGCTGGCAATGAAGTCGATGAAGGTGACTGTTGGTATCGGCAAAACGCGCTCGGTAGGGTCTAGGCTCCAGCGTAGTGCATCATCGTACTTAACGTGAAGCCAAGTCATCATGCGGTCTTGCGCTTCTAGCGTTTTGCGAATGGGCCACCAGTTCATCCATTTGCTCGGCTTGTCATGCCAAATGCTCGATAGCATCGGGTCAAGGGTGAAGGATACAAAAAGCGAAACCAATACCGCGACCACCACAGTGATACCGAACTGATAAAAAAACTTACCAATAATGCCGCCCATAAACGCGACGGGTAAAAACACCGCGATAATCGTGAAGGTGGTGGCCATTACGGCGACGCCAATTTCTTGCGTCGCTTCAAATGCGGCTTGACGATGCGATTTACCCATTTTTATGTGGCGCACAATATTTTCACGCACCACAATCGCATCATCAATTAGGATGCCGATAGAAAGCGAAAGTGCTAATAGGGTTAGGAAGTTTAGCGTAAAACCAAAAGCATAAAGGGCTATAAATGCGCCAAATACGGAGATCGGCAGCGTTAAGCCGGTAATTACGGTAGAGCGCCATGAATGCAAAAACAAAAATACAATCAGCACTGTCAGTAGCGCACCTTCAACAATGGTGTGCTTCACGTTGCGGATATTATCCTTAATGCCAACGGATCTATCGTTGGTCACTTCCAAGCTGATATCGGCTGGCAGGGTTTTCTTAAGTTCATCAATTTGCTTACGAATGGCATCGGCCATTTCAATGGTGTTGGAGCCACGCGTTTTGCGAATTTCAATGCCAATACCGCGTTTGCCGTTAATGGTGGCGATAGAAGTGGCCTCGCGCTCACCATCAGTTACCGTGGCAACCTGCCCCAAGGTAATTGCCGTTGTTGCGCCCGCGCTGCCACGGCGGGCAACGATGATGCGCTCAAAATCCTGTACGGTTTTAATTTTTGCTAACACCCGCACCAAACGCTCGCTCGTCGAGCCAATCAAGGCACCGGCGGGTTGGTCTTGGTTTTCAACGCGAATAGCAGCAACAATTTCAGCAACGCCAACACCCAGTGCCGCCATTTGGCCGGGCTTTAATTCGATGGCTAACACCCGACCCACGTCACCCGATACTTCAATATTGCCCACACCCGGCGCGCCTTGAATACGCTTGACCACCAAGCGATCAGCTAGGTCAGATAGTTCGCGCAATGAGCGTGAGGTGGATTGCATTGAGAGCGACACAATAGCTTGATCATTACCATTGTCAGCCCGTGATACGGTAGGCTCCCCCACGTCTTTATTAAAGCGCCCGCGCACCTGCGCCACTTTGTCGCGCACATCTTGCACAGCAGTTTTTATATCAGCAGATAATTCAAACTCCACCACCACCACAGACGAACCTTCGCGCGAGTTAGAGCGAATTACCTTCACACCCGCAACCGTGTTCACTACTTCTTCCAAGGGCTTGGTAATTTCTAGCTCTACTGCTTCAGCCGATGCACCAGGGTAGGGCGTGTACACCCACGCGACGGGAATGGTGATGTCCGGCATTTCTTCAACCGATAAACGCTGGTAAGAAAATAAACCCAGCACGCAAATAGCGGCCATCATCATGGTGGCAAAAACGGGATGATTAATACTGACTTTGGTAAACCACATAAGAAAGACTTTCTTTTTTAATTTATGGCGCTATAAGTGTGGGCGGTGCGGCATGCGCGTACAGAAACACATCAAAACTTAGTAACGATTAAGGTGGATTACTTCTTTAGCGGTGCCGCGTCTGCAGTACCTACAATCGACGGTGCCGCAGGTTTTGGCACGGCGGCAACTGCGGGTGGGGTACCGGTTTTCATAATGGCGGTAGCGCCGTGTTTTAGGCCGTCAGGCTTCACCGCCACAACTTGGGCACCAGCACTTAAGCCCTCTTTAATCTCGGTTATACCGCTATCAGCATTGGCGATGCCGGTTTTGATTGGCTTACGATCAAGCTTGCCGTTAATGATTTCAAACGCATAGCTTTGCCCCCCCGCTTCAATGATCGCGCTAGTAGGCAGCGCCAACACCGGCGGACGACCCTGCGTGCGTAAGCTACCCACGGCAAACATGCCGCCACGCAAGGCACCGTCTTGATTGGGCAAGGTTAAAAATATCGAAATCGCTCTTGAACCAGCTTCTGTTGACGGATTAATACGTTCAACCTTGCCAGAGAAATTGCGGGCACCAAAGCCATCCACGGTCAAGGTAATTTCTTGGCCTATTTTTACGAATGAAATTTCATTTACCGGAATTTGGGCTTCCATCTCCATCTTGGAAAGCTCGACAATTTGCATCAACGGCTGATCTGCGCTAATTTTCTCGCCCAGATTGACCATGCGCTTGGCCACAACGCCAGCAAAGGGGGCACGTACTTGCGCATCGGCCAAGGCACGCTGGGCAATCGTGGTTTGCGATTGCGCCGCCTGCATACTGGCCTGTGCTACTTCAACGGTGCTTTGCACACTATCAAAAGCACTTTGGCTAATGAAGCCCTTTGCTAATAAGCTACGGTTATTTTCCACGTTTTTCTTAGCTAACTCAAACCGCGCCTTCGCTTCTGCTACCGAGGCATTTTGCGCATCATAACGAGCCCGCAAATCGGCACCGTCAAGGGTAACTAAAACTTGATTAGCCCCCACTTTCTCGCCTTCCTGCGCATGAATTTGGGCAATTTGGGCGGATACTTTGCTCTTCACCATGGTCTGCAATTTAGGCTTAATGGTGCCAGAAACAGGGGTGTTTTGCCCTATTTCCACCGCTTTTACGGTGGTAACGTCAGTTGCGGAAAACTCGATTGTTTGCGGCTTGGCATCCTTACCGTCTTTGCTTTCCTTATTTTCCTTGCCCGCATTTTTTTGTTGGCGCATATAAATAGTGCCGCCAATAGCCGCCGCTATCAATACAATAATTACGGATAGTTTGATCCAGCCGCGCTGCCGCGATCTGGGAAGTTGGGCGAATTTAGAAGGCTTTGCAGTGAGTGATTGCGCTAAAAAATCGGACATGGCGACGCCTTTAAAAAGAAATAATGAGAATAAGCGAGCAGCTTTGGGGGGGTGTGTGATGTTAGTACCTAAATTCGTACCCAAATAACTGCTTTTAATGCCGCCATTTTGCACCACTTTTATAATATTTCAACCTTTCAACCGACCAAGCGCAGGAAAATTGGCTTGAAATGCGGAAAAGTGGTGTGAAATGCAATTTATGCAAAATATAGGAGTGTCCTGTCCACCGCAGACACGTCATCAAATTGGGGTGGATTTACAGTAGTTTAAAATGTTTAATCGCTAAACTTGCTAAAGCTCGCCCGCTATAAAGAAATATGTACTTGTGGCTGTCTGTTATAAAAGTATGCTGTTAATAATGTAGTTTTTAATTTACCTTCACAAGCGCACCGCGCTGCTCCATAATTTACTTGAACCGGACGACCACAAGCTCGCTGCGCAGGTGGCAGGCAACCTAGCCGGTCAACCCAGCGAGGTAGTTATGCAGCTTTCCATTGTTGTAAAAGCCGCCGCCGTGATCGCGCTGATTGCGGCGATCGCGACCAGCTTTACGTGGCACGACCAAAATGTGCCATCGGCACCGCCACCGGTGCCGGTGGACATGAGCCGTATGAGCCTTGCACGGGCCATCGTGCATTGCCGCGCGCTCTGGGCGCAGCAAGCCGAGCTAGCGCCGCTGGCCATAGCTTGGCAGCCGCAGCAGCTAGATTGGTATGTGCTGGCTTGGCCAGATACTGCGTCTATGGTGCGCATAACCTGCAACGGTCAGGGCATGGGCGGAGGCGAGCGTTTTGTGCGCGCACCAGCGGGTAGTTTGACTCAAAAAGAAATGCAAACGCGCAACTTGTTTGACTATTACACCCAGCTGCCAGACACCGGCGTAGCAGCGCTGGAAGCGGTGCATGACCCGCAAGCACCAGCCAGTGCCGCGCCAATAGAGCGGCGCTGGGCCGCAGACGGGCGCTTGCTCACTGCACAAAGCAGCCGCGCGCAGTTTCCGCTGCTTTTCGCCCGGCCACCCAAGCTCGATCCCAGCGAATACCCCGCGCTAGTGCAACTTAAACCTCACCGCTGGCTTGAGCAGCCCGACGCGGTGTTTGCCGTGCTGGAGCGCCACTTGCCCGCAGGCGTGCGCGTGGCAGAAGTCAGTTTTAATAACGACAGTATTAACGTGACGATTCACGGCAGCTTTAGCGTCTCGCAAGGTTTGCCTAACTTGCCGTTTGGTGACGTACGCTACGACGCGTACGGCGTGCCAAATTTCGACACCTTTTACCCCAGTGCTACGTCAACGGGCGGCTGTACGCCGGGGCGCTCGCTGGCTGACATAAAAGCGCTGTTTGCCGAACGCACCAACGCTAAGCACCGCGAATTGATAGCCTTTACCTTTAGCTGCACCTCACCCCGCGCCCCGACAGGTAGGTGGCACGGCAACATCCCGAGTCGCAGCAAGGGTCAGCGTTGAGCTTC
>JANMDR010000297.1:0-5904 GCA_031376425.1 Betaproteobacteria bacterium
GCGCCATGAATCGCGGCAATAACCGGCTTACGGCAGCGCTCAACCGCCGTTAGGGTATCTTGCATATCTAAAACCATATAGCGCAATTTTTCACGCATATGCGCCGGACAAGGATCTGCAGTTTCTTGCGCAATCGACGCCAACAGCGATAAATCGATACCCGATGTAAAATGCGCCCCCACACCAGAAAGCACGGCGACACGAATGTTGGGTGTTTGATCAATCCAGTTAAATACTGTGCGCAATTCCTGCCACACTGCCGCATTCATGGCATTGGCTTTTTCGGGACGGTTTATTTGGACGCGAGCGATGTGCGTGTCAATCGTTAGGGTTAAAGCCGTTAGAACAGGTTGTACTGTGGACATTTAGAAATTTTCCGAGATGTGGATTAAAGCGAGATGATAAATTGGCAGTTTCTATGATGTGTAAGGAGCTTAATGCACGCTGTACGCCCACGCAACGTCATCAAGTGCCAAGTCTAGTAGTGCAGAATCGCCAGTTTTGAACACTGCTAAAATGTATTCAATAATGGCCGCGTCGTCAGTTAGATAACGGCTTATATCAAAGCGGATTAGCTTAGGCAGTTTCTTCGTCATCAACTTTCTCCACTTTAGCGCATTAGAAATATGCTTCTGCCCAGCTTAAATCCCGCAATGCGCTATTATTACACCATGTACTTTAAATATTCATTCAAGGCAAAAATTCCGATTGCAAACCTCAAATCAAACAGGAAAATAGATGAGGAAGGTCAAGGATGTTGATCCATTGGATCGTAAATCCACGCCCGACTCCTTTTCCACAAAAGGCGTGCGAGGGGAATATTTTATGCGGGCGAGCGCACGCAGCAAACGATCAAATCCCGATGAAAAAATTACTAAAAAAAGAGTGCATGAAAATACCTAGTCTAGCTATTGGACTCGCCGCCCTCCTCCTCACCTCCTGCAGCATTGTCGATCCGAACAACATCATCGGTCGCTCTGGCCGTATGGAACCACCGGAAACTTCGCCTGTGCCCTTGCCAAGTACTGCTTGGAAGCGCGAGGCAATTGATGTTGTATTTGACACAGTGCAAACCCGCTACTACGACCCGGCTTTAAACGGGGTAGATTGGGCGGCGGCGCGGCGCACTTATGAACCTTTGCTGTTGGCCGCCAAAACAGATGATGAATTTTGGGAGTTGCTGGATAAATTTACTGGCGTGTTAAAGGATTCGCACACCCGCGTCCATTCGCCCAAGGACGTGCAGAACGCACGTGAGCAAGAAGTACATGCACTTGGCATTGCACTGGCCGAAATTGAAGGAAAAATTCTGGTGACGGGCGTAAATGGGGATTCTGACGCTTACTTTGCTGGTGTGCGATCAGGGATGACGGTGACTCATATTGAAGGCGAACCGGCGCTGACTTATGTGCGCAAATTAGAGGCAAGCGTGCGCGAAACTTCTACCCCGTGGACGCGCCGACGCGTGGCGTTTCGTAAATTATTGTCGGGGGATGTGGATAGTAAAATATCGATGCATTTTGCCCGTGTTGGCACATACGCCAATGACGGCGGCGAAATTATTGCCACCTTAAAACGGCGTAGCTTCGGCACGGGGTCTGACGCCACCGCGCGCACCTTGCCTTCCGGCTATGGGTATATACGTTTTTCAGGCTTTTCTCTGACGTCGCAATCACGGGTATTGGCGGGTATTGAGAAACTAAAAGACACACCCGGCTTAATAATAGATTTACGCAATAACGGTGGCGGACTTGCAGCGGCAGCGCAAGCCATTACAATGCGCTTTTTTACTGAAGATAAATTCGGTGCCAAAGCCCTGACCCGCGATGGCAAACCCATCACCATTTGGTTTTATCCAGTTATTCCTATTAACCCTGTTTTAAAAGCAAACGCCGCACTGGCCTACACCAAACCGCTGGTAATTTTAACTAATGAAAGCTCGGCCTCCGCTTCAGAATTAATGACGTCGCTACTGCAAGATTTTGGCCGCGCCACGATCGTAGGCCAACGCACCTGCGGCTGTTTGCTCGGCTATATTGGGCTGATGGATTTGCCTGGGGGCGGACAAATGGCCTATAGCGAAATCGGTTATCGCTCCCCCAAAGGCAAACGCATTGAAGGCGAAGGCGTGACACCAGATATAGCCGTGGCGCTCACAGCTGACGATATAATTACCCAGCGTGACCGTTCGCTAGAGGCTGCAGAAGCCCATTTAACAGCTGTTACCAGACTAACAAAGGACGAAAAGAAATGAAGTTTTTATTTTTAGGCGCAGGTGGTACGGGTGGTTATTTTGGCGGGCGCTTGCATGAAGCCGGTGGCGAAGTAACTTTTTTAGTGCGCGAAAAACGCGCTGCACAACTTGCACATGATGGCTTGTTAATCGAAAGCCCCCACAATTTGAATGGCCGCATTAGTTTAAAAGTAAAAACGGTTACGGCGGCAAACTTAACCCCAGATTACGACGTAATTTTTTTAAGCTGCAAAGCATGGGATTTGCCTAGCAGTATCGAAGCGATTAAAACTGCCGTAAAAGATGGCGTAAAAATCGTGCCTTTGCTAAATGGAATATCTCACCTAGACGCACTAGATTCAGCTTTTGGCAAGGAACAGGTATTAGGCGGAAGCTGTCAAATTTTTGGCCATTTAACGCCTGAGGGTGTAGTGCAACAACTCAGCGAAGTGCATCTCATCACATGGGGCGCACGACTGCCGTCGCAACGTGAAGCCAGCTTTGCCATCGCCGAAGCCTTCGCGCCATCCATCGTTGATTCACGCGGCAGCGACAATATTATGTTGGACATGTGGGAAAAGTTTAGCTTTCTCGCCACCTTAGCCGGTATGACCTGCCTCATGCGCGGCAATGTCGGTGCAATCGCCTCAACACAGGACGGTGCAGCACTCATGCAACGCTTCGGCCAAGCCTGCATTGCGGTGGCTACGGCTGAAGGCTATGCCCCCCGTGAACACGTACTAGCTAGGTTTAACGCCGTGCTGCAATCTCGCACGTCCACCCTCACCGCGTCAATGTACCGTGACCTAAGCGCAGGCGGTAAAACCGAAGCCGACCATATCGTTGGTCATATGCTGAAGAAGGCACGTGAACATGGCGTAGACGATGTGTTGCTGGCTTGCGCGTATGCGCATTTGCAGGTGGCGGGTACTGGCAAGTAAAAGTAATGTTAGAGCTGGCAGCGCAAGCGGCATTACTTCACCCGCAAGCCCCGCGCTTTGACCACTTTCAATGCAATATCCGGCCTATCGCTAATGATGCCATCCACCCCTAAATCTAGCATTTTCTCTATTTGCTTAACCTCATTGACCGTCCACACCACCACTTTTAGCCCTAAGGCTTTGGCTTCCGCAACGTTTTCCGCCGTTACATCACCGTAGTAAGGTGACCATATCCAGCCGCCTGCGGCTTGCACCATTGCGGGTACGGTTTTATGCTTTTCGAGGGAAAAACCTGCAGTCCAAGGGGATCGCTGGGTATCGGTGCTGGCGATGTTATCCAAAAACTTCTGTTGTGCGCTTAAATACACTGTGGGTAAATACGGTGCCACTTTTTGGGCATAGCGCAAGGTACGCCAATCAAAGCTTTGCAAAATTACGCGGGAACTCATGCCAGTTTTATTCAATACCCCCAACACCGCGTCCACAAAGGCTTCTGGTGCTAAGGTAGCTTCAGGGGTTAGCGGCGAAATTTTGGTTTCTATGCTGATGGTAATCGTATTATTACCGGATTTTTTGACCAAATCCAACACATCGACCAAGCGTGGGATTTTTGTATCATCTAGCGCCTGTTGCTCCGGATAGCGCTTTTGGTAAGCAGTATCAGGTTTTAAACGCCCAACATCATAGGTTTGCAGTTGCGCATAGCTCAAAGCGGAAATCGCAGATGCTTTGTTTGGCCGTGAAGGCTCTCTTGACGGTTTAGTCGTCTCTACAGCGGACACCTCCAGCCATTTTCCAGCAGTATTTCTGGTGGTATCCGGATTCAGATGAATGTCGTGATGCACCACCACCACACCATCGCGAGTGACGCCAACATCAAGCTCTAAAGTGCTCACGCCGAGCTCTAGCGCGCGGGCGAATGCGGGTAGCGTATTTTCAGGCTTTAGACCACGTGCACCACGATGGCCTTGCACATCGATGACAGTGGCGCAACCGGAAAGTATGGTGGCAGTTGTCAATACGAATAATTTAAACAGCTTTAGCATCTAAATTGCCAGTAAATTTGGGTTAGCTTGAAGTGGGCGTTCTATAATTGCAGATTCCCCGCAAGCACGAAAGTTGCTCACACTTGAATAATACGCCGTCAACACTAGCTTCAGCCACAACACCCGCAAGCCCAGCTCCGACCTTCGTCGCTCCGCCTATGCCGCTGGTATTTGCGGCTTTTGCCGCTGCTTATTTTATGTCATACGCCATGCGCTCTGTAAATGCGGTGCTGGGGCAAGACTTATCAACCGAGCTCAACTTAGGTCCACAGGCGTTGGGGTTGCTCACTGCCGCCTATTTATTGACGTTTGCTGTTATGCAATTACCCTTGGGCGTGTTGCTGGATAAGTACGGCGCACGTCGGGTTGAAACCGCGTTATTGCTCGTTGCCGCCTTAGGCTGCGGCGTGTTTGCCATTGCTGATTCAGTAGGCATTTTATTCCTTGGTCGCGCTCTAATCGGCGCGGGAGTTTCCGCATGTTTAATGGGCGCACTCACGTCTTATCGCTTGTGGTATCCAGCGGCGATGCAGGGGCGATTGATGTCGTGGATGCTGGTGGCGGGCATTAGTGGATCACTCACGGCAACGATGCCAGTACGCTTTCTGGCAGACCAATCAAGCTGGCGCATGGTGTTTGCAGCGTCGGCAGCTATTTTTATCGCTTGCGCGATTGGGCTCTGGTTCACATTACCTAAAGCGGCACCTGAAAAAGCGCCGGATAGTGCAAAAAAAATATCACTGCTGCAAGTTTTTAAGCGACAAGCGTTATTCGCAACAATTCCCGCCGCTTTTGTAGGACAAGGGGGATTTTTAGCGCTACAAACCCTTTGGGCGGGACCGTGGATGGTGCAAGTGCTGGGTATCTCTGCTGACCGCGCCGCATTTTATTTACTGGTGATGAATCTAGTATTGCTGCTGAGTTATTTGCTTTTAGGTGTAATGGCTCCGCGTATGGACGTAGATAAACAGCGACGGTTTATACTTACCGCCCTGCTCACCATGAGCCTAACGTTGGTAATTGCCGCCGTCTGGCGCGAGCCAGCCGCTTGGATACTATGGCCACTGCTGGCCATTTGCAGCACCGGCACGATGATTCTGCAATCTCGCGTATCAGTTTCAATGCCGCGCGAAATCGCCGGGCGCGGCAACACGGCTTATAATTTTGTGCAGTTTTCAGGTGCCTTTGTGATTCAATGGGCCTTTGGCGCGGTAGCGCAGCTAGCGCTAGCGCGCGGTTATGCCACAGGCACTGCACTTGGCGTGGGATTAGCTACTCTAGCGGTTCTCCAGTGTTTAGCCGCATGGTGGATGTGGCATCATTGGCGGGCGGGAAAAGATTTTGACGCGGACTAAAAACTAATGATTACTACACATTTAAAGCGGACGCTGACGCTCAATAGCGGCAACCCACTGCATTTAAGCGCAGCAAGCGGCATGGTCTTGGTGGGTGACTATTTGTACGTGGTAGCCGACGATGAAAATCACTAAGGCGTATTTCCAAAATCCGGAACGGAAGCGGGAACCCTACACCGTATTTTTGCCGGTGGCTTACCGCAAGAAGCTGCCGCGCGCAAAGCGGCTAAACGCGACATGGAAGCGCTGGCGCAATTACCTCGTAGCGTAACCTACCCGCATGGCGCACTGTTAGCGCTTGGTTCCGGCTCTAAGCCGCAGCGCTGCAC
>JANMDR010000014.1:0-27069 GCA_031376425.1 Betaproteobacteria bacterium
GCTATGCAGGGCGAGGCCATAGAAAATTCCTTCCCCAAAGCGTTACGTGCACTACCATTTTCGGCACCGAATTCAATGCTCGGCCCTGAGGGTGAGCGCTGGGTGCCTGTGCATGGCATCTTGCCCCACAGTCAAGCGCAACAAGCATTTGCAAAACTACAGGCGTTTTTTGTCGCAAAGCAAAGCGTACTTGAAAAATACCATATCCGCGTTGGCTATTTAAAGACGACCGTGGCGCAACAAGGATTGTTGATAGAGCCGGTTTTTTACTGGCCCGACGCGCATACCGAATATCATAAGCGAGTGGTAGAAGCGAGCTATTTAAAAAAATGCGGCGAGCCAAAAGCTAATCCTGAGGCGACAAAAGCCGTCGCGGTATTAAAACGTGAAACCGCAGATTTGCTGCGTGAAATGGGTGCCACTCATTTTCAATTAGGGAAATTTTATACCTATAGAGAAGGTCGAAATACGGGCGCTTTGGCATTGTTTGATGCCATAAAAAAGGCGCTAGACCCGAAAGGGCTAATGAATCCGGGTGTGCTGCGCTAATCCCTGCCGCCCTGCACACCTGCGCACCGGCCCTGCTCCTCCCTCATTGGGTAGAGTGATAGGGGTAGAGTGATACCAATGTATATCAAAGTAAAAATAACCAAAGCTAATAATTATGCCAATCACCCCCCGTCTCCTTCATGGCACTGTTTGCGTTCCTAATATGGAAATTGCGCTAGCGCTTTACCGTGATCTGCTCGAACAAACAGTGCTTAGCGATGCCGAAATTACCAATGCTGAGGCGCTTGCATGGGGCGCACCCCATGCTGCAGCCGCGCGCTCGGTGGTGTTGCAACCGCCCAGCGGTAAGCCAGTCTATTTACGGCTAATCGAGCGTCCTGCGCCAAAATTAGTTTACAAACCCGGTACCCATTTAGGCTGGGCGGCGCTGGAACTTACTGTGCGCAATGCTGATGCCCTGCATCAACGTTTAGTGGATGCAAAAATACCTATCATTGGTGCACCCAAGGCATTGGCGTTCACCGATAAACTGTATCCTATGCAGGCACTAGGTCCAGGCGGCGAAGCGCTGTACTTAAATGAAGTGCGCGGTGATCTGCCCAGTAGTGATTTGCCCTTGGCGCATTGCTGGGTGGATGAACTATTTATTACTATCATTGGCGCAAGAGATCGCGAGAAAACCGTTGATTTTTATAACCACCTGCTGGGCACAAAAAATGGTGGCATCTGGGAAATTGAATACGGTGTGATTAACCGCGCTTTTGATTTTCCGAGCACGACGAAACATGCACTATCAACCTGTAATGATGGCCGCATCGTGTTGTTTGAAGTTGATCATTTTCCAGAACTTGCCACCCCAAAGCCGTGCGATGCTAGTGATCTCTGTGCTGGTGTTGCGGTGGTGGGCATCGCCGTGGATAGTTTTCCCGCAAATGTCGATTGGTTAAGCCCGCCATCCACACGGGCAAACGCACCATACTTTGGCGCAACGGTGGGTGTATTGCGTGGTTTGGATGGCGAGTTAGTGGAGTTGGTGCTGCGCTAACGTGTTCGTTTAGAAGTTAGCCGTAGGCTGGAACTACCTGAAAATAGGGCATCTACGACCATATATCGGGAGCGGAATGAGTGAACAAAATTTCCCTATGGCAAGGAAGTACGCTCGGAATGTAGCTGGTGGTGTACAGTAATGGTCTAATCCATTCTGATAATAATGCCATGACACTCTGCCCAATCGCCCTCGCTGTTTCCTGTACTCGCTGTCCCGTGTTTAAAATTTGCCCAGCTACTCGTGTATTGGGTGATCAGAAAACCGTGTCTTCGGCGAGTTTAATGCGGAGTAGCCCGCTTACGCAATCGCTTAAAAAAGCGGTAAAGAAAGCGGAAATTCGGAAATCTTCAGCAAAAGGAAAAAGTGCAACGGCAGCGCCGGTAGTCGCTAAACCCAAAGCGGCTGGCAAAACTTCTGCAAAAGCGACTGCCAGTAAAAAAAGCAAGTAATGCCTAAACTGTTTGCCAACGCACGCCCGTGGGCGGCGATGATTGTTGCGCCTATTTTATGGTCAAGTGCGGGTGTGGTGTCACGCTCAATTGAACAGGCAGGGCGTTGGGAAATTGCTTGTTTGCGATCGTTTTTTTGTGCCGTGTCGATGTTGCTCATTTTAAATGTGCTTCATCGCGGCCATGTAACCGAAATTGTGCGGAAAATGGGGCGCGTAGGTATTATTTCTAGTGTGCTGTGGGCGCTAATGTTCACCTGTTTTATGCTGGCGCTGACGCAAATTCCGGTCGCTAATGTATTGATTTTGTCGAGTTTATCGCCACTCGCCGCGAGTTTGTTCGCAGCACTCATGTTGCGAGAGCGCCTGACGGTGCTCAATAGTTTTTGTATCGCATTGGCCTTGCTTGGTGCCACAATTATGGTGGCCGGTGATTTCTTTTCAAGCGAAAGTGGTAGTTTTGCAAAGTTTAATCTTGCCGGTACGGTTTTTGCCTTGATCGTACCCTTCACAGCCGCATTGAATTGGACTTTCATTAAACGTAGCGGGGCGACAGTTGATCTAGCGCCAGCAATAATGTTGGGGGCGATTTTGTCGGCGCTATTTTGTTTGCCATTTGCTTACCCGTTTTCTGCAACGCCAATGGATACTGCGCTTTTAGCAGGCTTAGGTTTTTTTCAACTGGCGTTGCCCTGCGTCTTGTGTGTTTATGCTGCACGTGAGCTATCGCCAACAATTATTGGTTTGCTGGCGCTGTTGGAAACGTTTTTTGGCCCGATTTGGGTGTGGATTTTTATCAATGAACGTCCGGCAAATGCGGCGTTAGTCGGTGGCGCATTTGTGATGGGCGCACTGCTTTTGCAGTCGTTGGTGCCCAAGCGACCATGATTTGGTTGTGCGCTTCAATATAGATTCGCTTTCATCACCTACTCGTAAATGCTAAAATTGTCTCCATATCCAATAAATACATATTGAGTCAAGAATAAAGTAAATGATTAAGCAACGCACCCTTAAAAACAAAGTTCGCGCCACCGGTGTGGGTGTGCACTCCGGTCAACGGGTGGAAATGCATATTCGCCCCGCAGCGCCGGATACTGGCATCGTCTTCTCGCGTACTGATATGGCCGGTGCGCCAATTGTTGTTGCGCGTGCAGAAAACGTGAACGATACGCGGCTTTCTACCCGCATCGAAAACCCCCTCACTGGCGCTAAAGTTGCCACTGTGGAGCATTTAATGTCGGCCTTTGCGGGCTTGGGGATTGATAATGCTTATGTGGATTTGTCGCGAGAAGAAGTGCCGATCATGGACGGCTCAGCCAGCCCTTTTGTATATTTAATGCAAACGGCGGGTATTGAGGAGCAGGCAAAACCTAAGCGTTATATTCGCGTTAAGAAAACCGTTGAGCTCGTTGAAGCGGATCGAACCGTGCGTCTTGAACCGCATAATGGTTTTAAACTGGCTTTTTCCATCGCTTTCAAACATCCAGTGTTTGAAAACCGTAGCTGCGATGTGGCGCTCGATTTTGCACAAATCTCATTCGTTAAAGAGGTATCGCGGGCACGTACTTTCGGTTTCACCCATGAAGTGGAAGCTTTACGGGATATGGGCTTAGGTTTGGGTGGCTCGCTTGATAACGCAATTGTGATTGACGATTTTAGAGTGCTAAACGCGGAAGGTTTGCGGTTTGAAGATGAATTTGTAATGCATAAAGCGCTTGATGCTGTAGGCGATTTATATATGCTCGGCCATCCCCTAATTGGGGCATTTACCGGTATTAAATCCGGCCACGCCATGAATAATCGCCTCGTACGGGCGCTGATGGCGGATAGCGAGGCATGGGAATTTGTGACCTTCGATAAACGCGAAC
Organism: Betaproteobacteria bacterium; assembly: GCA_031376425.1. Classification (GTDB taxonomy): domain Bacteria; phylum Pseudomonadota; class Gammaproteobacteria; order Burkholderiales; family Usitatibacteraceae; genus JANMDR01. The sequence continues at coordinate 3,875 of JANMDR010000014.1, forward strand.
AGCTACCGCATGCCTTCGGCAATATGGTGCTAAATGCTGCTTAAATCACCCTTTTTTCGGGATGCAAGGCCATGCTAATCGGCATCCGAATTCTGCTGCTTTTTGCGGTATTGGTTTGTGCTACCACCTTTATTGTTTATTTATTTACCAAAAATATTGAGTTCTATAAGCTCACCCTCAATATTTTGAAAATCACCGGCCTGTTCGTGGCCGTGATTGCTGTGGTGTTTTTGGCGGAACGATTGCTGTTCGTCGCCTAGTCTTGGTTGTAAATTCTGATGCCGCTGGTAGTTTTAAGTCGGTTTTTTCGCCGCTAGTGCTCGGTTTGTGGTTCGCTTTAAGTCTTTCTCACGCTGCTTGATCAACGTTTCTACCGCTGCTTTCAGCGGCGAATCATGTAAGCGCCCACTTAGTTCAAGAAGCGTATCCTGTGGGATTTCTTGGCGAGGCTCAGGCGGTTTTCCGGGGATTTTAGGCCATGCATTGGTCAGGGCAGGTTGCACCTCCACCCTAAATCCGGTAAGCTCTTGATCTCTTTGCTTATTTTGGGCGTTTTCCGGTCTTCCACCATCAGCCGATGGTGTTTGCGAAAAATGCGGCGGAAAATGCGTCAATATCTGCGGTAATAGCTGTTTTAGTTTGGTAGCTACTGCGCCGCTAGCGGCGCTGATGATGACCGTAGAGCCATCAAAGTGGGTAATACGGCAACTGTTATGTAGCACTGCTGGAATAGCAGCATGAAAGGTTTTATTCAAACTGGCGATTTCCGCTAGTTTGGTAAACACGGGCAGTAATACGGGTGATTCGCGCAGCAATAAGTGCACTGATTTTTGATTTGCTTTGCGGCTCGTTGAAGTTGTCATGAATGAGTTAGTTAGCGTGATTTTTTTGGAGACGTTGTGAATATTATTCTAGTTTCGGACAGTTTGGCGAAAAGCCGTATTGTCACAGTCTCCCAGCCGCAAATTATTCTTGCCGTTTTCGGTTTTGTAAGCGCTGGCTTTATGTTCGCGTTTTTTACCCATTGGGTAACGATGAAGTACGCGGTAGATATTAAAAACCCGTTCATCCAGAGCTTGATTTCCACCTTGACGCAGCAGCAAAGCCAAAAAGCTGAAGGCGAAATGCGCGAGCAGGTAAACTCCTTAGCCGTGAAGTTGGGCGAGTTACAGGCGCGGATTTTACGTCTTGATGCTTTTGGCGAACGGTTGGCGAAGGCTGCTGGTATTAGTGCCGCAGAGTTTCGCTTTTCTGAAACCCCAGGTCAGGGCGGACCCGCACCAACAGGTAGCGCTGCCCGAGAACTTTCCCAAGCTGATTTCATCGCGCAGTTAAAGGCGATATCAACGACCTTGGATGACCGTTCCGATAAGCTTGGTGCGCTTGATTCGGTATTGATGCAAGGCCGCGTAGAGCAAAAAGCAATCCCGACCATCATGCCCGTGGCCCAAGCATTTTACTCATCGAACTTCGGCTATCGGATTGACCCATTTAATGGTCGCTCCGCATTTCACACCGGTGTAGATTTTATTTCCGCTGCAGGCTCACCCATTTTAGCCGCTGCTGGTGGTGTTGTCGCTACGTCAGAGTGGCATGGTGAATATGGCAATATGATAGATATTGACCATGATAATGGCCTTACAACACGTTACGCCCATCTGCAAAAAACGCATATTAAAGCTGGTGATATCGTGCTTAAGGGTCAGCATATTGGCGACTTAGGCGCAACAGGCCGCGCAACAGGTCCGCATCTGCATTTTGAAGTGCGCGAAAAAGGGGTGCCATTAAACCCCAATCGCTTTCTAAACTTCGCGCGCGCGCAAGAACCCGCGCTCGCCACGAAGTCCGCCAGCGCTCCCTAGCGCTTACGCAACGCTTGCGCCAGAAACCGTGCCAGAAAGTCCTGGCATTGACGGCGTAATCCAGAGCGTCTTTTGGCTACACGAATAGACCGAAGGTGCCCTAAATAGTGCGTAGTAAGCCTATTTTTAGTCCTTAAGAATAAATTTGTACAACGTTTAGCTACCGCAGGATCTTGATCTTGGTGTCCGCTCGTGTTGAGTTGGAAATTGTTGTGCTGCCCCCATATGAAGTCATTATTTTACGAAAGTCCGCGTCATGTTTGATTCATTTTTGAAAAAGATATTCGGTAGTCGCAACGAGCGCTTACTTAAGCAGTATCGCAAAACCGTGGTAGAAATTAACGGTTTAGAAGCAGGCATAAAGCAACTTACTGATGAACAACTTCGCGCAAAAACGGATGAATTTAAAGACCGTTTTAGCAAAGGCGAAACCTTGGATCAACTTTTGCCTGAAGCGTTTGCGGTGATGCGTGAGGCATCCTCCCGGGTGCTGGGTATGCGTCATTTTGATGTGCAGCTTATCGGCGGCATGGTACTGCATAGCGGCAAAATTGCGGAAATGGGCACGGGCGAAGGCAAAACCTTGATGGCAACACTGCCGTCCTATTTAAATGCCTTGTCGGGTGCCGGTGTACACGTGGTGACGGTCAATGATTATCTAGCTAAGCGCGATTCTGATTGGATGGGTCGTGTTCATAACTTCTTAGGCATTACGGTCGGCTGCAATCTATCGCAAATGGCGCATGATGAAAAGCAAAAGGCCTTTGCTGCCGATATTACTTACGGTACGAACAACGAATTTGGTTTTGATTATTTGCGCGACAATATGGTCGGCAACAAATCCGAGCGCGTTATTCGCGGCCACGCCTTTGCTATCGTTGATGAAGTTGATTCTATTCTCATCGATGAAGCCCGTACCCCGCTGATTATTTCGGGTCAGGCTGAAGACTCCACAGCCATGTACCAAAAGGTAAATTTACTCGTGCCGAATTTAACCGCACAGGAAACCGAAGAAGGGGCAGGTGATTATCACGTTGATTTAAAGCAGCATCAAGTGATGCTGTCAGAAGTTGGTCACGAGCACGCTGAAGAACTAATGACTCAAAATGGCTTGTTATTGCCGGGTGCATCGCTCTATGATTCATCAAACATAATGCTCATGCATCACCTTTATGCCGCAGTGCGTGCCCATGCTTTGTATCATCGCGACCAGCATTACGTGGTGCAAAATGGTGAAGTGGTTATTGTGGATGAATTTACTGGCAGGATGATGACGGGTCGGCGTTGGTCAGACGGCTTACATCAGGCGGTAGAAGCCAAAGAAGGCGTAAAGATTCAAAATGAATCGCAAACCTTGGCATCGATTACCTTCCAAAACTATTTCCGTATCTATAAAAAATTATCAGGCATGACTGGTACGGCAGATACTGAAGCGTTCGAGTTTCAGTCGATTTATAACTTGGAAACCGTGATCATTCCGCAAAATCGCCCGATGATTCGTCAAGACGGCAACGATCAAGTATTTATCTCGGCTAAAGAAAAGCACAACGCGCTGATCGGCGACATCAAGGAATGTTATGCGCGTGGCCAACCGGTATTGTTGGGTACCACGTCGATTGAAAATTCCGAACTACTTTCCAGCTTGCTAGATCGTGAAAAACTACCGCATCAAGTGTTGAATGCCAAGCAGCATGCGCGTGAAGCGGAAATTATTGCGCAAGCTGGTCGCCCGCGCAGCATCACCATTGCTACCAATATGGCCGGTCGTGGAACAGACATCGTGCTTGGTGGTAATCCTGAGCGTGATATTGAAAACGTAAAGCACAATCCTGATCTTAGTGACTCTGCTAAAGAAGCACAAATTGCTGCCATCCGCAGTCAATGGAAGGAAGTGCATGAGCAAGTAGTGGCCACCGGCGGGTTGCGCATTATCGCGTCTGAGCGCCATGAGTCGCGGCGTATTGATAACCAATTGCGTGGTCGTGCTGGTCGTCAAGGTGATCCAGGATCATCGCGTTTCTATCTGTCGTTTGAAGATCCGCTATTAAAGATTTTTGCGGGTGATCGCCTCAAAGCGGTGATGTCGAAACTCAAAATTCCTGAAGGCGAAGCCATTGAAGCGGGTATGGTTTCACGCTCGATCGAGAACGCGCAGCGCAAGGTAGAAGCCCGTAACTTCGATATCCGCAAGCAATTGCTAGAGTATGATGACGTTGCTAATGACCAGCGTAAAGTGATTTATCTGCAGCGTAATGAGCTTCTCGATTCTGATGATGTATCAGAGACAATCACCGTCATGCGCCGCGATGTGATTCATAACACCGTGCTAAAACACGTACCACCTGACTCCGTGGAAGAGCAGTGGGATATACCTGAACTTAAAAAAGAGCTTGCTAGTGATTTTAATATTATCGCGCCAATCGATACATGGTTGGCAAGTGATAATGAGCTTGATGGTGCGGCCATCGCCCACCGTGTTGCCGATCAAGCCGATGCCGAGTACAAGCAAAAGTTTGCACATATAGATCCACCTGCGGTACATCATTATGAGCGTGCAGTGCTATTACAGTCCCTCGACACGCACTGGCGCGAGCATTTAGCATCTCTTGATTATTTACGGCAGGGCATTCATTTGCGCGGCTATGCAGCCAAGCAGCCTAAGCAAGAATATAAGCGCGAGGCCTTTGAATTATTCTCTGGAATGCTTGATAGCGTGAAGCGCGAAGTAAGTACACAGCTGGTTAATGTGCGCGTACAAACACCGGAAGAAGTCGCGCAAGCCGAGCGCGAAGCCGAAGCAGCGGTGGCTAAGCAAGCAGCAAATGTGCAATATCACCATGCCGATTACGATGATGCCTTGGGTAACAATAGCGGCAACAGCACAGCCGAGGACGCGCCTGAGCGTGCTGCAGCGCCGATAACCTACACGCGCGAAGGCGAAAAGCTTGGCCGCAATGATCCTTGCTATTGTGGTTCTGGCAAAAAATACAAACACTGTCACGGTCAGCTTTCATAGATGCCTAGTGAACATGCGCAAGATCAGCCGCTGCGCCTAGTTAGCGTAAAAGTTAACCGAGGCGTAGCGTTCGATGGTAGTGGTTCAAGTAGTGCGACCGCCAATGCCATCGCGCAACCGTTAATGGGTGAGCCATTGGCAATACACGTGCACATTGCGGTGGATGCACCAATTTTGCTTGACGTTGAAGCGAGCGTTACTTTGTTTGCCGCCGATCCAAACGTGCCACTGTTAGATGTGTTTTCTTCGCATCAGGGTATCAACGCAAGTTGGTTGCCGCGTGGTGAATATATATTCGTGTGGAGTTGCGCGGCGTTGCAATTAGCCTCGGCACCGTTGCGCTTATGCGTGCGCTTCTTTGCGCTGCAAGAGCGTCAGACCAAACAAGTATTAGTAGATAATTTCTCTTTTGTAACGCCAGATGGTGATGCTAAGAATACGTCGGAAACGTCTGTAGATAAAGGCTTTTGGGCGCTGCAATCAGCACCTTCACGTGATGGTGTAGCAGCGATTGATGTGGCGTCCTTGGGTTGGCAACACCAGCATAGCGATTGGTTTTGGCGGCATCTGCATCATGCTGCTATCACCACCATGACCTATGTGTGCAAAGACCATCCCGCATTGCGTGGCCGTATTCTTGATGTCGGCTGTGGTGATGGCATTACCGATCTTGGCATCATGCTACGCTATGAACCAAAGGAATTGATTGGTATTGATCCGTTTAAGGGCTACGAGCGTTTAGGGGAAGTATTGGAGGCCAATCAATTGGGTAGTTTAAAGATTCCCGATAACTTAAAGTTTATGGATGCCGATGCCAATGCCTTACCCTTTGAGGATAATAGCTTTGATGCTTTAATTTCATGGGGCTCCGTTGAGCACATGGCTGGTGGTTACGATAAAGCCATGCTGGAAATGCGCCGGGTATTAAAGCCTGATGGTTTATTGTTCATCGCACCTGGATTATATTTTTCCAATATTGGTCATCACCTCACCGAGTTTAGTGACGAGCCCTTTGTGCACTTAAATAAAACTGAAGATGAACTGCGCGAGTTAGTGCTCAATACGCGCCCTAAATATATGGATCGCGCCGGTGAGTTCTCACCACCGGCGCAGTTTTGGCAGTGGTATAAAGAGCTTAATAAAATCACCGTAGCCGGGTTTGAAGTGAAATTGCGGGCGTTAGATTTTGAACCTTGGCGCTTCGCTGTGCGTGTAGAAGAAATGGTGGAATACACGCCTAGCATGTTGCCGCATGACATGATGACTTTGGCACCTAGTGAGCTTTATAGTTGTTGGTTTAATCGCAAGGCGGCGTAGCCAATCGCAGCGGCAAAATGTCCGCACCAAGATGTCCATAAATAAGATATTAATAGGGTATTTTCTTAGTAGGTAAAATAGTATATTTGATAAGGGTATCCGCACATGGCCGTGAACTACATCATCCCCGAAGCAAAGAACCTTCTTCCCATTGCCGGTTTAAAGCTTGGTATTACCCAAGCCCATGTGCGTAAGCCGAATCGACGCGACATGATGGTGTTTTCCTTGGAGGCAGGCGCTACTGTTGCTGGAGTATTTACGCAAAATCGGTTTTGTGCCGCGCCGGTGATTGTCTGTCGTGAGCATTTAGATGATGCCAATGCGAGTGGCCAAGGTGTTCGTGCGCTAGTCATTAACACCGGCTGTGCCAATGCGGGAACCGGTGAAGCAGGCTTGGCCGACGCACGTTCCACCTGCGCCATTGTGGCTGAAAAATTGGGTATCGGTGCACAGCAAGTGCTGCCATTTTCCACCGGTGTAATTATGGAAATGCTGCCCATGCAGCGCATAGAAGCCGGCGTGCCGGGCTGCGTGGCAGATTTAAAGGCAGATAATTGGTTTGAAGCTGCTCATGCGATTATGACCACTGATACTGTTCCTAAAGCCGTATCAAAGCAGATTAGCGTGGATGGTGTAAAGGTGAGTATTACCGGCATTTCCAAAGGGGCGGGCATGATTCAGCCGAATATGGCAACCATGCTCGGCTTTATCGCCACCGACGCCAATATTGCTGATGCAGCGCTCAATAGCATCTTAAAACACGCCGTAAATAATTCATTTAACGCCATCACCATTGATGGCGATACCTCTACTAACGATTCTTGCATTCTCATGGCTACCGGCAAAGCTGGACACGCTCAAGTAAGTGATGTCTCGTCGCCACAATACGCGCAACTGCGCGATGCCATTACCGCTGTTGCTTTGGATCTCGCGCAAGCCATTGTGCGCGATGGTGAAGGTGCCACAAAGTTTATTAGTATCACTGTTAGCGGCGGCGTCAGTGAGGATGAATGCAAGAAAGTAGCCAAGGCGATCGCGCACTCACCGCTAGTTAAAACCGCATTTTTTGCCTCTGACCCCAATTTAGGGCGCATTCTTGCTGCTGTAGGCTATGCTGGTATTGCTGATTTAGATCAAACCAAAATTGGCTTGAAATTAGGAGATGTTGATATTGTCCAAAATGGGGGAAGACTAAAAACCTATCAAGAATCCGAAGGTGCTAGAGTAATGCAAATGGCGGAAATTCCGGTACTAGTCACCCTTGGCCGTGGCAGTGCAAGTGCTACTGTATGGACTTGCGATTTGTCTTATGAGTATGTAAAAATTAACGCCGATTATCGCAGTTAGATTTTGAGTTGTTGTAGTAGCATATCAGCGCAATGGGCTTGATGCTGACGAATGAAGCTCTAATGAAGCTTTTGCAATGTTTTCTGTAAGCGTGGCAAACTTAGAGTAGAGTGAGTGATGTAATTTCTGGAGGTGCGATATGAAAATTATGTTGAAATCACTAATCAGTCAGGCACCCGCTTTTGTTCGTAGTAATTTGATGTTTTGGGCATTGCCAGCCCTGCTCGCGGTAGGCTGTGCCACGATGAGTTTAAAGCTCTGGGCGCAAGCGCTTCCCACGTATCCTATCACCGCTGTAGCCTCTGCCACAGCGTGGGGGCCAGATCGTTATCCACCGGCGGCGTTTGTAAATGCCGGCACTTATCAGGGGCGTGATAATGCGTTGCGCATTGGCATTAGCGCGGCGGATGCGGATGGCGTGCGTGCTGGATTTGCGGGTGTTTTTTATAACACGCAAGGCCGCAAAATCGTGCGTAGTAGTTTGAATTCCGGTGTGTCTTGGTCGGGTAGTGTTTTTATACCAGCCGCCTGGGCCACTACTAACCCTGGTGATGCCTTGTTGAATCGGCGCACCGATGTATGGGCTTCGGTTAGTCCTGCTACTGGAGGCGATATTTGCCCGGCATCCAATTGCAATTTATTTCCAATCATCGGATTTACCAATGCCTCGGCAGCCACCCCGCTTACCAATGGTGGCACACCGCGATATCGCGTGTTTGATGGCAGTGGTGTCGGTTGGAACGACATCGCCATGGCGGTTCAGTATGACACCTGGACCGAGTTTGGTATCACCTTTACCGGAACTGCCATCGAGCATCGTATCAATGGCACCTTGGTTTATACGCAAACGGACTTAACACAGGCAGATGCAACCTACGGCCCGCCCGCGCGTATTGGTGATATTTTTTTTCAAGGTTATAACTTTGGTGCTAGCTACGATATCTATTGGAGTCGTGCGGCCGCTGGAGTGGGTAGCGTTTCAGCAGTGTTAGCAGCGGCGTTTCCCACACCAGTAACAACGCTCACCGTCACTCCGCTTATCGCTAACAATGGTTTTAGCAGTGCGGGTAGCATTTCTCCTAACCTACCTTTCAGCATAAGCACCGGTACACAGGCACGGATAAATGTTAGTACCCAGTTTCGCTATACCGCCAAAGTCGGGGGCGATTGCCCCTCCAGTTTAGTGGGTGCAACCGCATTGGTGCCACTGGGCAGTGGCAATACCCAGTTAGTCACTGACCCCTTGGGTGGTAGCTGCACAGCCATCGTTACGTTTATACCAACATTGCCAAAAATAGCAGTGTTTGCCCCCCCCAATGCGCCTGCAAGCGCACCGCAAAATATGCCGGTAACGTTTAAGGCAGTTATTACAGGTGCAACCAACGCCGATGGCACAGTGGCATTTTTTGTGGACGGTGTGCCGCTTGCAAATTGTTCAGCACAGCCTATTGTGCAACGGTATTTTGCCAATGATGAACAAGAACGCGCGGCCAGTTGCACCACAACATTAGAGTCAGTGAAGGTTGGCGAACATTTTATTTCCGCACAATATAGTGGCAATGTGCATAATTTTCCGGGAGGCTCACTAGGTTTAAGTTACGTTGCAAATTTGCCGAGATATACCGTAACACCGTTACTAATAACGTCGCCCACAGGTAGTACTGGCACCATTACCCCGAGTACGCCGCAATCAATAGAGCTTAACCAGCAAGCGGAATTTAAAGTGAGTGCACCGCCTAAACATATTGCCACTATTGCTGGCAGTAGCTGTGCCGTGGGTCTTAATGCAAACACGGCTTTAACGCCGCAAGGCGCGGGCAATTCACTGGCGGTGACTGATCCCGTTACAAAAGACTGCACGGTGCGGGTATCGTTTGTGCCGATCCAGCCCGTGCTCACTGTGAAGGCGAATGCAACGGCAAAAATTGCTGTCCCCACGCGGCTCGAAGTTGGCATAACGCAAGGCGCATCGGCAAGTGGGGTGGTCGCGTTTTATGAAAACGATGTGCCAATTGCAACCTGTACAGCGCAGGCTATTGTTACAACATTTACGGTAGACCTATCTGTGCGCACTGCGATTTGCGATTGGCTACCGGCACAATTAGGCACACGCAATATCACTGCCCGTTATGCAGGCGATACTTTTAATTTCGCGGCGATAAGCCCTGCTGCTGTCGTTTCAGTTGCACCGTGATTTTTTGGTCAGCGCAATTTTAGTGCTTCACCTGTCACGCGCAGATAGGCGCGGCGTAGTGCAGACTCATCCGCGTAACCTACGTCGCGAGCCACAGCATCTATGGTGCGGTTAGGGTGATTGGCAAACTGAGTTACCGCGTGCTGAATACGTAGTGATGTTAAGTAGTCCAGCGGCGTTTTGTGCATTACTGATTTAAAGCGTACGGCGAATGCTGTGCGCGACATTGCCGCCTCGCGTGCCATTGTTTCCACCCGCCAAGCTTTGCCTGGCGCTATTGCCATTGCTGTCAGTGCGCGACTTAGATGGGCATCCATTCCTGCTGTAAGTTGGGGCATGCTTAAAGGGTCATAGGCGCGAAGTGTCAGGCTCAGCGCCTCAAACAGCGTCGCTTGCAATCCGGCGATTACGCGGGTCGCGTTTTCGTCGGCGCTTGTTTCGCTATGTAATAGCTGCGCCAATGATATTAGCCGTGCACACTCGCTTTCAGAAGGCTGCAATACCGCCATAGCCCATGTTGGTGCGTGTGTAAACGGTTGCGCGCGCCATTGAGTGACGCCGCCATTTTGGCCAACACCCCCATTGGCACTCGTATTAGCACGCATGCTGCCGTAGATCACTTCAGCGGCGCTTCGTGCTACTTTGGTTGTGTTGGCTGCGCCGATAGGGTTTGTACCCCCTGCAAGCGCCATGGTGAAGCTGCGTGAATTTGCCTCGTTCATGATCAGTAAATCGCCCTGCCGCAATTGGGTTTGTTTGCCAGTAGCACAGGTAGCGGCAAGCCCCCCCGCAGTGACGAGCATATAGCCAAAGCCTTCCCATAATTGCCATTCTATCGTTTTGTCTTCGCCATCCCATAAGTATGCATCCGCCTTACCAGTAAGCCCAACAATGCCTTGCTGGGCTGCTTGGTCGGGGCGCGATATTTCCTGCACGCGAGGCAAATTTTTAGGGTGAACGATTGGCTTGGTTAACTGAACGATTTGCCGCATCTAATTAAGGTTCTCTACGTAAATAGGAGGACATGCGCATGATTGAAATTTTAGAGTTAGAACAAAACTCTCAATACCTGCCGTAAATGGATACCGGATGTAGTGATCGGTGATTGATATACGTAGAGTTCGTCAATTTGGTTGCGCTATGTGTTGCTTTTTTCGTTTTCTCGCATTTCTGTAGTAATTAAAAAGGAGATTCTTATGAAGTTGCAACGTTCATCAACAGCAAAATTTGCATCGCTAGTATTTGTCGCTGCTTCGGCATTCGTAACGACCGTTACTTTTGCGTCTGGCTCCATGTCTTTAAGCAGTAGCCAAAGTGCCGATGCTTATAGCGTGGGCAAATCCATATTTTTTAAGCAAGTTGCCTGCGAAGGTTGCGCTTATGCCTTCATGGCGAAGGGTTCTTCGGATGCTAAATCCGTGTTTGATTCGCTCAATAGCAAAGAAAGCAAAATTAAGCTGAGCGAAGACGATTTGGAAGCTGTGAACACCTATTTGATAAAGCGCTTTAACTTAACTAATATGGCAGGCAAATAATGATAAAAAAATTAACTCCAAAACCATTGGCGATGGCCGCACTGAGTGCCTTTGCAATCATTTTTGTTGGTGCAAATGCCAACGCACAAACACCATGGTTGCCGTCTCCTGGCAGTTCCGATTTAACGATCTCCTTGGCAAACCAAAAGTCAGACGATTTTAAGCCCGGCAATGCATCTGTAAAATTACCGGCGACGCTAAAACAAACTAATTTTGGACTAAGCTACAACTATGGGGTAAGCGATGCATTAGCGATTGATGCCACAGTGGGCTATGCTAAGAGCAGTTTTATTCAGGTGCTAGGCTTGGCGCCGAACGGTGGCTTATCCGGTGTAACCGACTCGCGTTTAGGTTTGCGCTATCGTTTGCTTGATGATACCGGTGCTGATCCGCTTTCAGTCACGCTAGGGGCGGCGGCAATTATCAAAGGTAGTTACGACACTGGTGCACTACCGGCCATTGGTGATGGCGCGAACGCATTAGAAGTCTCGATAAGTGTTGGTAAGATATTTAATTCGACCTTCAGTGCCTACGGCACATTGGGATATCGTGATCGCAAGGCACCTGTACCTAACGAAAACTTTATCAAACTAGGTGCAAATGTGAATTTCACCCCGATGCTATTTGCTGGCGTAAACTACGAAAAAGTGGATGCAAAAGACGGTCTAGATATTGGCGGTCCCGGCTTTTCGCCAGCGCGCTTTCCTGAAGTGCAGGAAGACTACACATTAACTTCGGTCACCCTTGGTTTTCGTATCAATAAGTCACTGACTGCGGCACTTCAGTTTGGGGATAAAAAGGGTCAACGTAATACTGCCGAAGGTAAGGTTATTGGCTTGTCGCTTCAAAGCTCGTTTTAACTAGTTAGCTAACGTGCCAACCTCTAGACATCTCGGTAACTACAGTAGTACTTCGCTGCAACAGAGACGAGAAACATTGAGATCACCACAACCCTCTGTAGTTGTGGTGATTCCGGCGCTTAACGAAGCACCAATCATCGGTCAGGTTGTGCGCGATTTACGTGCGCTCTGTAATGAAAGAGGTGCCCTAATTGATGCGATTTACGTTTGCGATAACGGCTCTACTGATGACACGGCAAACGAAGCCCGTAATGCGGGCGCGACGGTGGTAACCGCATCGATGCGCGGCTACGGTGCTGCTTGTTTAGCGGGTCTTGATGCTATTGCACTGCTCAGGCCGCAACCTGATATAGTGCTTTTTGCTGATGGTGATGGCAGCGTGGCGGCGAGTGATGTGCATGCGTTACTGCATGAAATAGCCTGTGGGCATGACTTGGTGATTGGTGTCCGCGCACCTGCGTTACAGGAACATGGGGCCCTTACTCCCCCACAACGAGTAGGTAACGCGGTTGCATCATTATTAATTTTTGCGTTGTAGCGTCAATGGCTTAGTGATTTGGGGCCATTGCGCGCAATACGCACCGACGCGCTTAACTGTTTGCAGATGGCCGATAAAACCTTCGGCTGGACAGTCGAGATGCAAATTAAAGCACTGCAAGCATGCATGCGAGTGGCTGAAGTTTCTGTGAGTACCAAGCGGCGTGTAGGGAAGTCCAAGATTAGCGGTACAGTTTCAGGCGTAATCGGTGCAGCGCACGGCATCATTGGTAAAATTTTTGCGTTAAAGCTAGCAGAATGGAGAACGCCCCTTGGTTACTCGCCGAAGCGTGCCAATTATGATGGGTCAATGCCTAAATAGCGTCCGTGCTATCCTTGCGAAATGATGAGTCGATGGACGTGGCATGCGCTGGGTGCCGTTATTTTTGCCGTTTTCCTCAGCCTAATTCTCTACGGAAAGTTTTCCGGTGCAAGTGCAGGGGCGCTCTCAATCACGGTATGGACTACCTTGATTTGTGCAGCAACGGCGCTCCTGCTTTGTAGTGAAAAGCTCTCCCCACAAACGCCAACTATTGCGCAAGTTTTGGGATGGGCTTTGGTCATACGCTTGCTGACGCTATGGAGCACGCCATACTTTGAAGATGATTTTTATCGTTATCTCTGGGATGGCTATCAAACCGTAATCGGCGGTAATCCCTACCTATACGCACCGAGTAAATTTTTCGCCAGCGATATCCTAGTTTTAGGCGGCACGCCGGTACCTGAGCGGATTACGCAGGCGTTGTCAGCGCTAAATAATCCAGATATTCCAACTATTTACGGTCCCGCCTTACAATGGCTGTTTGCTTTTGCTGCTTATATTGGGCCGGGTGCACTATGGCCAATTCGTGTGCTGTGGTTAAGCCTAGATTTGGCGCTGGTATACGTGCTGATTTCTCAATTTGGCACACGCCGTGCGGCGCTTTATGCCTTGAGCCCTTTGGTACTGCATGAGGTGGGGGTGGCGATGCATCCCGATGGTGTTATTGGCGCTCTTCTGTTTTTTGCTTGGGTAGCATTAAAGAAACAACAATTATGGCGATGTGGCGTTTGGCTCGGATGCGCCACGGCGATGAAAGTAAACGCATTATTAGCGTTACCGTTTCTATTGCTCGCCATTCCTGCTATTAGCAGCGCTGGGTCGCTCAATACTGCCACTTTGCTTGGCCTGCTGGTGCCATGCGCAAGAGTGATTTTTGCGTGTGGACTTACGTATATCGTGTTTTGGTTACCATTTTTATTGCCACCGATTGGGTCTGTCGAGGCGGTCATACAAGCATTTCGATCACTCTCTACCTTTGCTCGTGACTGGCAGTTTAATGCGCTGGGTTTTGGATTAATCAGAAGCGTGGTGGACTCCCATACCGCACGCGTCACTGCTGGTGGGTTAATGTGTCTATCGTGGGCGGCCATTGCAATCTGGCAGGTGAGGCAGTACAGGGGCAAGTTATCCCAAACAACACTGCTTGATACGCCTAAAACCACTTTGGTAGGGGCGTTCGGCGTGCTCCTGCTATTTGCGCCGGTGGTAAATTCGTGGTACTTACTGTGGCTGCTGCCGCTTGCGGCAGGTACTCGTTTTGTAACACCCTGGGTAGCGAGTTTGGTGTTACCGTTATCTTATCTAACTTATTTTAATCTCGGTTTGAACGCTGGCATCACCATTGGTAGCCCCTATTCACTGCCTATCGCTATTCCGGTTATAGAAGGTCTAGCGATAGGTCTAGCGTTATATTGGGATATGTGGAGCGTTACTTCGCGCCGCCGACACCATTGAGCCGCCAGTCATATTCTAAAAAGCTCAGCTCCGCTTTACCGTCTACAACTTTTTGCTGATCTGCTGGGCTATCGGCTAATAATTTTGCGTATCGCGCAAAATATTCAGGGCGGCTTTTAATCGGTGTCGTTTTGCCGTTAAAACCTTTATAGCCTGATTCCCAATCGGTGTTGAACCATTTAAAAATCATCGAAACTTCAAGTTTGCCGCTAGCGTATCGATTGCGCGAGCGATCAGATAAAAACCGCACTGTTTGGGCTTCTAATTGCGCATCGAGTTTTTCAGCTGTATAGGCTTCTTCGCGCAAGGTAGGGCAGCCGATTGATGCGCAATTAAGGGCGAAATGGGCGCGCGGCTCGTCATAAGCGCCGGGCTTGCGTACGGTATCGTGCTCAATTTTATTGAGCGAAAAATCTTGGCCGAGTAATTTAAAAAATTTGCGATTCCAACGGTCATCAAAAACACTACCAATGTCTTTGATTGATTTTACGGGGTAGTTTTGTAAAATCAAATCAAGCGTATAGCCATTGTAGGCATTTACTAAAAACGCCAATTTTTCGGCTTTATTCCATGCCTTAAATTCCGCATCTGTCACTTTTGAAAGCCCCGCCAAGTAAGCGGTGAGCGCGGCTTTGTCTTTACCCAAATTAGCGTAATTAACCTGCGATGCCTTGCCGCCGTCAATCAATACTACGTGCTTGGCAAGTACCGCCGTAAATGCGGTGTGGTTATGATCAAAAGCTTGGGCATGAATGAGGGTGCTGGCGCTGGCAGCGGCGCTAGCTATGCCGAATGCGGTAAAAAGGGTGATATGCGTTTTCATAGGTGCGATTATCCAAAATATTTGAAGGAGACAATAGCTATACGCGCTACTACGGTAATTGGATGATACGGCGATATAGGGTTTATTCCCATTTATGCACATCCAAGCCAATTGCGTAAGCTACGAAACCACCTTCACTTTTTTGCAGTACGCGAATTTTATTTACACCACGGCCTAGCGCTGCGGGCGTCCATGTTTTACCGCCATCGATAGTTTGAAATCCACCGGCAATTGCCCCGACCCAGCCGATATTTTCATTTATGAAGCCCACGCCAAATTGGCGCACGCTATGGTCATCCACTAAGGGAACTTCTTGCCAGCTTAGGCCGCCGTCGGTGGTTTTGGCGACATAGCGTTGTGATTTAGTTTTGTCGGGATCGTAGTTTTGAATGGTGACATAGCCTACTTTGCGGCTGGGGAATGATGCTTTCCATGTAAGCTCGAAGGGGCGTGTGGATTGGTAGCGTTTGGTCCATGTGCTGCCACCGTCGGTAGTCATTAAAATTAAGGCGTTGGCCTTTGCGGTGTCAGCGCTACTGGCGGCAAAAATAAAGCCAGTGGATTCATCAAAAAACTTAATGTCTAAAATCATACCGGCTAGATGGGATAAATCCTGAGTCCTCCAAGATTTTCCGCCGTCAAGCGAACGCATCAACATCGCCGGGCCACCGACTCGCCCTGCGGCGTGAATCACCACACGGCTATCCAAGTAACCAGCATTGATAAACTGGGTACGTAAAATATCAATCGCACACAGACCCTTGATAATCGGGCCTTCTACCTTGGCTTTATCAGTTAGCACGTTCCATGTTTCGCCGCCATCTTCGGTCATGTACATGGGTGTGGTGTCAGTCACGCCGGGGAAGTAATCAATGCCGATGTTACCGGCAAGCCCAATTTTTTCGTCAATGAAACCGATGGTTCTAAAAAAAGTGCCGGGCTTGCTCAATTTTTCAATCCATGTCGTACCACCATCAATGGTTTTATAAATCTTGCCTGCACCGTTGCCATACCATCCGGTATTTTGATTGATAAAATAAATATCGTCTTGTTTGCCCTTGTAAGGAATGGTGTTGGTTTTAGTCCATTTACTAGCGGCAGACAGGGTGTAACTTATATTGCTGGGCAATTCAGTAGTGGTGGTGGCGCAGCCACTGAGCAAAACCAATGATGTGATTAAGCCTAAGCCGATAGATTTCATTTTTAACTCTCCGCATTAAAAGTAGCAATAATGCCTCAAAAATAACCCCAAAAAGGATCGAAAAACCGCAGCTTGTCGCAAAATTGGCAGCCTAATCGTTTGCGGCAATTGTTTTTCGTGTGGGCTTGATATTATTTGAATGTCGATATTTTCCAACGTCAAGCGTTTAACCAAACCCGCCACACCGCACAATAATATGAAAATTTACGTACTGCTTATCGCTTGCGCCATCTCATGGTGCTTGACGGAATTAGGCGCTGAAGCACCTCTGCCACCCGGCTGGAGATGGACATCCGCGCGTGCCGATACTGCTAATTGCAAAGCGTTTCAGGGAGAGCGCCCGACGTGGTTGTCACGTCGTCCGGTGTCGCTACGCTGCACATCATCCGAACCTGGTTTCGCTGCGGCGCGTTATGCATGGCCAGTGGACGCCTATCGAGGTAAGCAAGTTACCTTATCGGCGCAGGTGAAGCTCAATGAGGTAAAAGACAACGCCCGATTATGGATACGCGCTGATCGTGAAGGCCAATATGGTGCGGCGCTAAACATGATGGAAGATCGCCCGCTGAAAGGCAATAGCGAATGGGTCACAGTGAATACCGAGCTGGTAGTGCCTGACGATGCTACTGTGCTGATGACGGGCATATTGCTTTTTGGTAGTGGCACTATTTCGGTATCGAACCCAGTATTGTATGTGTCTGGCTCAAGAGACGCGCCTGCTTCGGCTTTACCTTCCTTCCCCGCCACGCCGCCAGTTCAAGCGCCACAGATTCGCACAGCACCATCAGGTACGGGGGCAAAATCATGAGCGCCGCAAGGTTCACGCGAGTGGCGCAATCACTTAAAGCGCGCTTCGCACAATTTGTGGTTGCCGTGCGTGACGAACCGGATGGAGCACTTACTAGTTTTGCGCCGAAGACGGTTGCAAGTCTGCCCACGCTCATTGCTTTAGCGTTTGGCGTTATTGCTTACTTTGCGTTCGCACAACACTGGGTTTTATACGCTTTGGAATTGTGGTTAGGGTATGCTTTTGCATGCTTGGCGTTGACTGTATTACATGCCAATAGCGGCGCACGTGCCGGTTGGATTCGCATCGTGCCGGTGTTGGTGGGCGGTGCTGCTTTAGGTAGTTTGTTGTCTTGTGTGGTTTGGCTTTTCGCGCATCCCGGTGCGATGGTAAGTTGGAATCAAGCCGCACTGCAAAGCTGGCAGCCATTTGTATATGGCATTATTTTTGCCGGTATTGCCGTGGTAAAAGATTTTGTGGCATCTGAACGCGGCATCTCAAGGCGCGCACAGCAACGGCTACTATTGCAGCAACAAGAGGGCGCGAAGCAAGCCGCCGAGGCGCAACTGCGTTTATTACAAGCGCAAATAGAGCCACATTTTTTATTGAATACTTTGGCTAATGTGCGTTCATTGGTGAAGCGCGATACCGCGCGTGCCACCGTAATGCTCGACCATTTGAGTGACTATCTGCATGTGGCGCTGCCGCGCATGCGCCAAACTCATTCCACCCTCGCGCGTGAAGCGCAGCTATCGGAAAGTTTTTTGTCTATTATGCAAATTCGCATGGGCGTGCGCTTAACATTTCGCTTTGATATTCCTGCTGATTTAGGCGCTATTACTTTCCCGCCTATGCTGCTGCAAACCTTGGTTGAAAACAGCGTCAAGCACGGGTTAGAACCTTCGAGTGAGGGCGGTGAAATAATAGTGATTGCTCAGCATTTGCAGGCATTGGAAGGAGCGCGCTGCAAAGTGGTGGTAACAGACACCGGTATTGGCTTTGGTCGTGCCAATACCAGCGGCACGGGCATCGGCTTAGCCAATATTCGCGAGCGCTTGCAAAGCTTGTTTGGTACGAATGCCAGCCTAGAAATTTCCGCCAACGCGCCGCATGGTGTCGTAGCTACATTAATTATTCCAATTGAAAGTCAATCATGAGCAGCCAAAAAATTACCGCAGTCATCGCTGATGATGAATCCCTATTGCGCGATGAGTTACGCGATATGCTCACCGAACTTTGGCCGGAGTGCGAAATTGTTGCGGAAGCAGTCGATGGTTTTCAGGCACTAGAATTTATCGAACTGCACAAACCCGATATCGCTTTTCTCGACATTAAAATGCCGCGCATGACCGGCCTCGAAACGGCTGAAAATGTCACTACCGATACCTTAATTGTATTCGTCACTGCCTTTGATGATCACGCCATAGAAGCCTTTGACAAAGGCGCGGTGGATTACCTCATGAAGCCAATTCGCCTAGCACGGGTGCGTAAAAGCATTGATAGATTAAAGCTCAGTTTAAGCAAACGCGCCACGGGTGAAGCCGCGCTAGACCGCAGCGCTAAAGAAGTGGCGTCAAGTTTAAACAAAACCCAGTCGAGCTATTTAAAGTTTATTCAAGCCAGCGTCGGCAAGCAGGTACGGTTCATCATGGTGGAAGAAATTCTGTATCTGCAATCCGATAATAAATACACTAGACTGGTCACAGCCAATAGTGAGGCCTTCATCCGTACATCGATTAGCGAGTTAGAAGCTGAGCTTGACCCCGATCAATTTTGGCGTATCCATCGATCTACCATTGTCAATATTAGAGCTATTGACAATGTTGTGCGTGAAGAAGGTGAAAAAATGACCGTGCGTCTGCGCGGAAAAGTGGAAAAATTGGAAGTGAGCCGCGCACATCAGACGCAGTTTAAGGGTATGTAAAGCGGGGATGTAACCTAGGAATGTACGGCCACATTGTGGCACCCAAAACAAGGTTGCTTAAGTAAGTCGATTTAACGATTTCGCCTAACGTCACCCTAGCATTAGTGCATAATTTGTGTATTAGCGCACGCTTAACCTAAAAATCACGCGCTAATACCCCGTTCGCGGTATGCCATTGCCTGCAAGATAAATTGATTTCCATTACTATATGAAGTAGCTAAATCCGCTCGTTCCCTTTTTGTTGAGGTCGTTATGCGCAAAACTCTAAAAGCTACTCTGAAAGCTACTCTGAAAGCTAAGCTGTTTTCCACTCTGTTGACAGCGGGGTTCGTTACCTCATTAGCGATGCCCACGGGAGCGCTTGCGGCGACTTGTACCGCCTCAGTAAACGTGGCTTGGAACGCCGCGTGGGGCGGGTGTCCAACGGGGCCGCAACCAGGTGATAACGCCGTCATTAATACGGGCATAACGGTGACAGTACCTGGCACTACATTCACTGTCGGCTCACTCTCGATAAGTGATGGCGCCATGCTTACGGGGGTAGCAGGGTCAAAAATTTCCGCACTCAATAGCGGGGCACCTAATAGCGCGTTTACTGGTGCCTCATTACCCATTGTGCTTACTGACATTGAATTAGATATTGGCCCCGCGCATTTGATCGAGGTATCACACCAGCTCACACTGAATAACGCGACATTACGCATTCGAACTACTGGTGTTTCTAGCCGGATCAATGCTCCCGTTGGGCTCAACGCTACGTCACAGATTATTGTTGATCCGCTCGGCGTTCTGGATGTCGGCGCTGATCTGATCGGTGTTGCCGGTAGCCAATTGCTTAATAACGGTTTATTAACGATCAATACCACAGCCGTTTCGGCTACTGCTCTAAGTATCACCAACGTCGGTACATTAACCGTTCCCAACCCAAACGTATTTACCTTGGGCGCTGGCACCACATTTGCAATGTCTGGTCCTACCTCTGTATTGGCTGGCCTCGGCACCATTTCCAAAACGGCAGGAACCCTGCAACTTGCAAACGGTATCACCACAATTTCTAACCTCACGGCACCGATTGTGCAAAATGCGGGCACCACCATGTCGCCCGGTGGTAACGGTGTAATTGCAATACAATCCATTACTGGTAATTATGTACAGACTGGAACAGGTAACTATTTTGCGGACGTCAGTTCCAGTACTTTTGATCAACTACAGGTAAGTGGCAGCGTGAGTCTTACTCCAGGCGGCGCTTTTGTACTCAATCAACTCGCCACGCCTGCGTTGTTCACACCTCCTTTTGACACCATTCGCGGCCAATTGAGTGGTATGATTGGTACTTTGAGTGCGCCAAAGTTACTTTGTCCTTTCGGCGTTTGTGCGAGCGGCACAACAACAATCAGCAGCAGCGGCAATGATTTTTATCGCACAATATTTAATACGCGGTTTTTTCAAGTTTCCAGTGTTGCCAATATGGGTGTGGGCACACTGCGTGGCGTTCTTACAGATATAGCCGGTGAAGGTAGCGCAACTTGTCCGGGTAATCCCTACCTGATTAAGTTTGATCTCCCGCCTAGTAGCGTTATTAATCTTTTGTCACCGATCTCCGTCGGTGATTGCCAGACCACGATTGACGGGTTCAGCAATGCTGGCTCATCGCCGGATAGCAATGGGCCAAAACTGGCGTCAACTGCCACATACGGCTTTAAAATTGATGGGAGCGGTATTACTTCGGGTAATGCATTAGATATTTTTGGACCAGGAAATATCGCTACCAATCCAGTGACTATTCGCGGACTTAACATTGAGGGTGTTGCCTTCGGTGCGGCGATTGCCGTGACGTCGGGTGCTGGGGCAACGCAAATTATGGGTAATAAGCTGCGGCTCAATGACATTGGTGTTTACCATGACGCGGCGGCAGATATGCAGATTGGTTCGCCTGCCGCCGGCAATAAAAACATCATTAGTGGTAACACCAGTTTCGGTGTGCATTCGATAAATCAAACCTTTGCTCCCGCAAGTAATATTAATAATAATCTCATTGGTGTAGGGGCGTTACTGTCTGCTGACCCCAATGGCAAAGGTATTTTTATAAACGGCTCTAACGATATTATTATGAGTAATAATATCATTGCGAGTAACTCCATTGCCGGTGTTTCTATCAGCAGCTCATCGCAACGCAATAGTTTAGATATGAGCATTGCTAATGGTAATCGCATTTACGGTAACGCAATTGGCGTAGATTTGGATAGCGATGGTGTACCATCCCTAAATGATGTCGCGCTTGATCTCGATAGCGGTGGTAATGGCCTCAGCAATTATCCGGAAATATTGACCGTGATTTCAGACGGCGCTGGTGGTGTAAACCTTACGTTTAAACTTGACGGTTTAGCGTCCACTTCTTATAACTACGTAATTTGTACTGATCCGGTTGTTAGCGCTCAGTGTTCGACCATCGTTAGCGCCGGTTCGCAAATTACTAACGCTGCGGGCGTGCTTGCAGTTAATCCGACAATCAATATACCGGCGATCACACCGCCGATACGCTTCACCATGATAGCGACAGTAGCCGCCGGAATGGAGGCTGGTAATACCTCAGAAATCTCTCCATCAGTACTTTTTAATTCTGCGTCGCCGCCTACGTTGAGCGTACCCGCGGTTGCGTTCGGCAGTCTGGCAGTATTTAGTTCAAGCGGGGTGAATACGGTAACTATCAATAATCCCGCTCTAGGCGCTGCGGTTAATATTACGAGTATTGTGAGCAGCAATCCGGCTGTGTTTTTTGACACTAATGGCACTCCAGCTAACCTTTATTGCACGTTGGGGCCGACGGGTGTAGGTTCAGTTGCCTTTAATCCCGGTACGAGTTGTGCTTTAAATTTAGTGTTTAGCCCTCAGGCAGTCACGGCTTATACGGAAACGATTACGATAAATTTTAGTGCGGGCGCGCCCTTAGTACTTAACTTAACCGGCACAGGTGTGCAAGCCCCACAAACCATCACCGGCTTCACCCCAGCCACCCCCGTGCTCTTAAGCAGCATCTCGCAAACACTCAGCGCCACCGGCGGCCTATCCGGCAACGCAATTATCTTTGCCAGCACCACACCTAGCACCTGTACCGTCGCTGGCAATACCGTCACCTATGTTCTTGCCGGGCCATGCAACGTCACCGCCAACCAAGCCGGCAATGCCAATTACCTTGCTGCCACAACCGCCACCGCCACTATTACTATTACCACCATACCCCCAGCACCCACCCCACTTTCCGGTGTCCCCAGCTTCACCCCACCCGTGATCGGCACCAACGGTGAATCCATTTACAAACTCATCATCAACAACAGCGATACCGTCCCTGCCACTGGCTTAACCGTAAACATCAGCCCCACCCTTGGCGCCACCTTCACCGCTACCGTCATCGGCAATACCTGCGGCGGTGTGGCCAGTAAAACCGCAACTACCCTCACCCTCACCGGCGGCACCGTACCTGCCAGCGGCAGTTGCTTCATCACCGCCGGTGTCACCAGCCCCACAGTGGGCCTCTACAACCTTGACGTACCAGTAGGGGCGCTTAACTCCGACATCGGCGGCCAAGTCTCCTTCGTTACCGCCACCCTCAGTGTCCAAACCCTACCGAATCTGGTCGCAACCCCCGCACCGGCAAGCACCATCAACCTCGGCAGCGTTCCGGTCACTAGCCCAACACCCACAGTATCGGCTATTCAAACAGTAACCCTGCAAAACACCGGCAGCGCCGCCATCAGCTTAAGCAAATCAATCACTGGTGCCAACGCCAGCCTATTTAACGCCCCTGATAGCTGCTCTGGCACCATCAACCCTGCTGGCACTTGTATATTCAGCATCACCTGTAGCCCTACAGCCGCAGGCAACTTCACCGCCACCCTAAGCATTACCCACAACGCCCCCAATATACCTAGCCCAATCAACTATCCATTGCAATGTACTGGCGGTACACCACCGCCGGTAACGGCTACCCTCACACCCACCACCGCCAACCTAGGCA
>JANMDR010000030.1:0-3649 GCA_031376425.1 Betaproteobacteria bacterium
CCATTTTGCCGGTAGCGATGTCGAGCTTAGTTAAGCGCTTGAAGTCGCTATCAATATTGGAGAGTAGATAAAGGCTTTTTCCGTCTTCAGAATACCTTGGAGATGCCAATAAATAGGGTGCCTTAAGAGGGGTGCTGGATACAGGTGTGACGCGCTTGGATGTGCCGGATGCGATATCGAGCACCCAAATAAGAGATTGTTGCGCTTGATTGGTAGCATTGAGGCCAGTAGTTTGTAGATATACAAGTGATTTACCGTCGGGTGAGAACTTAAAATCAGTGTATCCAGAGCCATTTAAAGTGGCAAGAACGCGTTGCGTATCTGGTTTGAGGGGTGTGGCAAGGTGAATGGTGGTTTTGGCTGGTTTAGCGGCTACTGGGTGCTGCGTAGTGAATACAATTTGATTGCCTTCACGATTGAACGTAAGGTTTGCGGCGTGTTGGTTTGCGGGGCTAATTGCAGTTATTAGATTTTGCGATTCGGTCGAAATATCCAATTTCAACAGCCGTACACCGTCGCCTTGTATTTGTTCAAAAACAATATAGCGACCGACCTTTGGCTCAAACCACGCTTGGCCAATACCACTCCCATTGGATAAAATCTGGGTAGGCGTTAAGTTGGGGTCGAAGAGGGGCTTAAGTTTGCCACCTTCGCCTTCCACTATTTGCAGTTTGTGGTTGCCCCCAGCGTTCTCTGTGCGCACCAATGCTTGCCGTGTAATTGGATGCCAGTCGAGCAAGGTGGTGGATTTAAACTCTAAATAAGGACGAATGTCCTCTGCACGTATTTCTGACCATTGCTGCGTCGTGGATGCAATATCTTGCGCGACTACCGCTGCCGATGGTTGTGCGTAAGTTGATTGCGCCACTTGCAGCAGGGTTAACGCTGCCATCAGGTTCCATGACAGCAGGGTTAAAGCTGCTGTTAGGTTTAACTTGCTAAGCATTTGCCGATGCATAACTATTTCATGTTGCGTGTTTGGGGCGCGATCATCGCGCAGTACCGACGATGGGTCGCGAGGTATCGGCAATCCATTCGCTCCACGAACCGCCGTATAAAACGGCACCGTTCAAGCCAGCCACTTCCATCGCAAAAATATTCGCGCATGCGGTCACACCAGAGCCGCATTGATGTACTACTTGCGATGCATACCTTACGCCTTGCTGCGCCATCATTGCGGTAAATTCGGCGTGCAGTTCTGCCGTAGGGCGCAGCATTAAATCAGCATTCAAATTGGTTTTATAAAAACGGTTCGTAGCGCCGGGAATATGCCCTGCTACGGGGTCTATGGGTTCCACTTCGCCGCGAAAACGTTCGGCCGCACGGGCGTCGATGAGGAGCATGTCGGGTGTGTTAAGCCGTGCCAGCACCTCGTCTGCGCTCAAATGCATGCGTGGATCAGCGCGTAACGATAATGCCGTGCGCGCATAATTGACAGGTGCCGATACTAGGTCGCGGCCTTCGCGCGTCCAAGCGCCTATGCCACCATCAAGCAGAGCTATATTCTTCAACCCCACCCATTTGCATAACCACCATAAACGGCTGGCAAACTGCCCCCCCACATCGTCATAGGCGACGATGAGTGAATCCTCACTAACGCCACAAGTCTCTAAATACGTTATAAACGCAGCAGGAGACGGCAAGGGATGGCGGCCATTACTGCCGTTTTTTTCACCCGATAGTGCGGACTCTAAATGCGCATATTGGGCAGTAGGTAAGTGTCCCGCCGCAAATAATGCCGCTCCTTTGGTTTTATCCATCAAGTCAAAGCGGCAATCAAACAACCGTAGATTAGGGTTCGCTATTAAGGCTTGAAGGTCGGCAGTGCTAATGGATGGCGACATAGTTGATTATCCAAAAATTAAGAAGTTTTCTTCGCTTCGCTTTTTTTAGCGAGTATCCCAGCCGCAATAATAATACCGATTCCAACCACGCTAATTACGGGCAATATTTCGTTGAAAAACACGACGCCGATAATGGCCGAGAATACGACTGTCGAATAGGCGAAACTGCCCACCACTAGCGGATTCCCTGCGTGGTAGGCACGCGTCATCGCCAGCTGTGCCAAGGTGGCTGCTAACCCCATGTACAACAAATTAAGCCAATTAGTGGATGTGATTACGTGGAATGCGCCGTAGAAGATACCGTGAATCGCAAAGCCTAAAACGCATGAAATTAAACTAAAGTAAAACACAACGCGCCATTCCGGTTCACCGGCATCGCCTAATTTGCGCACATTAATATAGGCCGAAGCCGCAAAAAAACCAGATAGCAGACCCACTATCGCGGCGATGGCGCTGGTGCCTACAAACGTGGGGCGCAAGAGCAAGGCAATGCCGCAAAATCCGACGCAAATCGAAAATAATAGCATCGGCTTAAAATGCGCCCGCAGTAAAAATGTGGAAAGCACCGCCAAAAACAAGGGTGACGTGTAATTGAGTGTAACAGCGGTAGCCAGCGGCAGATGCGTGAGGGCATAGAAATAACCAAACAGAGATACGCTGCCGAGCGATCCGCGCCAAGCATGGTCGCGCCATTGGCTGCTAGAAAACTCCTTGAGCAAGGGTTTATTTTGTTTGCTTGCCTTCGCGATAACAAAGCTGCCGATGAGCACCACACCCACTAATGATCGATACGCCGCGAGCTCAAAGCTAGAAAAATCACTTGCAGCAATTTTTCCAAATGCCCCCACTGCCGCGAATAAAAAGCCTGCAACAAGCATCCAAGATGAGGTCATGGTGTCCAAAATTGATTTGTAATTTCCCTAAAATAGGGTGCCTACAAGAGTTGAAAGCTGCGTTTAGCGATGTGAGTAGGCGTTGGTTGGCTGGGTTAAATCAGGCGCGTTGACCATAGCCGCCCGTACATATTCATGAAAATGTACTAAGCCATCTTCCATCGGCGATTGATACGGCCCTTGCTCATCACGACCTTCTTGCCACAATAGCTTGCGGCCATCATGCATGCGTTGGCAAATTTCTTCGTCTTCCACTGCGGTTTCTGCATAGGCTTGTTGCTGCGCTTCAACAAATTCGCGCTCGAACAACGCAATTTCTTCTGGGTAATAAAATTCCACCACATTGGTGCATTTATCCACCCCACGTGGAATGATGGTGGAGACCACCAATACATGCGGATAGGCCTCCACCATGACGTTCGGGTAATAAGTCAGCCAAATTGCACCAAAGTCAGGCGTTTCTCCACGGCGAAAATTAAGCACAGTTTCATGCCATTTTTTATATGTGGCACTACCCGGCTGCGCTAATTCGCGATGCACACCCACGGTTTGCACGCTATGTCGCGCACCAAATTCCCATTCAAGATCGTCGCAATCCACAAATTTGCCTAAGCCCGGATGAAATGGACCGACGTGATAGTCCTCTAAATACACCTCAATAAAGGTTTTCCAATTGAAGTTGTATTCGGTGACTTCCACTTTATCGAGCACATGGTCCGCAAAATTTAAACGTGGCGCACACGCTATTTTGGCTAAATCACCGACAATATCAAGCTCGGTGTTAAAGAGTAAACCATGCCAATTTTTTAGCGGCTTTTGCGGCAAATGTAAGCACGGTTGCGCCGCAAAATGCGGTGCTCCCAGTAATTTACCTGCGCCATCATAGGTCCAGCGATGTAGTGGGCAGACGAT
>JANMDR010000126.1:0-22566 GCA_031376425.1 Betaproteobacteria bacterium
GCGCGAGCAATGCCAGCAGCCTCCGCTGCGATTCAATCCAAGGTACCTCTAATGAAATACCTATCGGCTAGTGAGCAGCGGCAGGTCGTTCAGGGAAATACAACACAGTTTCTGCGGGACTACCTGAACTACAAGGAACCGATGCAGATCGTAGCGGGTAATAGGACTCTAGATTCAGCGGAGTGGATTCGATTTAAAGCAACAAATGAATCGCTGCGTTCGCAGTACACCGCCGAGTTATATGCTGGCATAGGTGATGGGTGGCGAAACCTGCGATGGATTCGCAGAGCCGGTGCTCCAAGCGGGGCGGAGGATAAGCGATTTGAGTTGTTGTGTACCGCGCTACGTGATACTGGACATTATCGTAGCGAGTTTCAGCAATGGCAAAGCGTTGCGAAAGGCCAGAACACCGCAACAGTTGGAATTCGTCTGAGGCGTCGGCTGGCTTCTAGTGCATACTTTTGTGGATTGCGAACTGAGTCCATCAGACTTTTCCGGCAACTTTGGCTTGAGATTCTGGAAAAGCCGCCCGTATGTGAGTCTGAACGGTCAGAAACCGTAGCCATGTTAGTCGACTGCGCAACTTTTGCATCGTCAGAAGTTCTTCGCCGTACATTGTTTTGCGCGACCCCTCCAAAGGCTAGTGTGATGGTTTACTTGTCCACGGTAGTATCATTCGCGCGGGATCTCGCATTACGGCTTTATAGCGATTCAATTTCATCCGCTCACACGTATGCTGCGCTTGAAGTTGCGACGAAGCAGGTGGCGTTTTGTGGTGTGGATGCTTATTCAAAAACTTATGTGATATTGGCGATGCTACATAAGGTGCTTCCAGCCACTGCGCAACATAACCCACTTACGGGTATACAGGAGGACATCATTTTTCGTGAAACCGACAGCATTTTGGGTATATCGAACAGCCTGCGTAAGCAAGCTCAACGAATGATAGTCATGTGGGAAAGGCAAGGACGCACAAAAGACGCTTGGCTAGATTTGGCAGTGGGGAGTCTCGTCCGAGCTTATGAATGTTCACGTATCGTTAACGATTTCGTTGGTATGGAGAAAATCGCTACCCTTGCGTTACGTATTGACTCTGGGCGCATTGACCTTTGGCAGTGGAGGTTTGAGTGTGCTGTTCGCAATCGGAAAAGGGGCGGGCATTGGCTGCAATTGGAGGCACGTCAGCCTTCTTGAGTTACGCTTTGATTTCTCAAGTTGGAATTTGTTGCGTCGTGAGCTTCATAACTTTTATTCGAGCAATTTACTGGCTCTCGCGAACTTGATTTTGTGTAACGGTAAAATGACTGTATAGATGACCTTGGACAATACGGACAATTCGTTGTGAGCATCCAACCAAGCGCAACACCGCGCGATGGTAATCCTCCCAACCACAGGAGTTGACGATGAGCGCCAACAAAAATGTATCTGCCAAATTTGGGACACCGTTCAATTATAGGAGTCTAAGGGACAATTAACGACGTTTTTTCATCGTCGATCAGAGTAACGGGGTTGGTTGTGGGTATTGGCAAATCGGTTGCCATGGGTGTCGCCAACACTTTAACGATGCGCATGTTTTCCATGTCTACTGCCTCTAATTGCCAGTCTTCCCACCCAATTTTATCGCCTGGCTTAGCGACACATCCCAACAACACCATTACTAACCCACTCAACATTTGATACCGCCCTTTGTCTTCTCGGGCAAAGTTTTTAATTCCAATCGATCCTTCCAGTCATTTGCGCTGCGCACAGAGTGGAAGTGCCATTCATGCGTGTCGTAAAAACGTTGGGTTAACAGCCACTGCGGCACCCTGACGCAATATTCTTCGCATTGACGTTGGTACTATTGTACTATAAAGTTATGGGTTAACTTCATGGAGTTTTGCAGCTAAAAATGTCGGCTCGCCTTTTTCATCATGTTGCACACCTATTGCTAAGCGTAATGCTCGTTACGTTTTTGTCGCCCAGTTTCGCGGCGGGTATGCTTTCGTCGCATGAAAATTTAGAACATCGCAACGTGCAAAACATCGTTTCTTCTGATGACTGGCATGGTGACGCTGAAGCGACGGATCATGCGCATGCGGTTGCAACGCACAGCGCGCACGAGCACGAAGAAGCGCATAGTGTAATTGGACATTTATTTAGCCATATGGGTACCGCGACGTCGGGTACGTTGGCAGTTTTGATGGCACCTGCACTGCAATCGCGATTGTCGTATCTAAAGCCGCATAGTTATTTTACGGCGCTCGATCCACCGTTCCGGCCTCCGCGCCCTCACTACGCCGTCGCGTAGCATTCGTTTGCGTTGCAGCAATTGCATCGCGTTCTAATTTAGTCCAGATATCGGATTGCTAAGTCGAGGCTGCCACCGTCATTGCGGTGGCAGCCTGGGCTAAGATCGCGCATTTCGCATCTATGGCGTATTTAGATCATCAAACGTTTTTACACAACGCACTAATTTGTTTTGCAGCCACATTAACCCTCACACAGCGGGGGCAAATCGGCGTACAAAAAAAACACTAAACTTTATGTAAGGAGAAGTCTTTGAAAGCGTTTTTAAAATATCGCAATTTATTTCGACATAAGCCAGTGTGGCTCACAATGGTATTTACGGTTGTGGCGTATCTTTGCATGGGCACGGCCTATGCGCACACGGTATCCGATGGCGATCAGAATTTTTTGGTCCAAAATAAGGGCATGCACTTGCTGCCATATCTCTATCTTGGCGCAAAGCATATGGTGACTGGATATGATCATCTGCTGTTTTTATTTGGCGTCGTGTTCTTTTTGTACCGGTTAAAAGATGTTGGGCTGTACGTGACCTTGTTTGCCATAGGCCATAGTGTGACGCTGCTGTTGGGCGTATTAAATGGCTGGCATATCAATGCTTATTTAGTTGATACGATTATCGGGTTCTCAATCGTTTATCGTGCCTTTGATAACTTAGGTGGCTTTCAAAAGTTTTTTAATGTGCAACCGAATAAAAAAGCGGCCGTACTTATTTTTGGCTTTATGCATGGTCTAGGGTTAGCCACGAAGTTGCAAGACTTGGCGCTTTCAGCCGATGGCTTAGTACCCAACATGATCGCGTTTAATGTCGGCGTAGAAATAGGGCAGTTATTAGCGCTTGGCATGATTCTAGTAGTGATGCGGTATTGGCGATCAACCCCGAGTTTTGGGCGTTATGCGGTCACTGCCAACTTGGCGTTGATGGCTGCGGGATTCACGTTGGCAGGTTATCAATTCACTGGTTTTCTAATTAAATAAGGATGTTATTTATGCATACTCAACAAATTGATGGCGCTGGCTTGGCGTCAAAGCGGGAGCTGTTACGTGGCTTACTCATCACCGTCATTATCGCAGCGGTTGTTTTAGTTACCACAATACTTCCCGCTGAATACGGTGTAGATCCAACCGGTATTGGCAAAATGCTTGGCATCAAAAACCTGTCTGGAAGCGCAACATCAGCCGGTAGCAGTGCAAAAACACCAGCTGCACCATCTATCGCGTCCGTTACAAGCGTGCAAAAGGCAATCGCGTCGAAGCAGTCGGTTCCCTATCGCGCCGACACTCGCGAAATTGTTTTGCAGCCATCGCAAGGCTTGGAAGTGAAAACGCTGATGACGCAAGGCGCCACACTTATCTATTCTTGGAAAACCAAAAATGGCGAAAAAATTAGCCACGATTTTCATGGTGAAAAGACCAACGCAAAGAGTGACGAATTTGAAAGCTATATCGAAGAGAAAAGTGTGAGCGAGTCAAAAGGTTCTGTTATCGCGCCGTTTACTGGTACGCACGGTTGGTTTTGGAATAACCAAACAGCAAACCCAGTCACCGTGATACTTCAGGCCAGCGGCTTTTATACCGATATGGTTAACAAGTAATGTCGTACATCGGCGCTTGTGCAGGTGTGGCGAGGTGCGCTGACGTAGGCCAGCACTTATTTCCTAGGGATGTGCGCGATGCATAAGGGCGTCGTATATGCGCTTTTGGCAGCAACTCTATTTGGTGCCAGTACGCCGTTTGCAAAAATGTTGGGGGGCCAAATTGCGCCAATCATGTTGGCTGGGCTGCTTTATTTGGGTAGTGGTGCAGGCTTACTGCTATGGTTTGTTTGTCGCGTTGTGGCACTCCGTAACCATCAGGAGTCACTGGCGCGGTTAACTGCACCAGATATCCCTTGGCTAGGTGGCGCTATAGTTACCGGTGGCATCGTTGCACCGGTGTTGCTCATGCTCGGGTTAGCGAGCACACCGGCGTCAACCGCGTCGCTATTGCTCAATATGGAAGGTGTGCTCACAGCGTTGCTGGCGTGGTTCGTGTTCAGAGAAAATTTTGATCGGCGGATATTCATCGGCATGTTGTTCATTATCGCGGCAGGTATATTGCTATCGTGGGAGCAAACACCTGCCATTGGCGTGCCATGGGGCGCACTTGCTATTATTGGCGCATGTTTGTGTTGGGCTATTGATAACAATCTCACGCGAAAAGTGTCAGCCAGCGATGCTGTGCAGATCGCGGGAATCAAAGGGCTCGTGGCGGGAACCGTGAACCTGACACTCGCACTTACCTTAGGGTTGCCGCTACCCGCAGTGAATACGGCAATACTTGCGGGCGTAATCGGTTTTTGCGGCTACGGACTTAGCCTTGTGTTGTTTGTTTTGGCGCTTCGTCATTTAGGTACCGCCAGAACGGGAGCTTACTTTTCAGTGGCACCATTCGCTGGCGCCGCTATCGCCTTAGGGCTGTTAGGGGACGCGCCCAGTATTATTTTTTGGGTAGCTACAGCACTCATGGGCGTCGGCATTTGGTTGCACTTAACAGAATCACACGGGCACAAGCATGCCCACGAGCCGATGTCTCATACCCATGCGCACAGCCATGATTCGCACCACCAACACGAGCATGAATTTGTCTGGGATGGTCATGAGCCGCACAGCCACCCGCACCATCATGCAGCGCTGACTCACGCGCATGCGCACTACCCAGACATTCATCATCAGCATGCGCACTAAAATTTAGTAACGGGCTATTTTGGCGACGCCCGCACGAAGTCGCCAATTTATCGGAGAATGTAATGAAAACTAAACTAGCCGCAATCGTACTAGCAGTATCAGTTTTAACCGCTGGGTATGCAGTAGCCCACGGCGTTCGCTCGCAATTTGGTGGCGTAGTCGCGTCAGCCGCAAATATGCAGTTTGAGCTTGTGGGTACTAGCAGTAACGCGGTGATACATGTATCTGGTCACCACGGTGAAAAAATTTCTACCATGGGTGCCACAGGTACACTCACAGTTGTAAATGGCTCAGCAAAAACAGAATTGCCATTAACGTCAAATGGTGCAAACATGATGCAAACCAAGGCCGATGCAAAATTTGTAGCAGGTGCAATGGCAACAGCAGCAATCACATTTGCCGATAAAAATGTGGTGAGCGTTAAGTTTATAGCTAAGTAGAAATAGCGCTTGCTGTAGTGTCAGTGAGGGGTTAATTGATTTTGCGTAGATGTCTAAACAAGCTGGAGTCAGGTCTCAATACTGTTCGCTTAGTCAAAATCCCTCCAATTTTTGAGGATTATTTTGGTGTGTTTAATAGCGGTGAACTTTACCGTCAATGAGGCTTTACGCTCGGTATATTTCTTAAACGAACGGTATTGAGTCAGGTCTTTTATTATTACTTTCCACCTCGATTACGATTTTTTTTACTCCCTAAATTTACCCTGTAGATGTCACAAATCAGGCCATCTACAGGGTATCAAGTAGTGTCAATTACCACCGACTGCTATCAGTTGATTGCAGTTAACCCTTTGGCAGGGGACGTAATCCCCGGCGCAGATGGCGCACGCAAAGTTCGCTGGAGTCGCTCCTGATCAGGAAAATCTAGTGGTGCGAGGGTGATTTACTTCAACTTAACAGAGCAGGAAGTCGTATTACTGGTTGCAGCATATGCAAAAGCTGACCGCACGAATATGCTTCCCGCCGACATCAGAAAGGTGGTGTGATATGGGCATTAAGAACATCAGTATTGATAAAGTAGCTGTGGCTATTGAAACCGACGCGGGTGAGGCTTTGCCTGATCTGCTTCAGGCGCTCGCGGAGGCAAAGGCGGGACTAGGTCGCACGACGACACCGGAGCAAATTCTTGTGCGCCAAGCCCGCGAGAAATCTGGCCTCACCCAAGCGGCGTTTGCCGAGCGCATCGCAACGCCTATTACCACCCTGCGCGACTGGGAGCAAGGCCGGTTTAAGCCGCCCGGCGGCGTGCTCTGCCTGCTGCGGCTCATCATCAAGCATCCTGAGTTATCGCAGGAGCTAAATGCCGTGTGATTGGCACAAATAAAATTCGCCCGCTATCATCCCTAACATCAAAAATTTAATGCTAACCACCGAACTAAAACAAGCACGACTACCCGCTGATATCGGCAAGATTATCGATTTTGCACCCATCAACCAAGCCGGTCACTCAGAGTGGCTTATGCTCATTGCGGATGGCAGCCTGATTCGCCTCGATGCGGATAGTCTTGCGTACAAGTGCGTTGCTTCAATAGTTCTGCCGCTTGAACCGGATTATGAGCCGTGGGACAACAAACCCCTTCGCCACCACTTGCATGTGTCGGGTTGCGGCATGTTTGCTGCGGTGGTGAATGACTACGGCAAATGTGGCTTAGTACTTGATCTGCAACGCGGCATGGTTACCCAAATGCTGAATGGCGGCGATTACTACCCGAACACGGTGGAGTTTTCCTTCGCGTTTATTAATGTGCGCGGGAAAACGCGTTGTGTTCATCGCACAGATTGGAACCGGCTTGATATTTCTGATCCGGCAACTGGCGAGCTACTGAGCGAACGCAGACCAACAAGCTACAAAGATGACGAGCCCCGCCCACCACACTATCTTGATTACTTTCACGGCGCACTTCAGGTTAGCCCAAAGGGCATGCACATCCTGAATGACGGCTGGATTTGGCATCCGGTTGGTGTGCCAACAATATGGAACGTTGAGAACTGGTGCCTTTCAAACCCTTGGGAATCTGAGGACGGGCCGAGTAAGCTCGAAGTTTGTTCACGAGCCTATTACTGGGGACATGCAGCATGTTGGATCAACGAAAAAACACTGGCGATTGGCGGCATTGGTGATGATGATAACGGCATGATCGCCGGTGCGCGTATCTTTGATATTACCCTTCGCGGAGTGGCAAGCGCCGAAGCGCCATATGCGAATTGCGAATCTTTAGAAACAGCGACTATTGAAGGCCCAGCAGGTTTATTTTTTAGCGATGGAACCTCACTTTTTTCCGCTAGCACAAAGGGCTTATATCGCTGGGATATTAGCAGTGGCGCTAAAATAGGTCACATCCCAGACTTCACGCCAACACAACATCACTGCGGTGCAAATGAACTCGTTCAGTTAATCGACGATACGCTCGTGCGTTGGTGCATGACCAAATGATCACATTAGCGCTTGCAAAAGTCTCCAGCAGGCAGGTTTATACGCTTACAACTGGCTAGGTGCCTAGCAGCGCTTGGCGGAACGGTGCCAAACAGTGCAGATTTACGACGCCGCTTTGCCGCTCTGCAGGCGTAGCACACAAATGTTGTGAAAAGTGTCGCTTTTTGCATAAAAGAAGCAGATACTTTAGATGAGCGCCCAATGTGGGCCTTCCCGGCGTGACTGCTCCTAGAAAGCGGCATGCCTCGTCAACACTAAGGAGAGTCGAGATGATATATGCCAGTAAACGCAACCCATTAACGATGCCAATAGCAGCAGCTGTTGTATTTGTGCTGATCTGTTATTTTTTGCCGCCTTCCGCCTTTGCGCAGGCAACTGCCCCAATAATGGTTGATCAAGGCACAAGCTGGAACGCCGGAACGCGTGATGATTTTTATACGCGCGACCAAGGCTCGCAAATGATGCCGCTGCGCTGGATTCGTGCGCTG
Organism: Betaproteobacteria bacterium; assembly: GCA_031376425.1. Lineage (GTDB taxonomy): Bacteria > Pseudomonadota > Gammaproteobacteria > Burkholderiales > Usitatibacteraceae > JANMDR01. The sequence continues at coordinate 7,934 of JANMDR010000126.1, forward strand.
AAGCAAAAAAACGGTGATCCGTTTATGAGCGATAGTTTGAACCGCTACGGCTATCTGCCCAACCCAAAAAGTGATCCACCGGGCCTGCCAGTTGGCTTTACGGTGTCTAATGCCGTAGTTGGCGCAACGGGAATGAGCGGACAGGTGATTGGCATGACGTGCGCGGCCTGCCACACGCGGCAGATTGACGTTGCGGGTAAGGCGTATCGCATTGACGGCGGCCCGGCGATTGTTGACTTCCAGAGCTTTTTGGCGGACCTTGATGCAGCGGTAAAGAATGTGCTGGATAACGCGGCTGCTTTCACCGCGTTTGCAAAGAGCGTGATAGGCCCGAAACCGACTGCTGCCCAATTGAGCGCCCTGCGCAAAGACGTGCAAACTTGGCATTTGCCGTATCACACGCTGATACAACGTTCACTGCCTACGCCCGCTTGGGGGCCATCGAGACTTGATGCCGTATCGATGATATTCAATCGCGTCACCGGCCTAGATATTGGCCCACCGCCAACATATATCATTGCCAACAACATTAAGCGCGCTGATGCACCGGTGCGGTATCCATTCTTGTGGAATGCGCCAATCCAAGACGCCACGCAGTGGCCCGGCTTTGCGAGCAATGGCAGTCCCATACTTGGGCTGGGGCGAAATGTTGGCGAGGTATTTGGCGTTTTTGCGGCCTTTAAGCCAAAAAAGGATTTGTTTTTGGTCAGTTTTTTGAAAGTTAACTCGGCTAATTTTAGCGGTCTAAATGCGTTGGAAGAATTGGTTCGTAAAATCGGCCCGCCCAAATGGCAGTGGCCTGTAGATGCTGCGCTCGCAAACCAAGGCCAGCAAATTTTCGAGCGTTCTACAGAGACGGGCGGTTGCGTTGCCTGTCACGGTATTACGCCAGGGCCGACACGTTTTCCCGATTACAAAACATGGAAGACACCTATCCAAGATGTCCAGACCGATTCGCGTGAACATGGTGTATTGGCTGGGACCGTTGCCACAGGTGTGTTGGAAGGAACCTCCATCCCATTTTTGACTGATAAGTTGAAGCCAACAGACCTTGCGCAAAATGTGCTTGCCACCGCCGTGCTGGGCACAATTCTTGAACACTACCTTGATCCGCTCTCACTCATCGAAGGATTGTTTGACTCATCTTCTGGAGACAGCAAAAAATCATCATTGCATCCGAGCACGCTGGCTGAGCTAAAGGGCTCTTATCAGTTCCCTGCGGCAACGCCGAAGACCGTGACGAGCGGCACAACTACAACAAACACAGCCACAAACAAGGCCACAAACACGACTCTAGCGACTGCGCCCACGCCGGTGCCAACACCACCCGTTTATGCTTACGAATCGCGCGTGCTCCAAGGCATCTGGGCGGCGGCACCTTATCTTCATAATGGTTCGGTACAGTCGCTTGCCGAGTTACTCAAACCAGCAAATGAACGCGCTAGCGAATTCAAATTAGGGCCGAACTATGACATTGAAAATGTCGGGCTCGCGGCGGAGCAAAGCAAGTTTAACTACACACTGAAAACCACAGATTGTACTGATCGAAATTCGGGCAATAGCCGTTGCGGGCACGAATTTGGCACTTCGCTACCAGCGGCAGAAAAACGCGCGCTGCTTGAGTACCTGAAGACGCTGTAGTAAACAACCGGATGTAACGGCAAATGGGGTAGTTCAACTCATTTGCAAAAATATCAATATAGACGGGCGATTTCCAGCGATGTTGGCTAGAGATCGTCCGCTGAATAATGCATTTTTGTAATTTGGTAAAAGGGCGCAGTTCCTTCATCTACCCATCCCGCCCCCCCTGCCCCTCGTATTAAATCACCCGCAATTTTCCATCTCAATAATCGCAAAGCCCTGCGCTGCGATTGCTTTTTCGACATCAGCGGTCGCAGACTCAATATGGCAAAAATTGCACTTCTCTGATTTCAAGATCGATGGTGGCAGGCCTTTCGCGGTGAGATAAGTTTGCCCATAGCTGAGCACGGTAGCTTGATCGCCCAAATCCGCTTGCACCAAAATATCAAAGTGCATTCTCCGCCCGTCTGGGCGCTGCACATAGGTGTCATAAACTGAAATTTTCATAGTTGTCTTTCTATGGTGTGGGGTTAGTTGGGGTAGTGGCGGCAGCAAGCAATTGACCGATAAAAATACCCAGCGGTAGGTCATCTATATGCCCAAATTGATGCAGACACAAATCGCCATTGGCACCGAAAACAAACGTGCTGGGTGTGCCCTGCATCTGCCAATCCGCCATCGTTTTCGGCATGAGGTTGTTTCCCGCATAGGCGGCCACACCCACAGGAAAATTTAAGCGATATTCATGGATGAACGCCGCCAAAGCATGGGGCTGCATGGCCTGATGGTGCTCAAACACAGTGTGCAAACCAATCACGGTAAGCGGTAAGTTTTTTGATAGATCGTGCAGCTTTTTGAGTTGCGGAATGCTATGCATCACGCAACCGGGGCAAAGCATTTGGAATGCACTAACCACCACCACCCGCCCCTTGAGTTGCTCTAGCGTGATTGCACTATCCGTGTTGAACCACTGGCTAACAGATAATTCGAAGTGCGGTGGCTTCATGATGGCTTCCTGATTTGTGGGGGTTACTGATTAACCTTACCCGGCAATGATAAATTACCTGAGCCCACTTTGAATACATCAACCACGCACAGCAACGGGTTGTGTACGCTCGCGTTTACACGCAACGCAGCGGTAACGCCATCAAACATAGCGGCATTCACGACACCTATATCGTCAAACGGAACGCGAACGGTAAGTGAGTCTTTCTTGAAGATGGGATTCCAACCGGGACTATCGATCAGAATCGGCAAGCCGGGCCATGTTTTGGGTAACTTCGGCTTGGCGTCTTTGGGAATATCTACAACTTTAAGCGCGCCTTTGCCGCATGCCTCGTCCGGTTGCAACGCCACCCAGTGTGAATGCCATACGTTGCCATCGTTATTCGGATTGCCATCACCGTTTTCATCGAACAATGGTGTGTCATCAAAGTCTGGATGCACCGTCACCGCAAATGCAAGAATGCCTGCCTTCGCTTCGAAACCGACGGTGGACGAATCAAGCGTGGTGGGCCACACATAGGAAAACACGGTGCTGCCTGCGAGCTTGCCCGACTTAGTAGGCTTAGCAGCACCCGCTTTGCCAGACACTGCCATTTGGAACACGGCTACGTTGCCATCGGTGGTGATCTTGGTATGCACAACGTCAAACGGCGCTTTCACCGCTTTATTTGCTGTTGTGGCGATGCCGCCGCTGTGGTGCCCGTGCGCCATCGCGAGCCCGCTACTAATAGCCAATACAATGCCAGTAGACAAAATAGGCAAAATAGCCAACTGCGTAAGCTTACTTGTTTTCATGTGTGCTCCTTAAAAAAATCTTTTCGCAAAGGCCATTCCCATGCGATACAGCTTGTATTATGCGTGCCTGCTCTGTACTATTGGTGCTGTATTGTTCTTAAAATATATCTATTTGTACAAAAAATAATGACAGAATCAGTTGATCGTCTTTCAACCTTGCTGGAGCGCTTTCGGCTCCGCACGCGTATGTCGTTCACAGGCACAATGTGCGGCAAGCATGTGTTTGCCCACGAAGCCAACAAAGCCTATTTGCATGTGTTGCGAAGCGGCACGATGGAGATTCGCCATCCTGGTGCGAAAGCGGTGCCAACGCGAATCAAGGTTGACGCGCCCTCCCTCATCTTTTACCCGCGCCCTTTCACCCATCATTTCCACAATGCACCACGTGACGGTGCCGATTTCACCTGTGCAGAAATCGAGTTTGACGATGGGCAATCGCACCCCGTCATGCAGGCGCTGCCCTCGCTCGTAATACTGAGACTAGACGAAGTAGATGGATTGCAGGCATCGTTAAATTTGCTATTTGCCGAAACTGAACGCGTGCGTTGCGGCCACCGCGTGTTGGCTGATCGGCTATTTGAAGTCGTGCTAATTCAATTGCTGCGCTGGCTGCTAGACCACCCTGCGCAGGCTCAGATCGACAGCGGATTATTGATGGGGCTTTCGTCGCCGCAGCTAGCAAAAGCGCTCACCGCAATTCACGAATCACCGGGCGAGGCGTGGACTGTAGAACAATTGGCGCAAACCAGTGGTATGTCGCGCACCGCATTCGCGGTAAAATTTAAACAGTTAGTCGGCCAATCCCCAGCGGAATATGTGGCCAACTGGCGATTAAGCATTGCGCAAGCGCGGCTGTGCGAAGGTGCGCCACTAAAAATGCTGGCGAGTGAGTTGGGCTATAGCTCGCAATCAGCATTAACGCGCGTGTTTACCGCCAAACTAGGCGTTTCGCCGCGCGAATGGCTGGCTCACAACCAGTAACGCTCATTTTGATAGCGAAAGCACAGTACGTCGGATGTAGCTTAGCGCGTCATCGTCGTCCTTGATTAATAATGCACCAGACCTGTACAAAACGAGCAAGCCATGCACCACTGCCCAAGTGCGAATTACGCGGTCGCGCCGCGCGGTGGCTCGCTCCCCGTTTACTGTACTTATAGATTCGGCAACCTGCATCATTTCCCGTAGTCTCGCGCCAAGCGCTGAGTTCATTGCAAACTCTTGGCTCAACGGTAAGCTGAACATCAATGCATAAAGTTTGGCGTGGGTTAAGGCATAGCGTGCGTAGGCATCCATTACGTCCGCGAATGCGGCGGGTGAATTGCGCGCGTTGGCAGCACGCCGACATTCTAGAGTCAGCTCTGCAAATCCAGCATCGGCTATGCGCATGATGATGTGTTCTTTATCTGAAAAGTGACGATACAAAGCGCGATGGTTAACACCCAAATTGACTGCTAAACCACGAAGGCTAATTGACTCAACCCCGTCAGTTTCAATGCGTTCACGCGCCACTCTTAGCACCTCTGCTTCAAGGTTGCGATGATGGAAAGTATCACGCTCAGTAACCATATGCTCAGTTTTTCATGAAAAAATTAGTACGGAAATAGGGATTGACTGGAATGATAACGTGCGCGTATAGTTGCTATGTCTCCAATGGAGACATAGCAACTATACGCGCATTACCTTACTGCCACAAGCATAGCCACGCCAAACATCTAAATGGAGCAACACGATGAATATGCAGAACAACACGCCAGCGCCTCCCAGCCAAACTTCGAATGAAAACGCGGCCTATGGTTTTCGACAACGTTGTCACATTGGCTCCTTGGTAACGTTGGAAGGTGCTGCGTCCATCCATGAAACTGCGCTTATATACGGCAAGGTCACCCTAGGCAATGGCGTATCGGTCTGGCCTTATGTAGTGATGCGAGCTGAAGCGCATGAAATTCGCATCGGTGCTAGAACCAATATTCAGGATTTTGTGATGGTTCATGTTGGAAATTTCACCCCTACATTGGTGGGTGAAGACTGCTCAATCGCGCACCATACAACATTACACGGCTGCACCATAGGTGACCGCTGTTTGATCGGTATCAACGCCGTGATTATGGACGGCGTAACGAGAGGCGCAAACTCCATCGTCGCCCCACATTCCGTGTTAACCGAAGGCACGGAGGTTCCCGAAAATTCAATTATTGCCGGCGCCCCTGCTAAGTTAATTAAAGTTCGCGATAACTCTGCTGCAAATCTATTTAATTCCAAGGTGTATCAGCTAAATGCCGCTAACTATGCAAGGGGCGTCGAACGACTTTCGGACAAAGACATAGCGAGTCTTATGGGATAGTTGTTGCAGGATGCAATCCATAAAAAATTTCACTGGACTGGAAGGCACTCGATAAAACGACGGCCATGATTTATTCCACTTTGACCGCAGCAACTACCAATATATGCTCAACAAGTAACACCATTAAGACGCTGCAGTGTTGATTGCTGTTGCGCGCTGTTGTAATCACTGTAAATAATTGACCATTTTAATGACTATAGGCATAATAGTGGTCATATTCTTGAGAAAGCGCATGATGACCACGATCCAAGCGTCCGAATTCAAAGCTAAATGCCTCGCACTGATGAACGATGTCGCGCGTACGGGAGAGCCATTGGTTATTACCAAAAATGGCAAACCAATTGTCGAGCTGAAACCATATCGACCGCCGCGAGCCAAATCGTTGATTGGCTTGCATCGCGGTCAAGGGGAAATTTTAGGTGATATCATCTCCCCCATTGATGTGGAGTGGGATGCATTAAAATGATTTTGCTCGACACGCATGTACTCGTGTGGGTAGACCAAACAGAACGCAAACTCGGTAAAAAATCACGTGCGCTTATTGAGCGTAGATGGGCATCTAACGCGGTTGCGGTGTCTGCAATAACTTTCTGGGAAGTAGGCACGTTGGTAAACGCGCTACGGCTGCGCCTACCGTGTTCGGTTGAACAATGGCGCATTGATCTTTTGCGAGCGGGACTCATTGAGTTAGCCGTAGATGGCAGTATCTCTACCTATGCAGCGGGCCTTAACGGCCTCCACGGCGATCCTGTTGATCGGCTTATTTCAGCCACTGCGGTTGTGCATAATGCAAGCTTGGTTACCGCAGATGAAAAGCTACTCGCATGGCCTCATCCGCTGGAACGGCATGATGCGCGTTTATAAACGATGCCAATTACCCAGCATAAGAAATCCCCATTCCATCGCCCTAGGCCTGATTTCGTCGCATGGTAGGCGGGTTTGGCGGGAAGTTGATTTACACGAAATGCATATGCTCTGTAATCTGATAGGACTGCACAAAGTCATCGCGCAACAGCGATGGGCGGATGCAAGCAATCTTATGCGGAGGATTTATGGTTTTCAAACAGGGGGTTTTACAGATTGGCGTCGTCGTAATTTCGGCGCTCGTTTTAAGTTTGCCAGCGCGTGCAGAGACAACAACGCAGGTGGCCGCGCCAACAACGAATTGCCAGGTTGCTGATACCAAGCAAATCAACGGTGCTTATCGTTTTTCTGACGGTGCATTGGTGTCAATACGGCCGTCTGAACCTAATGGACAGCGACGAATCACACATTTTGAATCTGGAAAAAGCCATAAGCTTTTTCCAGAAAGTGAGTTGCGTTTCCAATCAGGCAGCGATCTGGATTCTGAGACACCTGTCGCGTTTCGCTATCAATTTAATCTGGGAAAAGATGGCTTGGCGGAATCCTTAACCATAGAAGATACTGGCACCGGCAAACGGATCGCCAAAAAAGTCAAGCTGCCGGAAGAACTAGTCACTTTCAAAAGTGGCGACACCGAATTATTTGGCAAGCTAACGTTGCCAAATAAAAATAACGGCACATTCAAAACAGCCATCTTCGTGCACGGGTCGGATAAAGTTGCGTCAGTAGATCAAGAATGGTTGCCACATCTATTTGCTGCCAATGGCATCGCGACATTCGTGTTTGATAAGCACGGGACGGGTTGTTCAAAAGGCGAGTATGTTCAGCACTTCGAAGTTTTATCCAACGATGTAACCGCCGCTGTAACTTGGCTGAAGACAAAACCGCAAGTTAAAAAGGACAGCATTGGATTGGTAGGATTCAGCCAAGGCGGATGGGTCGCACCACTTGCAGCGCTCAAGGAACCATCAATAAAATTTGCAGCTATCGGCTATGGCCTCACGATGTCAATGGCCGATGAGGACCGCCTGGAAGCACCTTTGAAATTGAAAGAAGCAGGCATTGATGATGCGTCGATTGCTGAGTTTCAAGAACTAAATGCCGCGCTGCATAAAGTAGCACGAGAGAAATTTAAAAATTTCAGCGAGTTTGAAGTGGCACTTGAAAAGTTCAAAGACAAGGCATGGCTCTCCACCGCTAAATCACAGCAAAGCTGGGTTGGCATCACCCTGCAAATGGGCATACCGCAGGCCAAACAAGTTGCCCCACAAATGTTTGAGCACTTCTTTCAGCCATTTTATGAACCTGTGCCAACGCTGGAAAAACTCAACATCCCTATGCTCTGGCTAATTGCTGAAAAAGACATCGAAGCACCGCCAGAACTCACAATCGCTACCTTAAAGCGCCTACGTCAACAAGGCAAACCATTCACAACCGTGGTTTTTCCTAACGCTGATCACGGTATGCAGGAATTCATTTTACGCGACGGAAAACGTGTTCGCACGAAGTATGCAGCGAATTATTTTTCTACGTTGTTGAAGTGGGTGCAGGGTCAAAAGTGAGGCGGCAATGAAAGCGGCGAATAGTGCATTTTCGATGGCGTAAATTGCCATCGAGCTCTCATCAGGAATGTTTACGTGGATTGGGCCGCACACAACCCCCCCCTACTTCATGCTAAATGAAATCTTTAACCGAGACTTTCCATTAGAAGCTAATCAGGCCAATGCAGCGCAGCTTGTGCGCTGTATGCCCTCGCGGGCGTGATGGATTAAAGCAATCAGCGCCCAAAATAAGGGCACGTGAATTGCCACATAGTATCAGCGCCTTTGCTCGTCGCTCAAATCACGCAACACGAAGACCAAACGCCATTCCGATTGCGTCATCGTGTCAAGCTCGTGGGTGAAAAGCGTAGCCAGCATAAACTGAATCAAAACACGCAAAACGTTCATTTAGTTTCCCTTACTTTCCTCTGACCCGACGGCCTCGCAGGATGCCATCGAATTAAAATTAGGTGCCAACCACCTACCCTTTTCAACGCATCTTTGATGTTTTTGCATCAACGCCTGGCTGCAGCACCCGCGAGTACCAAATTAATTAATCGCTCAAGATAGGCTTGGTCAACTTGTGCACGTTCAACCAAAAGGCGGTGCATGATAGCGCCAGCGAGTGTAAAAAGTAGCATGGATGGATCAGCATCAGCGCTCATTTCATCGCGCTCGATCGCGCGCTTAATGACCGCCCACGGGCCAACGCTATTGGCTTGACCATAGCTTGTTTGCGCGAGAGCCCGAAGGTCTGGATTGCCGCCTTCCGCGAGCATGATGCGCACAATAACTTTTCCGACTGGCGATTGAATGAAGTTGGCCACCGTGCGTGCTAGCTCTACAAGGTCGCCTCTTAACGTGCCGGTGTCGGGAGCTTGATCCGCAAGCTGCATTGCGGCTTTTAGTGCATCGCTAACCAGTTCAGCTTTGGTCGGCCAACGCCGATAGATGCTGGTTTTATTCACGCCCGCAAGCGTTGCGATTTGGGGGATGGAGAGGCGCTCAAAACCGTTTTCTGCCAGCTCCAGCAGCGTGACGTTAAGCACTTCTCGAACAAATGCCTCGCCGCGCGATTGTAGTGTGGTCATTTTTTTCAGTTCAACGATTGCCATGTAGCGCAGCTTACAACTCTCCCAACCTTAAAGCAACTCCTCGTTGCAATTTTCATTTGGATGCATTATGATTAAAGCAACTCAGAGTTGCAAATTATGGGCGCACGAGTTGTAGCGAAATTACAGCCCAACAATCGATAGTTGCAAAACACGCCAACACTTAAGGAATTTAGAAATGGTTCAAGAAACGCACCCAGCGCTGATGTTTGTTCAAGGATTCTTAGGCCAAGCGACGATGTATTTCGCAGTCGTCGGCCTACTTTACCTAATATTTTGGAAATGGGGCGAGGCACGCTTTCGCGGGGCGCGTATTCAGGCGCGGCGGCGCGCTGATGGCAAGCAGATTCGCTTTGAGATCAAAAACACGCTGTTAGTACTACTTATCGGCTCGCCCGTCACGCTGGCCGTTTCTATGCTTTACGCTAGCGGATCAACCAAGCTCACGATAGATGCTGCCACCTTAGGTTGGCCGACTATTGCGGCCACTTGCTTTGGGCTGCTAGTGTTCAACGACGCTTGGTTTTATTTTTGGCATCGCTTGCTACACCACCCGAAGCTGTTTAGATACGTGCACGCAGTTCACCATAAAAGCGTGGACGTCAATCCATTCACGTCATACTCGTTTCACTGGTTTGAAGGGCTAATTCTAAGCGTTTGGATTCTGCCGATGGTACTTTTAGTACCGATCTATTTACCGGTATTTGGCGCGCTTTCAGCGATAGGCTTAGCCAACAATGTAATGTCCCATTTGGGCTATGAGCTGCTACCTAGATGGCTCCTGCGCGTACCGCTGTTGCGTTGGGTTAACACTTCCACCTTCCACAATCTTCATCACGCCGCGCCCAGAGGCAACTATGGACTGATGTTTCGCTTTTGGGATCGCATGTTGGGCACCGAGCACGCACACTACGAGACGACGTTTTTAGTGCGTGGTGCGGCGTTGCCTACGGATCAGAAAAAGGTCGAGGCGCACCGGCCTTCTGCATAAATTACCGTGTAACTCGGCGCCAACATTGGTATGACTCCGGTTTTAAATTGGTTCTATATTGGTATTGCAATTTTTGGAAAATGCAGGTTTAATAGGCTGGTGCTTTTGTGTGCAGCGCAGCATAAAATCGCGCAGCTATGCGACCTTCCCCACTGCTTACCTAAATACCAATCCTTACCATTAAAAATTGGAGAATCTAAAAATGTTGTTTAAAAACAATCAATTACAAACTGATATTGGTTCCGCACTCAGCAAGCTAGCCTTTGGATTCAGCCTTTTTGCGGGATTGGTGTCAGCGGCGCAAGCAGCCACGGTTTCTATGACTATTCCGAAGGTAAACGGGGCATTTATAAACGGCAATAACGTGACTATAGCGGCTTCCACCGATGTTATTTCGGTGCGCTTAAAAGCCGAAACTTTCGTGATCGGCACTAGTGCTACACGCAATGGCGCGGGTAACTTTGTGGTAACACCTGCGGTGATGAGCACCATCGGTAGCCGTACTTTCAACGCAGAGGGTTTGTCTGCCGCTGGCGCTGTGCTCACCACGTCTACAACTCCAGTTAGCGTTTCTAACTTAGAATTTGCCACCCCTGCTAGCGGTGCATCGATTGTGTCAAACGCGCTATTCACACTCACCGTGGGTGCGGGCACACAAACAACTAAAGTCGACTATTCGGTTGGTACAGTGGCCTTGGGTAGCTACACCAACAAGACTGAAAACTTTAAACGTGACACCACCCTCCTCAACACCGGCGCACGGGTATTGAAGGCAATTAGCTACAACAGCGCTGGTACCAAAATAGCTGAAGTAACCCGCAACATTACCATCATTGCCGCTGCGCCAACTACGCCGCAGGCCGCATTAGACCAAGCCGTACAAAACGCTAAAAACTATGCTCCCGGTATCATCATTGGCGTAACCGCTATTAATTTGGCGAATGACGCTAAGCTTTCTACTGGTGGCACCACGGTGGTCAATCATGCTTCAAGCGCTAAATGGTTATGGTTGGCAGCGGCGTTAAACTCAAACACTATCGCTGAGGTTGAACCCGATGCCATCCCCACCATGCGCGACAGTAACAACACAACAGCTGGCAATTTGATTGATCTAGCTGGTGGTTTGGTGGCGATCAATATTTTCTCTGAAACTAGAGGCATTCCTGATTCCGGTTGGAACAGCTGTAGCTGGAACTACGATAAAACCCGCACCGACTCAAGCTGCTTCCACGCACGCCTAAACAACGGTAGCTGGACTAACTTCTTCACCAGCGAGGCAGCATCGGTATTTTTAGTAAAAGTAGCGCGTAACCAGTTGCTCACAGATTCGGCCAAGAGTGCAAAACTACGCGAATGGGCGCTGCTTTCTCCAAACACTGGCTACGGCGGCTGGATTGGTACCCAACTACCCGCGTCGGTTCAGCCCAATATCATGCACAAAGAAGGTGATATTTCCGTAGCAGCTGGCGGCTTAAATACGCTCAACGAAATCGGCATCGTACCCACTGCATCAGGTAAAAACTATGTAGTCGCCATCGTCACCGAGAAAGCACCAAGCTACGCACAAGCGACAAAATCGGTGGAATACCTTTCCTGCGCGGTATATCAGTTAATTGAAAATCCAACTAACTTGAGCCTGACTGGTTGTTCGTTGTAGAAGCTGAATAAAGCGTCGCGCCGTTAATAGCCGACGATTTTTCTGATTCACACTATAAGCTGTAGATTCCCTATATTGTGGAATCTACAGCTTTTTTATCAGAAGCAGCCATCAGTAATCTCACCATAGGGCGGAAAACACCAGCAGGGTGACTGCGCATTACCCTTATGTCAAATTGGCAGCTTTTTCATGCGATTACGCATGCTTACTTGCGCAGTACAAACTTCGTGAACGCACCCGCGTAACCAGCGATGCGCTGCATCTGCGTCCATTCTTGGATGCCAGAGCATTGAAACTGTAAAGTTAGAGGTGAGGAAGGAAAGCGGAAAACTATACATCTCGGTTCGCAAATTTCCGGTGTGTCGTTCAGGAACAGTTGCAATCAAATCTGAGGCCCGAGCAAAAACCAGCGCAGCCGAAAAGCCTCCAACGATGGTGCCAATTTCCCGTTTTAGTCCAAACGGTTTCAAAGCTTCGTCGATGGCACCTACTTCTAAACTTTGTCGCGATACCAGCACATGTTTGCCAGACGCGAATCGTGCGGGCGTGACCTTACCTCGGCTTAGCGAGTGCCCCAAGCGAACAACGCCGATATAGCGGTCTTGAAATAATATCCGGGTGCGAATTTCCGGTCCCGTTGTATCGTCTATGACACCAGTTTCCAGGTCAACGCTACCATCGCGCAGTGGCGCTCGATCCTTATCTACTTTCTGTAAGAAGCGTAGTTGCACACTTGGTGCCTCCTTGCTGATTCGCGCTAAAAGAGCCGGGCCAAAGTTTTCCACAAAACCGTCACTACTGCGCAGGGTGAAGGTTCGAACTAACTCATGAAGATTGAGCGTCTCGGTAGGGCTTAGAACGGTTCGTGCATCCTGTACTAATTGCGCTACACGCTCGCGAAGTTCATTTGCTCGCGGTGAGGCAATCAAACCGCGCCCGGCTCTGACCAACAATGGATCACCCGTCGTTTCACGTAGTCGTGCCAGCGCCCGACTCATCGCAGACGGGCTTAGCCGCAGCCTTCGGGCTGCACCAGCAACGCTACCTTCTGCAAGTAGTGTATCTAAAACAATAAGCAAGTTTAAATCGGGTGTTGACATGCCTAAACCATAGCGCATTTTGCTACCGATGTGGCGCTAAACGCACTAATAAAGTGCAAATGACGCGCCTTCCGCAATTTAAGCAAGTCGCCTATTCTTGGGGCTGTCGATTGAACCGGTACATAGCTACCTAACTGAAAGGGAAATCATGTTTAAGAATTCACTGGAAAAATTTATTGATAATGTTAGTAACATTTGGGGGCCACTCTCCACGCAGGTGGTCGCTGGTTGCAGCCAGCATTTACAAGCACTTGTCAAAGCCGAGCCGTCCGATGAGTGGCTAGCGGCTCTGCATCAGCAAGCGTTGGCCTACAACGAATTGTACCGAGACCCGACAAAAGGGTTCATGCTATTGGCACACACGGAACCTGTTGAGCTCTATCGGCCACCGCATGACCACGGCAGAGGATGGGTAATTTATGCGGTGCAGCGTGGCGAAATTGAGATGGGAACCTATGCACGAATAATGGCTCCTGATGGCAGCGTGACGCTGGTGAAACGGAATTCCACTCTGATGCGTCCTGGACAGGTGCAGGTGTATCTCCCCGGCGACATTCACGACACACGATGCATTTCCGGGCCAGCACTGTTGTTCCGCTTTACCGAGCGCGACTTGAGAAAAGAGGACAAGGAAGAACACCAAGTGACGCGGTACATTGAGCGGGATGGTGTCTGGACTTTGGGGGCATCGTAACCATGCACTTCGTTCAAGCCAACGGGCAAATGTTAGGGCTGAAATTCAGTGCTTTCAGCATGCCTTTCTTAATGAAAATTGAGGCGAAGGCGTCGGCGCAAAGCGATGAGCTCACGGCAAAGCAATCTGCGCATACCGTGGATGTCATATCGGCGCTGCCCGAACCACGGCGCGTAGTCGCCATTGCCGCGGTACTGGCTGCCATGGTGCTGGTGGTACTTGACGCCGCAATTGCAAACATCGCGCTGCCGACGATTGCATTATCGTTGCAGGTGACACCAGCCATGTCGGTATGGGTAATCACCGCCTATCAAACTGGGCTGCTAATGGCGCTTCTACCCTGCGCTGCGCTCGGAGAAAGTATAGGTTATCGCATCGTATTCGCAAGTGGCGTGGTTCTGTTTATTGTCGCGTCCGTGTTATGCGCATTATCGCCTTCACTACCTTGGCTAGTAGCGGCGCGCTTGCTCCAAGGTCTCGGGGGGGCTGCCGTAATGGCTCTCGGTGTTGCTCTGCTACGTGCTGTGGTTCCACATCAGCAGCTTGGCACTGCTATCGGTTGGAACGCCCTTGCCGTTGCGTTATCGTCCGCCGCCGGTCCTGCACTCGGTGCTGCAATACTGTCAGTCACAACATGGCCTTGGCTTTTCGCGCTCAACCTACCTTTAGGAGTGTTAGTTCTATTCGCCACCCGTGCGCTGCCAAGCAACGGGGGAACAGGGCTTCGACTAGATTTATTTAGTGTGGCGTTGAACGTAAGTGCTTTTGCAATGTTGGTCATTGGCACAGAACTGCTTACATCAAGGCCGATACCAGCTACAGTTTTACTCGCCACGACCGCCCTTGCCTTCGTTACATTAGTGCGGAGGGAAATACCAAAGAACGTGCCGCTAATCCCTTTAGACCTGCTCCGTATCGACTCATTCCGCTTATCGGTGATCGCCTCGGCTTG
>JANMDR010000151.1:0-12010 GCA_031376425.1 Betaproteobacteria bacterium
CCCCAACCTTGCTGAGTTTGGCGATTGATAATCTCAGAACCAATACGCCAATAGAGTTGCACCAACTCGCTATTAACAGCAAGGCTGGCTTTAACGCGCGCCGTACGGATGAGGGTTTTAAGTTCAGTTAGCCAGTGGGCGTAGTCGGTAGCGCTGGATGGCGTAGGCTTACTCATGGTTATCTGACTTCGTTGGTTGCAAAGGGAGGAAACACGAAAACTGCGCTGTTTGGTTTTACTGAATTAACGCGGCGGTGCCAGATTAAGACTTTCTAGCAATAGCTTGTAGATTCCCTTTTATAGGACATCCACAAGCAATGAAGATAGCTAAATTACCCTCCACCATACTCCCAAACCTCAGCCACATCAATAAGTTCACCCTCATCTGCATGCTCAAAACTGCGTTCCACAAAATGTATTTGCGTGCCCGTACCCACGAGGGCGGTGGTACAGCGCGTTCCGTATTGCACAGTGGAAATGAATGCGGGGGCTAGGGTGCGTTCCCACTCTATGCCTACACCCGTGTCGGGTAGCTCATGGTCTAACGGTAGCTCATAATCTTGCATAATATTGATGAGCTTTTGGCTTAGTTTCGCGGCGTTGGTTTCGTTGGTGTTTTTCTCAAGAAGCCTGTGCATTTCAAATTTTGCACGGCGTACTTTTGGCCATGGGATATCGAGTTGCGCGTTGGATAGGGCATACACGCCGGGTGCTAGGGCACGGGGGGAAGTTTCATCACGATTACTCACCAACCATAGATTGTTCGCGTCACCCAATAGTAGGCTGAAACCTAAATATTGCTCACTGCGTTGCGCGACACTATTGGCATAATCTTCTGGGCTATCGTCAAATACTAAAAAATCGCTCACTAAGCCACCACGTGATGGGGCATCTTTTGGTTTTTCGCGGTCTTCTCGAAAATTAGTAATCGCGGCGAAACGCCCATCTTTACTTGCTGCTAGCCAAGTGCCACCGGCTTGTAGATCGCGGCCGCCGAAGGCGGTGGGGCAATCATCCCACCATTGCGCAGCTTGGGCGGGGCGCTCAAACCATTCGTCACGGTTTGCGGCCAACAGCAACGGAAAATGCGGGTGGGTTTTCCACGCGAAGGTAATTAAACACATGATTTATAAATTAGTACGCAGCGACCATAACTCAGGAAATAACTGAATATCAACCACTGCTTTTAAATAGCTCACACCACTGGTGCCGCCCGTGCCACGTTTAAAGCCGATTACACGCTGCACTGTGGTGACATGGCGAAAGCGCCATTGTCGAAAATAATCTTCTAGGTCGATCAACTTTTCGGCAAGCTCGTATAAATCCCATTCGGTATCGGCCGCCGCGTACACTGAGCGCCAAGCCGCTTCAACGCTGGTGTTTGGCTGATAAGGTGTAGAAAAATCACGCTCAGTTGCGGCGGCATCCACACTAATTCCGCGCCGCGCGAGCAACATAATGGCTTCATCGTAAAGCGACGGCGCATGGAGCGCTTCGAGTAGCAATTGATGCACGTCTGCTCGATGCGCGAAAGGAGCTAATAGTGCGGCATTTTTATTGCCAAACATAAACTCAAGCTGCCGGTATTGATGTGATTGAAAGCCCGATGAGTGCCCAAGGCTATCGCGAAAGGCGGTGTATTCAGTTGGCGTTAAGGTAGCCAGCACATCCCACGCTTGAATCATTGAATTCATGATGCGCGAAACACGAGCGAGCATTTTTAGTGCTGTACCTACGGTATTGGCTTGTATCGCGGCACGTGCCGCGTTTAACTCATGCAGCGCTAGCTTTAGCCACAGTTCAGTCGTTTGATGCTGAATAATAAACAGCATTTCATTGTGTTCGGTAGAGCGTGGCTGTTGGGCTTCCAGCAGTAAATCAAGCTTTAAATAATCACCATAGCTCATGGCTTTTTTAAAGTCTAGGTGCGCACCTTCGGGTGGTTTAGCTTCAGTCATAGTCTGCGCTTCCAAATCAATAAAATGGTAGGGTCGCTTGCAGAATGCAGCCAGTTTGCGATTCAGTCATGAAAATTTGCCGCGTGTCGGTAGTAGAAATTGTAATGTGGGTAACTAAATCGCCACGTGAAGATTCCACCCTGTATTTTGGCTCACCACGTTTATCAAATACCCAAACCGAGCCCATGCCCGCATGGGCTACATAAAGATTGGATTCCGTATCGAGCGCCAGCCCGCACGGCCCTACACCACCACTCAGGGCGATATAACGCGAGGTGCGTTGCCCTTCTTGATGGGGGAACAAGGTAATGCGATACACGGCGTTGTCTGTGGTGCTGGCGATAAATACGCTGCGCTGATCTGGTGTGACCGCAATGCCGCTTGGGCTGGCTAGATTGCTGGCTAAGCACCGCAGCTGGCCGTCAACAAATAGGCAGAATAGCGCACCACTGGGGTCTTGCAGGCCAGTTTGCCCCGCGTCGGTAAAGTAGATATTGCCATCACTGGAAATTGCTAAATCGGCCACGCCTTTAAAACGCTGATTTTGATGATGCGTAAGAAGCGGCGTTATGGCGCGGCTCGCGACATCCATCGCCAATAAACCGTGACGTGCGTCAGCAATAATAAGACGACCATCAGGATGAAATTGCAGGGCACTGGGCCAGCCTTCGTAGTGGCTAATTTCATCCCATTCGCCTGTGGGTGTTACGCGAAAAATTCTGCCATGCGCGCAATCGCATAGCCACAGATTACCGCGAGCATCAAAAACCGGACCGCTCAAATAGCTATGGGTTTCGCGTCCGGTAAGCGCATTCGCTACCCAAGTATTGCCTTCGCTGTCTTTTTTCAGGTAGGAGGGCAGATCAGAAAAAGTTTGTGCTGTAATAGAGAACGGTTGGCTATACATGGCTACTATTGTGATGTTTGGGGATAATTGGGAAGGATTTGGTTCAAGTTTCACAGAGCATAACACTAAGCCGTGCCACCACGCAGCGCCCCTTTTTTTAGAATTGCTAGAAAGTTTGCCATGTTTGCCGTGGGTTCGATAAAATGACGACTTCCAGCACCTCGCGTGCTCTGTAAACTAGGCGGCAGCAGTGAAAATCGGCAATATTGTACTAAAAAATAATTTAATCGTTGCCCCGATGGCAGGTGTTACCGATCGGCCTTTTCGCCAGCTTTGTAAAACGATGGGCGCGGGCATGGCTGTTTCAGAAATGGTGGCGTCAAATTCACTATTATGGGGCTCAGAAAAAACGATTCGCCGTGGCAATCACGAGGGCGAAGTAGAACCTAAAGTAGTACAAATTGCTGGGGCTGACCCCGCATTATTGGCCGAAGCGGCGCAATATAACGCCGACAAAGGCGCACAGATTATCGATATCAACATGGGTTGCCCCGCCAAGAAAATTTGCAACGTTTTTGCGGGTTCGGCTTTGCTGCAAAATGAACCTTTGGTGGAGCGCATTTTAAAAGCCGTTGTAAACGCGGTGGATGTGCCGATTACCTTAAAAATTCGTACCGGCTGGGATAAGGAACACCGCAATGCGATTAAGGTTGCGAAAATCGCTGAGGAATGCGGCATACAATCGCTGGCTATTCACGGGCGCACCCGCGCTTGCCAGTATATGGGTGAAGCTGAATATGACACCATTCGGGCTGTTAAGGCCAGCATACGCATTCCTGTGGTGGCAAATGGCGACATCACCACACCGGAAAAGGCGAAATTTGTACTGGAATATACAGGTGCGGACGCGGTGATGATTGGTCGCGCGGCGCAAGGTAGGCCTTGGATTTTTCGCGAAATTGAGCATTTTTTAAAAACAGGTACGCATCTGCCACCGCCTGAAGTGCTGGAAATTGAGCAAGTGGCCACCAAACATTTGCATGATTTGTACGAATTTTATGGCGACGAAAAAGGGCTACGCATTGCCCGCAAGCATATCAGCTGGTACACCAAAGGCTTGTACGGTTCGGCGAGCTTCCGTACCCGCATGAATTTGCTGGAAACGATTGATTTACAGCTTGGTGCATTGCATGAGTTTTTTGGTCAATTACATGATCAATCAGATCGTTTGACGTATGAGCCAGCGCCTACTCACGACGGCCACGAACCATTGGCGGCTTGATGAAGCCCCAATCAAAGTTCGAATCAGCAAATGCGGCTAATACAGCCAATACACCTAAGGCAGCCGAAACCAGCAACACCGAGCTAGCGCTGTGTGTGCGACGCGTGGTGTCGCAATATTTTGACGACCTTGGCGGTGAACCCAGCTCCAACCTGCATGCCATGCTGATTGCCAGTATAGAAAAACCTTTACTCGAAGTAGTGATGCAACGGGCGGGCGGCAATCAAACGCGGGCGGCTATTTGGCTGGGCCTAAATCGCAACACCTTAAATAAAAAACTTAAAGCCCAAGGGCTTGAATAACGCTATTTTTACCTACTCTTAAAAATTCAACTATGACAACTCAAAATACTGATCCTGTAAAAATTCGCCGTGCGCTAATTAGCGTTTCTGATAAAACCGGTATTGTTGAATTTGCGCGGTTTTTAAGTGCACAAGGTGTGGCGCTACTTTCTACCGGTGGCACGGCTGCCCTGCTAGCGCGTGAAGGTATTGCTGTGACAGAGGTGGGGGCATACACACAATTCCCCGAAATGATGGATGGTCGTGTAAAAACGCTGCACCCCAAAGTGCATGGCGGCATACTAGCGCGTCGCGATTTGGCGAGCCATGTTGCATCAATGCAAGAGCACGGCATTGATGCCATTGATATGGTGGTGGTGAATCTATACCCGTTCGCAAAAACCGTTGCCAACCCCGATTGCGATTTTGATGATGCCATTGAAAATATTGATATTGGTGGTCCAGCTATGGTGCGGTCAGCCGCAAAAAACCACCGCTTTGTCGCTATCGTAACTGACTCAGCAGATTACGCGACGCTACAGGCAACAATGCAGGCCAATGACGGTGCGCTGCCAATGGCGATGCGCTTAAACCTTGCGAAAAAGGCGTTTACTCATACCGCTGGCTACGACGGTATGATTTCTAATTATCTGACCGCGCTCGACGATAAACTGCAACGGCAAGCTTTACCACAAACCTTGAATCTGCAGTTTACGCAAAAGCAACCGATGCGCTATGGTGAAAACCCCCATCAGTCAGCAGCATTCTACGTTGAAGCCGCCCCCCCCGCTGGCACGCTGGCGCATTACACCCAATTACAGGGTAAACCACTTTCATACAATAATATCGCGGACGCGGATGCCGCGTGGGAATGCGTGAAATCATTCGATGTACCAGCTTGCGTAATCGTCAAGCACGCCAACCCCTGCGGCGTAGCGGTGGCGCATGGAGTGGAAGCCGCTTATTTACTGGCTTTGCAGACCGATCCTACTTCTGCTTTTGGTGGCATTATTGCCTTTAACCGTGAGGTGGATGCAGCGACTGCTACTGCCGTTGCCAAGCAGTTTGTGGAAGTGGTTATCGCCCCTTCGTTTAGCGCGGCAGCACTTGCCGTGTTTTCAGCAAAACAAAATGTGCGTGTACTGGCTATTGACCTCACGCACAACATCAATGCGATGGATATGAAGCGTGTAGGTGGTGGCTTGTTAGTGCAAAGCGCGGATGATTTTGATGTAGCAACTTTGCAGGTAGTCAGCAAACGTCAGCCAACACAAACAGAAATGAACGATCTCATTTTTGCGTTTCGGGTAGCGAAGTTTGTAAAATCAAACGCGATTGTGTTCTGCAGGAACGGCCAAACTTTGGGCGTTGGTGCAGGGCAAATGAGCCGTATTGATTCGACTAAAATTGCCGCGATCAAAGCCAAAAATGCACAGTTAGATTTACGTGGGTGTGTGGCGGCTTCTGATGCGTTTTTCCCATTTCGCGATGGCTTGGATGTGATTGCCAAAGCGGGTGCAACTGCCGTAATTCAACCGGGTGGCAGCATGCGCGACACAGAGGTAATTGCAGCCGCAGATGAGCAAAAAATTGCGATGGTGGTAACAGGTATGCGCCATTTCAGGCATTAAAAACCAGTCATTAAATGACTGGGGGCTTAGGCGTGCCAAAACTCAAATACTTAGGACTTGACCACACTCACTAGTTTTGGCTTAGTTGAGGTTACATATTCTGGCACCCATCGTTGTAAATCACGCCTGACTTCAGTCTCTTCAGGTAGGTTTTCACGGGCCAGCCACGTACCCAATCGCTCAATAAATCCATCTTCCACTTCTCGCGCCTTGGCGATGCGTAACTTGGGATGCGGCGTAGCCCGCGTATGTTCATTATCGGCCAACAATTCTTCAAACAGCTTTTCACCGGGGCGCAATCCGGTGTAGATGATTTTAATATCTTCTTCCCGCGCGTTCGCGAGACGAATCATGTCACGCGCTAGGTCGGCAATTTTTACCGGCTCACCCATGTCCAACACAAATACTTCACCACCCAATCCCATAGCACCTGCTTGCAGCACTAATTGAGCGGCCTCGGGTATTGACATGAAGTAGCGCACCATTTCTGGATGGGTGACGGTAATGGGGCCGCCTCGTTCGATTTGCGATTGAAACAAGGGAATTACGCTTCCAGCACTACCCAACACATTGCCAAAACGGACGATTTCAAAACGGGTTTTGCCTTGTTGCTGCAACGATTGGCATACCATCTCGGCCAGACGTTTTGTAGCGCCCATAACATTGGTGGGGTTTACGGCTTTATCGGTTGAAACCAAGACCCACTTGCGTACATTGTGTTTTAAAGCCGCCTGAGCTACCACAAGCGTTCCTAACACGTTGTTTTGCACGGCTTCCCACGCGTTGGCTTCTTCCATCATCGGCACATGTTTGTAGGCGGCCGCATGAAATACGACGCTAGGCGCATATTGGCGCATGATTTGCTCAACCCGAGCACGATTTTTTACGTCACCCACCACCGAGATAATGGGTGCAGGCGCATCACCACTACGTAAGGTTAAATCAATGGTGTAAAGCGCAAATTCATTTTGCTCAAATAAAATCAATAAAGATGGTTTGTGCCGAGCAATTTGGCGTACTAGCTCAGAACCAATCGAGCCGCCAGCTCCCGTCACCATTACTACTTGGTTGTGAATGAAGGCATCCACACCAGGCGCATCAAGAGTAATAGAGTCACGACGAAGCAAATCATCAACGTCCACACGGCGCAATAACTGCGCCCCAGCATCGGCATTATCCAACTGCTGCGCGTCAGTAGTGCCCGCGCTATTAGCGGCTGCGGTGTCTAACCCTGGCATGGTCAGCACGGTGACATTGGCGCGATTACAGAGCTCTAAAATGCGGCGCCGCACGGCATAAGTGGCGCTAGGCATAGCAAGAATTGCATGACTCACACGGAGATCACGCGCAACCTCAGGAAGCTTTTCTAAATTACCCAATACCCGCTGATTTTGCAGCAAAATTTGATGTTTGTTAGTGTCATCGTCAAGCAACCCAACCACGCGCCATTGAGCGCCGCGCGATAACTGCCGCATCAAGCCAACTGCAGTGTCGCCAGCACCAAGTACCAAAACCGGCGTACCTTGCAGGCCGGTCTTGCCATAGGCATGCCACTCTTTTAATGAACGATAAGTGATGCGGCTACCTGCCATCAAAACAATGAGTAACAGCGCGTTAATAAAAAAGTGCGCGGTGACAATATTAGGCAAGAGACCTATCAAATTTACGCCACCGATTTGCGTAGTGGCTTGCACACTTGCTTGCAATCCACTGACTACAAGGGATAATGCAAGGGTGCCGCCAATCACGCAAACCACAATACGCTGCACATCCGGCAGACTTGCATAGCGCCATAGGCTGCGATACATACCGAACACCGTGGATACTGAACCCTGCACAAGGATAGCCAACAATGCCAGCACCACCAATGATCTTAATGAAAGCTCAACATGTGCGGGTGCCAATCGTTGCGCTAAGGCCAAAGTGAGCGACCAACTAACCAGCACCATGGCACAGTCAAATGCAAACGCTAAAATCGCACGTTCATTAATGCGGACGGTTTTCATTTTAGGCTCGTGAGGTGAGTTGTTTTTGATGGCGCAGCAAAATTACTTCCAAAGTGATTCCCAGCACTAAATAAGCAAAACACCAAAATATTAAAATGGCGTTTTGCGCAGAAATTACGCTGCCAGCAAAAAGCTGATTCGCCGGAAGTTGTATAGCATAAAGTGCCGAGCCTGCACATGCAAGCATCAACACATATTCTGTCAACGCCAGCCTTTTATGACTCCATCCCATTAAGACCAATCGCTGGTAATAATGTTCCCGATGGGCGATCCATATTTTTTTACCTTGGCAGGCACGCTTCAATATAGTTACCGTAGCGTCCACGATAAAAGGCGAGAACACCAGCAGCGGAAACCACCACGGCCACGCATTTTGTAAATTACCCATTATGCCCAAAGCGCCCGCTAGAAACCCCAATGGGATAGAACCTGCATCGCCCATAAACACGCGCGCAGGTGCGAAATTGAAGAATAAAAAACCGAGTGCGGCACCGGATACAACAGTCCCAACAAGTGCAATGTCGTTTGCGCCGTTAGCGCTCGCCGCAAAAGCGTACGTCATGAAACCAATTGTGGTCATCCCACCTGCAAGACCATCCGCACCATCCATGAAGTTATAGAGGTTCATTACCCAGATAACAACAAATACAATAAGCACCAAACCACCGGCACTACTAAAGTTGAGAGATATTACCGACTGATGCCCACCAGTTGCAAAATAATAGGTGATGAGTTGCCATAGAAAAATTATTGCCGCTGTGAAATGTAACCCAAGTCGCAAAAATACCGAAAGGCTGCATCGATCATCAATCAAGGAGACTATAGCGAGTAGCGCCAACGACGGCGCAATTACCTGCCAGCCGTGAGGTTGATGGATTACAACGCTGATAAGCAATGTAAGTAGAATTGCGATACCGCCAATGCGAGGGGTGGGGGTAGCGTGTAAGGAGCGCAAATTCGGATGGTCAAGCAGCAAGCTACCCACCTTCCATTTGATCATGAATAGCAACAACGCTGCTACTAGAGCAGTTGCTCCCAGCAAGCAAAGTAGCCACGACGACAGAAAAAACATTAGGACAAGCACTTCCAAACGATTGGAGGAACGACAATTGAGCGGATGTATTTAAAGCAATAAAAACAAAGGCACCCCGACCAGCCGGGGTGCCTTTATAGTGGTTATAGTAATTACGTGATTATGGTGCAACCGTCACGGAGAATGTAGCCGACAACGGTAATGGTGAAGAGTCGGTTACACCAATACTATAAGCACCGTTTGCAGCTGCACCTTTATTGACAGTGAAACTTCTACCAGTCTGCGTTATCGTTAACCCTGATCCCGCAGCACCTGTAATTGTATATGGTGGTATTGAGTTAGCGGATGCCACAACTACTGCACCCGGCGCTGCCACAGTGAGCGATATCGTAGGTGGGTTAAAGCTAAGCACATTAGCTCCTGCACCGACGGTTACCACCAATACTGTTGTTACGGCTGGCGTTGCCGAATCATTGATTAGCAAGAAGGCGGTTCCGCCTGACACACCAGTAACAATAAACTGATTAAGAGGCGGTGTCGCGCCAACAGTCAACGGACCGGTAATATATGTTCCTGGATTCCCCGACGCACTGATGAGGGCAATACCTGGTGCTGTACTTGTAACAGTGTATGGTCCTGCTCCGCCGGTAATGGTGATTGGACGTGTACCTGAAATATCAACCGTGACCGAGTTGCTTGTTGATAAAACGATCGGCGTAACCACAGGTCCGGTGCTGGTAACCGTAACAGCCAAAACAGCCGAGCCAGGAACGGTAGCGTTATCTGTCACAACCATAAAAGTCGTCCCAGAAGAAATGCCACGGATAATAAATTGTCCATTAACGGGAATGGCTGTAGTGGTCGTTTGGAAGATATTCCCGTCAGCACTCACCTGAGCTATGGATGGAGCCAAAGATCTAATGTTGTATACCGTACCGGTGCCACCAGAGAGGAACATCGGAATCGTCGAGCCGCCGGCAACGGAAGCGGTTGTCGTTGCTGAACCACTACTTACGAAGGTGATTGGTGTAATCGTGCCTCCAACTGCACCAGTAATACTGACCGGAATTGCCGCGGATCGAGGCGGCACACTGGAATCGGTGACAGTAATAAAGGTAGTACCGTTTGTCACGCCACGAACCACAAATAAACTAGTCACGCTAGTTGGTGCAATACTGCTGGCAAACGTAACGCCGTCACCGCTCACTTGCGCAATTGTTGGGCCTACCGAAACAACTGAATATGGTGCTGTGCCTCCTGAAAGAGCAACAGCTGTAGAAGATGCCCCCGTTAAAGCCAAAGTTGCGGGTGATGGCACAATCGGCGTGGCCGTAGTGCCCACCCCAGTAACAGTTACCGGAATAGTGGTTTGCTTAGCCGGATTACTAGAATCAACCACGTTCACAAACGTCGTGCCGTTGGCGACACCACGAACAACCACAAACCCAGTAGAAATTACAGCTGTCGAAATAGACTGAAAGTTAACGCCATCAATACTCACCTGCGCAATGCTGGGACCGACAGAGGAAACCGAGAAGGGTGCCGTACCACCAGTCAACTGAATCGGACTAGTGGAGGCTCCCGTCAGTGCTAGCGATGCTGGGACTGCGGCGATAGGATTGTTTACAGCACCAACCCCAGAAACTGTCACGGGAATAGAAACCGTACGGGATGGTGTGCTCGAATCGGACACATTTACAAACGTGGTACCGTTGGCAACACTTCGAACAATAAACTGCCCAGACTGCGATACCAGACCAGCTGATGTGGTAGAGAAATTTACACCATCTAAGCTAACCTGCGCGATGGACGACCCCGCTGCAGAAACAACGTAAGGTGCGGTGCCACCAGTGACACTGCCTGAGGCAGTGGACAATCCAGTAATAGCTATCGTTGTAGGCGTACTAACTAGTGGTGTGGAACCGGGGAGCGTCGGTGTACCCGTTACGGTAACTGCAAGCACTGTATTTTGTTGTGGATTGGTGGAATCTAATACGGTCACAAACGTAACGCCCGGCACCACGCCTTTAACCACAAATTGGCTATTTACCAAGATTTGCGAGGTAGTAGTTGCAAAATTCTGCCCATCCGCACTAACTTGTGCAATGTTCGGTGATGCGGAAATAATGCCGTACGGTGCACGGCCACCAGTGATAGCAACGGGGAGGGATGCACCCACTGCCACCGATACACTATTGGTTGTAGACAACACTATCGGGTTAGCACTACCAGTGCCAGGGCCAGAGCAATTAGCTGGATTTAACGTAACAGGAACGGAAACAACTTGCGTACCATTACTAATAATCACCGCAACGGTATCGGACCCACCGCCACTGCCGGCAACGTGGGTAAGCGTGAGCACACCGCTAGTAAATGTGACGCTAACACGGTTTGGCTCGGTGGATGCCGCTACAAATGTACCGCCACCCGTAGACTGAGTTACAAGCCCAGCTGCGCTAATGCCGCATGCGAGAGGCCCGAAGGATGCTGGGACTACCGAAATCACCGGTGTCGGCGGTGGGGGTGCAGCAGGTAGTGGCCGAGTTTCAGTACCTAAATCGTTGGAAACCGAGAACGTTACAGTGCGACCTACCGCGTCGGTAACGACAAAAATATTACCGGGGTCTTTAGCACAAACAAACCCAGTTGTTGCTACCGTGACCGCGCCACCATTGGTGGTGACTATGCTCGGTGCAAACGTTGCAAAATCGGGCGTACTTGTGCGCACGGTGTAAGGGGGGGTACCGCCATAAATATAATGATTAGTCACGCCACCAGTTACGCACTGGTCTTTGTAGAAGCCAGTCCACCCAAACTTTGTGGGACTAACCGAGATTGACCCGGCGCCGTCCGTGACTTGGGAGATGGAAAATGCAAATTTACGTGTGTTTCCAGTGGCTAAATCAATGACCTGCATTAATGCAGACTGATTTGCTGCATTGTTTCGCGCCTTTAACCGAACACGAGCTTCAC
>JANMDR010000172.1:0-6658 GCA_031376425.1 Betaproteobacteria bacterium
AATCACCCAAAATAGGAACCACGATGCGCCTATCCGCCTTGTTTTTTGGTTTTATCTGTATTATCGGTTTCAGCAACTTAAGCCACGCGCAAACACCCGCTAAAGTGGATAACTCCATCGCTGCCGCTGCCGCTTCTGCCACTCCTGCCGCTGCTGCCGCCAACATTAACGATGCCATCAGCAAAGCCGGACAAAGCCGCGCCGTCACCCAGCGCCTGCTAAAACTGCATACGCAAATGGTAGTGGGTGTAAACACCAGCCGCTCACAAACCACCCTGCTCGAAGTCATTAGCGGCTATGACGCAAATTTGGCAGAGCTGGAAAACTATGTCACCAACGTCACCACCATTAACCGCACGAACCAGTTTGCCAGAGTGTGGCAAACCTACAAAACCAGCCTGCTCGCCACCCCCAATAAAACCAAACTAAAACAACTCGCCATCGAAGCCGATACCCTCATAGACATGGCTGAAAGCCTGCAGCAAAGCTATCTATCGCAATCCAAAACAGTGCGCTCCACCATCATCGACCGCTGTGACCGTCAGCGCCTCATCTCGCAGCGCCTAGCCGCCCTATTTATGCTCGAAGAAGCCGCCCAAATCACCCCGCTGCAAGCGGCAGAACAAGCCAAACTGCGCGACGAATTTGCCGCTAATTTAGCCCTACTCATCAGCGCAAACGTAAACACCGCAGATATCAACGCCGAATTAAAACTAGCCGCGCAACAATGGCAGTTTTTTCAAACCGCACTCACCGCCAAACACGGCCTAGAAGCCGCCCGCCACGTCGCCACCACCAGCGAACGCATACTAGAAGTGCTAAACAACGCCACCGCCATGTATCAGCGCGTGGTAGCTAGTGGGGTGAAAGCACCGCGATAACCGTAATTCCATTCCGCAACGTAGCAAGACGCAACCCGTAGGGGCGAATCATTATTCGCCCGCCAACGCAAAAAATACGATAACGATAATTTTCACCACCGAAGGCGAAAGATTTTTCGCCCCTACGATTTACACCGTGGTGATATTCGACAACGCAGCAAGACGCAGGCCGTAGGGGCGAATAATCATTCGCCCGCCAACGCAAAAAATACGATAACGATAATTTTCATCACCGAAGGCGAAAGATTTGTCGCCCCTACGGATTGCGCAACCACCAATATTTGCAAGAATGGGCAGTACCCCCCGTACCGCGCCGCCAAGTTCATTTGAAAAGTCGGGGGGATGTCGTGGGCAACTGTTTGAGCGGGCGCTGTTACTTTCCCCACGCAGTAAATCTTTACCGCACGCGAGTTTTGCCCGCGCCCGACTTTTCAAATTAACTTGGGGACACACGAGCCGCTTTTGTTTTTTGGCGAGACGTGCGGCGTGGCGGGTGTGCTTTTCTTGGGTTACTTTCTTTTTGCACAAGCAAAAGAAAGTGACTTGCTGGCGTCAACCACGCCATGGTGGAAAAACGCACGGTTCATCCACCACCACAATAGCGAATAATCATTCGCCTGCCAACGCAAAAAATACGATAACGATAATTTTCACCACCGAAGGCGAAAGATTTTTCGCCCCTACGATTTACACCGTGGTGATATTCGACAACGCAGCAAGACGCAACCCGTAGGGGCGAATCATTATTCGCCCGCCAACGCAAAAAATACGATAACGATAATTTTCGCCACCGAGGGCGAAAGATTTTTCGCTCCTACGCTATCGGTGGCGATGATTCAGGATAAAACACTTCCACCGTGCCCTTCAGTTTAATCACCAACGGAAACCCACGCCGATCTAGCGCTTTACCCGCAGGCACTTTCACCCAACCCTCGCTAACGCAATACTCCTCCACATCCGTACGCGGCTTGCCATTCAGGCGCACACCCACACCAGTTTCAAAAAACGATGCAATATGAAACTTACTACGCGGATCAGCGGAAAGGCGGTCGGGTAGAAGGGCTAGTGCAGAGTTAGTAGATTCAGTCATCATTAAATTTTAGCGAATTAAAAAATGCAATTATACGCTGTGCTGTCAGCGCACATAGCGCACCAGCAAATGATCCGCGCTCAATTCCGCTCTGTGGAGGGGGAGGGAAATATATTTCCCTCAACGCAGCGGGGTGGTTCGTGGCAACGAAGCACCCCAACAAACGCACTCACGCGGCTATAAGCTTCGACAATGCCGATTGGCGTTTGACGAGAAATTCGTGCAGCAGTTTTGGGTAGTCATCACGCACGGCGGTTTTAACCGATGTGCGTTCGGCCAATGCATTGCGCCAGTTGTTGATTCGTGGAAGATCTGCAAACGTGCCAAAATTTGCGATGCTGTCAAATACCTCAAAATAACGGAAGATAGGCGCAAACACGGCATCGACGATACAAAAATCAGGTCCGGCAAAGTAAGGGCCTTGTGCTGATAGGGCGCACTCTACTTGCTTGAATTTGCTTCTTAACACTTGCGCTTGTTGGGTTAATGCGGTGTCGTCAGCGGCGTTGTAAAACGCGGCAATGTTGTTGAGAATGGTGGAACCAAACTCCATCCACGCGCGGTGTTGGGCGCGGATTAAGGCGTTCGTAGGATGCAGGGGGGGTGCTAGTGTATCTTCTAGATATTCGCAAATTACGGCGGATTCAAAGATGGGCTGCTCGCCTACGAGCAAAACGGGTGTTTTGCCTAGTGGCGATATTTTCATAAACCATTCGGGCTTGTTGGCAAGATCAATATCGCGCCGATCAAACGCAGCCCCTTTTTCAGTGAGCACGATAATGGCGCGTTGCACATAGGGACACAATAGATGGCTCACGAGAGCGAACGGGGGAGTTGCGCTAGTGTGCATGGTTTAATCTCCGTAGGTGATTCAATATTTTGCCACTGGAACGCACAAACATCATTCTGCTGCGCGAATGGTAAGCGCCTCGCTACACTTGACGCTGAAGCGACCATCGCCTAATAACCAGTGCGCTATCGAGGCGACAGCAAGAAATACCGGATACTCCCAGCCCCCGCCGTTACTGGTATGAACCCAACCATTGGGAAGGTGTACCCATGCCGCGCCAAGCAAAATGGGCGTGAGCAATAACGACGCCTGCCGACCATAGATGCCGAGCAATATCGCCACACCGCCCAATAGTTCTGCCGCAAACACGGGATAGGCCAGCATGCCGGGTAGACCCACAGATTGAAAGAACGAGGCCGTTCCGGGGAGGGTAAATACAAATAATTTAAGTAGTGCATGGGCAATCCACATTAAACCTAGGCCGACGCGAAGCACTAGCAAACCGAACGATGATACAGAAGCAGGTGAGCTTACATTCATATAATTCTTTCACTGGAAAATAGACATTGGCAAATACAGCAACCAGTAGTTTAATATTGCAATAATGAATTTAAAATAGGCTAAATTACAAACAATGAATGCAAAATTGCAATACCACTTAACCTCGTTAGATTTAGAAACGCTCTTGACGATTGCCAGGCTAGGTACGCTCGTGAGCGTAGCGGAGCGCCTAGGCGTGGACAACTCAACGGTGTTTCGCACCGTGCAGCGGATGGAACGGGGTTTGGGTCAGCGACTATTCGAACGCACGCGCAACGGGTATTTGCCGAACGAGTTGGCGCAAACTCTCATTACCCATGCGGAGCGTATGGAATCAGAGCTGGAAGCTGCGCGCAGTGCCGCACAACAGACGCATCAACAAATTAGTGGCAGCGTTCGTATCACAACCACCGATACTTTATTACATGGTTTGATCGCACCTGCATTAATTGGCTTTAAGGCGTTGCATCCCTTGGTTCAGTTTGATTTGCATACCGGCAATGAGCTCGCAAACCTCAGCCGCCGTGATGCCGATATCGCGCTACGTGTGACCAAACGCCCACCAGCCCATTTGATCGGCAAGCCACTGGGCAATATTCGCGTGGCCGTATTTATGGCAAGCCGTGGGCGCGCCCGCACGCTAGAAGATCACTTACAAAAAAACACGCCATGGATTGCGCCTGACGACGCGCTGCCAGAACATCCATCGGTGCTATGGCGTAGAAAGCACGCCCCCAAAGCGCAGGTGCAGTATCGCGTGAGCAGTATTTTAAGTGTGGCAGAGCTTATCGCCCAAGGCTTAGGCATAGGCATCTTACCGTTGTTTTTGGCGCAAGGCCGACGTGATTTGCGACAGTTGGGCGAACCGCTTAGCGAGAGTGAAACGCCGTTGTGGATACTCATGCACGCAGAATCAAAACATCTGCGCCGCGTATCTGCCGTGTTCACGCATTTTTCGCAAAACATTCGGTTAGCGTAATTACCCCCCCGACAGCATCCGGACGGCAATTAATAGCCCCCGTGCACTGTGCACGGCGCACGGACGCGCCGCACGACAGGCCGCAAGAACGGCCATAACACCCCCGCCAACAGCGCCATCAGCAGCTCAGTAATGATTTTCATCATCGCCCTTTCTGGCAATATTCCATCCAGCTGAAAGCACTTCTGCTTGCTGCAACACGGTTTGCACTGCAGCGTCCTGCAGATCAGGTGGGTAGCCATATTTGCGCAGAATACGTTTCACTAAAACGCGCATCCTAGCGCGGGCGGAATCGCGGTGTGCCCAATCAACTGATACGTTTTCGCGCAGGCTAACCAGCAACTCGTGGGCGATGAGTTTTAGTTTATCGTCACCCATCATTTGCATGGCGCTCTCGTTTTCGGCCAGCGCGTCATAGAAAGCAATTTCTTCTTCGGATAAACCTTGCTCTTCACCACGCTGACGCGCCGCGCGAATATCCTTGGCAAGGTCAATCAATTCCTGCAGCACTTCGGCTGTGGTAATCGCGTTGGCGTGGTAGCGGGCCACTGCATCCTCCAGACGTTCGGAGAAGGCCTTAGTTTGCACCACATTGGTTTTGCTGCGTGAACGAATGCCGTCGTTAAGGAGCTTTCGCAACGCCTCCAGCGCCAGATTTTTTCGTGCCATCTGCTGCACTTCGGCAAGAAACTCGTCTGACAATATTGAGATGTCTGGGCTTTTGATTCCCGCCGCCGCGAGGATATCCACAATCTCGGTTGACACCACAGCGCGGCTAACAATTTGCTGCACCGCCAAATCTTGAAGATATGCGCGTTCATGCTGGCTCACCCCAGCACCAACGCTGGATTTCACCAAGGCCGCACGAATCGCCTGAAAGAAACCTACTTCCTCGCGAATCTCGCGCGCCTCGTCGCTGGCGCTTGCCAGCGCGAAGGCCTTGGTCAAGGCCAACACCGCATCCGCGTAGCGCCGATGCGTTTGCTTCTTGCCCTCCGCCGTTTTTTCCTTGGCCGCCAGTTTTTGTTGCAAATCAAGAATCCATTCAATGGCTCCCGCCATCATCACTAACCGTTGTTGCGGTGTACCGGCTGTTGCACAGGCACGCATCTGCTCAATTGGCATGAAGCCGTGGTACATATCGCGTACTACCTCATACTTCTCCACCATCACCGCCACGGCCTGCGATTCATCAATTCCTGTCTGACTCTGATCGTTCTGCGAATACTGTTGCAATGCCGATTTTAGATTTTGCGCAATGCCAATGTAATCCACAATCAGGCCAGCGGGCTTCTTGCTAAATACGCGGTTAACCCGCGCAATGGCTTGCATTAGGCCGTGGCCGCGCATTGGCTTATCGATATACATCGTGTGCATGGATGGCGCATCGAAGCCCGTTAGCCACATATCGCGCACAATCACCAGCCGCAATGGGTCTTTCGGGTCGCGCGCGCGCTTGGCCAGCAGATCGCGCCTAGCCTTGGTGCCGATGTGCTGTTGCCAATCTTGCGCGTCACTCGCGGCACCGGTCATCACAATCTTGATTACCCCCGCCTTATCGTCGGCGCTATGCCATTGCGGGCGCAGCTTCACAATCTCTTCATACAGCTTCACGCAGATACGGCGGCTCATGCACACCACCATGGCTTTGCCATCCAGCGCCACTATGCGATCTTCAAAGTGGCGCACCATATCTTCGGCCACCAGTTGCATACGCTTATCGCTGCCCACCAGTGCTTCCACGGTAGACCACTTACGTTTGATGCGCTCTTGGTCAGCTTCGGCGTCGTCCTCGGTCAGTGCCGCAATCTCGGCATCAATCTTGGGCTTTTCATCCTCGTCAAGTTCAATCCGCGCTAGGCGGCTTTCATAATAAATTGGCACCGTTGCGCCGTCTTCCACCGCGCGGCTGATATCGTAAATATCGATATAGTTACCAAACACCGCAGGGGTATTCACATCATCGGCTTCAATCGGTGTGCCGGTAAAACCAATGAACGATGCATTGGGCAGGGCATCGCGTAGATACTTAGCAAAGCCGTAGGAAATCTCGCCCGTTTTGGCATCCACCTTAGCGCGGAAGCCATACTGGCTACGGTGGGCTTCGTCCGCAATCACCACCACATTGTGGCGGGTAGTTAGTGGTGCCGCCAGCTCACCAAATTTTTGTAAAGTGGTAAAAATCACCCCGCCCGATGCGCGGTTCAGCACCTTCTGCAAATCTTCGCGGCTCTCTGCCTGCACCGGCGTTTGCCGCACCAGATCGCGACACATTGAAAAAGTGGCGAACAACTGATCATCAAGGTCATTACGGTCCGTCAGCACCAC
The DNA here is from genome assembly GCA_031376425.1 of Betaproteobacteria bacterium. GTDB lineage: Bacteria > Pseudomonadota > Gammaproteobacteria > Burkholderiales > Usitatibacteraceae > JANMDR01. The sequence continues at coordinate 6,609 of JANMDR010000172.1, forward strand.
TAAGGTGGGGTTAGCCATTGCCGGATGCTTAACCAATTGCCCCGCGTAGA
>JANMDR010000173.1:0-4474 GCA_031376425.1 Betaproteobacteria bacterium
AACGGCGATGGCGGATAAATTTGTTGCCATTGCCGGATCACCGCAGTTAGCTACGTTTGATATCGTGTTTTGGGAAACCCAAATGCAACTCATGCAGGCCATGATTGACTGTAAATGCCAGCAACCTATGGCAACGCTGGATGCGATGCGATTTTTAATGCTGGGAGCCGATTATCAAGCCACTCGTGCCCCGCGCGAGCAGCTTGAAAAAACACGTGAGAATTTTAAGAAAAATACGATGACTGAGGCTCGCGCCTACGATCGCATGTTGCAAATGCAAGCGATGGTAAACCACGATGTGGCAAAGTCTACAGCCGGTGATTTGACGGCTGCGGCGAAGAAAGCCGATAAAAAATTGCTCATTGTGATCGGCACCAAAGACGTTATCGTCACGCCAAGCCCCGCGCGCGACTTTGCCAAGCTTGGCGACATTAAGCTGCACGAGCTACCCAACTGCGGCCATAATATTCCAGTGTGTTCGGCTGATTTAATCAGCCCAGCGGTGCGCGATTTTCTGTCGCGTTAGGCTGTTTGAGTTGCAGGTCGCAACCGTGCCATTGCCAATCGCGTCTTGCTTAATCTTAGGGATGCGGAAATTAGTATTTTCCGCATCCCTTAAACCTCTATCTTGGCCCAGCGAGGCGAATTGCTGCTTCAATCTCGTTAAGCGCTGCTTGCACGCTATTGTGTAGCTCTTCCGGCGTAAATTGCACACGCCGATCCGCTTGGGCAGCGTTGGGGCTGACGCGGGGACTGGTGTCGGCTTGCTTGATCATGTCCTGGATGGGCATGAGATAACTACTTAATCTCATTTTATCTGCAGACCCGACCCGACTCTGGTTGAGTTTTGCCGCCGCTTCACGTAGTGCGGTGCCATAAATTATTTCCACGCTTTTTGTGCCGTAGGTGGTGTTGACGGTATCAACGGTGCTCGATAGCGCGTCAAGCCGCTTATCGCCCTCCAGCAGCGTCGCTATATCGCACGGCAGAGTGTGCTTGCTGCTGAGGCCGGCGCGGCAGTTTTCGGGCAGACGCACCGTGATTTCGGCTAAGGTGAACACGAAGCTGTTCGTGAAAAAATTATTCAAGCGCGCCTGCATAATCTTGCTGTTTAGTGCATTGGCTTTATTGGTGAAGGCCTCCATCAAGGTCTTGGCCTTGCCACGATTGGCCGCAAGGGCAATGGTTGAATCAACCTCCATCGTAAGTCTTGCCAACCGTTCTTCAAACTGGTCAAACGTTAAACCAGCTTGCTTTTTTTGTACGTTTGCGATAACCAGATCCATATCCCTGTGTGCCGCCGCAATCCCTGTTTCTAACGGCGCGGCATCGACACGCTCAAGATTGGCCGCGCGGATTTTTGCCCTCAAGGCATCGAGTTTAGCGGTAGCAATACCTTTAAACGATTTACTACCCTCGGCTAAAATAGTTTCATCAACGCGGGTATTAAAGGCGTTTAGATCAGCATCGGCCTTAGCAAACTCTGCGGGTGTGTGTTTTGTATTTGGTCTGAGCATTGGCGCTACGGTCACGCTCAAATCGCGCTGCAAATCAGCCTTGGTGACCGCATTGAGCCTGCTCTTTTCAATCTTTTCTTGTAGTGTTTTAAGCTTATCCTGATACTGTGTCATAAATGCATTACGCGAAGCCGACGCTGCTGAAAGCTTGATCGCGGCATCAATATCAGCGGCCAGTAGTTGATAATTATTTTCTATCTCAGCTAGCCCGATGCGCTTGCCTGAGGGTAGGTCAAAAAATCGCTTCACCCGCTCCTGCAACGGTTTAGCTTCCGTTCCATCAATATTACCAGCGCGAAGTTTTTCCTCTAGCGCGGCCAGCTTAGGGCTGTAAACCTGCTGCAGGCTTTTGCCACCCACGGCGATGATGGTGGCATCTATCTCTTTTCCCAATCGTTCAATTTTAAATAGTGCAGCCTCAACGACCGTTGGCGGATTGCCTCGACATTCAAACGTCAACTGTTTAGCGTTACTTTCGCGGCAACTGGTCTCGCTCGCAATCTGCTGCAGCTTGTCGAATAAATCCGCTTGATACTCTCGCGCCAGTGACTTTGCCGTATTGATTTTTTGTGCGGCGTCACCCAGTTTTGTAGCTAAATTTTGATCCAGCGTTTGCGCATTAGCGGCGCTTGTGGCGAAGGTAATCAACAGAAGTGCAGCGGGTAGCAGGTATTTTATTTTCATGTGGCGTGTTCCCTTTTTGAGTGTAGGCTCAATCAGTATACCGACAATGCGCAGGGCTGTTTTGGGGTTCGCATTGCAGGGTGGGCACGGTGCGGGGAGTTATGCACAAAAGCAGTTAGTGGTTGCCACCCAGCGTTGGACTACACACCAGCCCAACCTACGCGCTGCCGCGTACGTTTAAGTAGGAACTCCGGTCGGTTCTGTAATTCTAGTATGGTACCCTTTAAAAGAAAAATGCAAATCGCCTTCCTTGAAGTGAATTGTGCGTCGGGAATTTACGATTTATTTAGCAAAAATATTTAACTGAAAGGTGTCATCATGAATAACTATAAACTGCTAGCCGCGTCGCATTGGCGGGAACGCTCATGACACAACAAAAGCAAGTTCAACGACATGGTTCGTATGGGATTGATGCGCCCTACGCATTGGGCTTCCTTGCGATCTTGGTAGTTATCTACTTTGGCTTTGCAACTATGGTCGCGCTGAATTCTGGAAGAGTATGGCCTTTTCTGCCGGTGCTGTTTATGTTTACCATTTCAGCTTGTATGTTCCATACGACGCTTCGAGGTAAGTTCCTGATCTGGGCAGCATTGCTTGACAAGCTGGCGCTTCGAGGTGATGAGCGCATCTTAGACTTGGGCTGCGGCCGCGGTGCGGTTATGCTGATGGCGGCGCAACATTTGACGACGGGCTTGGTAGTAGGTGTAGACCTCTGGCAAAGTGCGGATCAGTCCAGCAATTCTGCAGCGGCTACCCAGCGCAACGCCGTGGCGGAAGGGGTTGCGGACCGTATCGAATTGCACACAGGCAATATGACAGCGCTCCCGTTTGAAGACAACAGTTTTGATGTTGTCCTTTCTAGTTTGGCAATCCACAACATTAGCCGCCGTACTGAGCGCGAAAAGGCAATTAACGAAGCAATGCGCGTGCTACGCCCCGGCGGGCGATTGGTTATTGCAGACATTCGCGTCGCGCAGCAATATCAATCACAACTCGCTAAAAGCGGTATGCACGATGTTACTGGCAGTAGGCTGGGATGGCAGTTCTGGTGGGGCGGCCCGTGGGCAGCAACGCGTCTCGTGACCGCCACAAAGCCGGAACATCTTATTGCATTAGCGTAATTGCAGCACCGTAGCGGCACGGCATGCCGTGCCCGCCCCATATAAACTGACCGTGGCATGCCGTACGCATGCAATCAAGATACACGCCGCCCAACTTGTAGGGGCGAATAATCATTCGCCCTTGTCGTGCTGGCATAGCGTAATATATTGAGCTGGTGTATAGTGCTCATAGCCGTACCGACCCGTACAGGGACGGTACGCCGTGCCTGTACACCGTGGCGTAATATGCCCGTTCAATCGGAACATACCGTGCGCACGCAACCGCTTGTTACAGCGGCCAGTTTTTTGTAGCTGTCTTCTTCGGCAAAACAAACTCCATACGCCCAAACATCCAGTACATCAAGCGGGTGGGCAGTGAAGGCCTTCCGGTCTCGACCACTAGCTTCAAGGTGTTGACAATCATCTTGCCACCACTTTGCATGCTCTTACCGGTTTTGGTGCCCACAGGGATACGGTCAACAGTTAAAGTGCACTCCACGCCCTCGGATGTTTCTTTGAGTTGATACATGACTTCGCACTCTGGGTCATCGTATTCTGTCATACGAAATGTGTGTGCAAAGCGGTGGTGTGGCTCAAACGCGGTGATCGTACCCACGACTAATGTATGCTCGCCGGACTGTGTGCGCATTTGCATTTTCTGGCCTACTGCGAGCGTTTGGGCGTGTAACCAAGCGTTGAACACGGCTGCTTGTGCGTCGCCCTGTTTTGTTAGCTCATGCCAAATTTTTTCGATTTTGCCATCAATGACCACACGAAAAACGGCTTTATTTGTACTCATTACTACTCTCCTTTGCCTTCAATTTTGCGTTTTAGATTGATAAGTTGACTAGAGAAGTAACGGCTGAACTCGTCACTCCAGCGTTCATGAATCTGCTGCAGGGGCACTGCATTAAAATAGAGCAAACGCTCTCGACCTTCGCGCTGGGAGATAAGCAAATTAGCGGCTTCTAGTACGCTAATATGCTTCATCACGCCAATCCGTGAGTAGTCAAAACGCGCTGTCACGAAGTTGATATTGCAACCTGGGCTAGCGCGCACCACATCAATAATGGCGCGGCGCGGCTGGCTAGCCATGGCGTGAAACACGAGATCAAGTTGGTCTTCATTCATAGGTAACTGAATGGTTACATATTATTTTGTGGCTGTCAAGAC
>JANMDR010000174.1:0-2898 GCA_031376425.1 Betaproteobacteria bacterium
AGCCCTCGCCACTTGCACCGTCGATATCGTTTATCAGCCCACCGGCATCGGCGTGGAGGATGGTCTCTTCTCCGTCACCACTGGCACCAACGAAACTATCATCATTGGTCTTACAGCGGTCGGCACACTCAGCCTCGCGACTATCTCCACCGACATTGCTTTAGAACTTCGCGATGCTAGTGTCCCCCCCCCATATCCGCGCATCACTCAAACTACCTTAGGCAAACGCGTTCAAGCTGTCGTCAAGCTTGACGCCCTAAATGCCGCAAGCGCTGGCAGTTATCAACAACCCACCGGCACTGTAGTGGTACAAGAGGGCAGCAGTAGTTGCCAATTACAATTCACTGCGACTACCCCCACCACGCTTAACTGCTTCTTTACCCCTACTGTGACTGGCAGCAAGGTCGTCAATGCCTATTATGGCGGTAACCGCGAATACACGCGGGCACAGGCTACAGCAGGGCTAAATGTTAAAAGTAATACCCTTACCATCAGCGCTGCCTTTGACCCGCCTATCGTCACCGAAGGTAAGGAGTCTGAACTTAAATTCATCTTCAATCAAACTGTAACGTCTGGGCAGATACTGGTTAAAAATGATAAGGAGTTTTGCGTCATCGATGTCGCAACACCCTCCCCATGCAAAATTGCTTATGAAGATGCTAATACTTTTTTCATCCAATTTTTAGGTAATTCAACGCAAAATGCAGCCAACACTACTGCCCGCCTGCAGGCAATACAAGGGGCATTATTAGCGCAATATTCGCTGCGTCTTGATCCACCAGGCCCGGTGGAATTGGGCACTAAGGTCACCGCTACCATGACTGGCTCAGCACCGCCAGGATGGCTACCGGGTACGACCAAGCGTAATATTTCCCTCAGGGGCTTTGACCGCGAAATTTGTTCGGTAAGTAACGTAGGTAGCCTATCTTGCCCGTTTATCGCAGCGCGCGCTGGGAAATTTGACTTAGATGCCTTTATTTATTTAGATCAGCAAAATAATGCCACCCGCACCCAAGCCCTTACGGTTTTAAAAGCTGTGCCCACGCTTGATCTACAAACTTTCCCTATTGTGGTCGAGGTCGGTAGCACAATTGCCACTGATGCCTATCTTTATACCAAAACCGGCGTCCCGCTCACTGGCTTAGTCACCATCGTCGGCAAAACCAGCTCCTGCCAGCATGACGTTTCGCAATCCCGCTGCACCTTAGTGGCGCAAAACATTGGCACCCAAACTATCCGCGCCATCTACGCCGGTGACGCTAACTTTGAAGCTGTCGAAGCTGCCATTGATGTCACCATCACCAAACGTAAAAGTGCCGTCACCCTAGCGGCGTCCAGCAACCCAATAGAACAAAAACAAAAGCTTATCCTAACGGCCAAGGTCAATGGCTTAACCCCCACTGGCACCGTCACTTTTTACGATGGCACCGCCGTGCTCTGCACCGCCAATACCCGCCTGCTACAAAGCGTTGCTACTTGTGAAACCACCACGCTATCGGTAGGCCGTCATTTCTTAAGCGTCAAATATAGTGGTGACAATCAAAATGAAGCCTCTGATTCCCCCAACTTAAACCTAGAAGTAAAGAGTCCGCTGCAAAGCGTCACCGTATCTTTATCGAGCGACCGCATTACCTTTGGGCAGTCCACCATCGCTAGCGTTAGCTTCCCCAATGGGCGGCCAGCCAGTGGCGAAATTGTGGTTGGTGAAGGTTCCTCCACTTGTAAAATTACCTTCCCGGCTACCAGTTGCGCACTCAAACCCACGCGAGCAGGGCAGCGCACCATTACAGCACGTCCCAACTTAGCATCAAGCTTTGTATGTGCCGTTAAAAACAACTTCTTAACGGTAGACCGTGCACCTTCAACCATTAAAATCACCAACACTGCGGCAGAGCAATACATCATTGGTGTGGATCACCCCATCACCGTTGAAGTCAAAGCCGTCAGCAGCACGCTCACCATCGTCCCCTCCGGCACTGTTAAAATTGCGGCAACGTTAAATAATAACAACGCCACCAGCATTAGCTGCGTCGCTACTCTAGCCAATGGCCGTGGCGGTTGCAACCTACCTTTTAGTGCCGTCGGTGCGTGGACGGTCAGCGCCGACTATTTGGGTGATGGCGATTACATCAGTGCAGCCGCCTCTAATATCAGCGTCAGCCCGCTACTCTCCAACGAAACCCGCTTATTGTTATTATCTGGCAGCAAGCAAAGCGCACCGGTGCGTTCGGGTACTGGAACCAACATCTATGCCGAACCGCTGGTGGTGCGCTTAATCGATAAAAATGGCCGTCCCCTCGTTAATGCACAAGTTCAGTTTGCCGTCGTGGGTGGCGGTATTGGTAATACTATTGGCGATAGTGATGCACGCGGTTATGGTTATCTCTTTACCGGCACCGATGCTAGCCGCGCCACTAAATCCCTCTTTATTTCTACAGACAAATTTGGCGATGCCGCCGTTAATATTGTTGCTGGTGAATTAGGCGGTCCTTTCATCGTCGTCGCTAAAGCGCCACCCGCCAATGAGGTGCAGTTTAATCTTACTAATATTATTCCCCGTGACGACAACACCAACCAAACATGGGACTACTTAACCGTTGGTATCACCGATTTAAGCCTGCCGCGCACCCTCACTTTCCGCAATATCACGGGTACCAATTTAAAGCTCGCGCCGACGGCTATTCCGATCACTAGCACCACCGCTGCCCATGCCGCAACCTTCAGCATCAACACCACGCTTACTTCCTGCACCGATGGCAGGCTATTAGCGCCAGCGGAAACCTGTACCATCACCTTGCACTTCAAACCCACGGAGCTTGGTGTGCGCGAAGCCACCGCGCAACTGCTGGCAGTGGGGCAAGCTAATGCCATGGTACAAATCAAACTCAAGGGCACGGG
>JANMDR010000208.1:0-9416 GCA_031376425.1 Betaproteobacteria bacterium
CACACCAACCGCCGCCACCGCCACCAGCGGCCCCAAAATAGGCATGGTCGCCAAGGCAACAGCAACACCAATAGCACCACCCAGTGCCGCACCCGTCAACGCACCTTCAGCCCCTTCCTGCGCCGCCGCTTCTGTAGCAACTTCACTAATTGGAGTCGTTTGCGCCGCCGCGACCTGCTCCGGCAAATCCACTAAAAAAGAGGCAGTCTGTTCCGGTATAAAGCCAGCACTCGATAAGTCTGCTAATGCCCGTTGCGCCGCATTGGCATCCTGAAAATTGCCATTGATGATTATGCTCATTTTGACTCCGCAGAGAATGTTAAAAATTAACCAACCCTATGTTGAAGCCAAAACGAATTGTTCTCTGTGCGTTAGCGCGCTTAGGCGCAACCATTTTGCGTAAGAAAAAGAAAGCGATCAGTGTAATATTCCGGCCTTCGCCAGTTGCTCCCCAATTTACATGGAGTGGCGCTATTATCGATTTAATTTATTTAAACGAACGCCCTACTAAGTTATATTTATTAAAGGCGCGCCAATATTAAACTTGCAATATGTTAATGCATGGTCACAAAAAGAAAAACGAAGAGTAGCAAAGCTACTCTTCGTTTTTAATTTGGCTCCCCGACCTAGACTCGAACCAGGGACCTGCGGATTAACAGTCCGTCGCTCGTTACACTTCTTTGAAAACCGCACCACTCCTTTAATACTACCATCAGTTGACATATGGGTGCAATTTTAATTTTCGACCTTACCTGGAAAGTTCAAGTAAACAGTGCTGTCTCTACTTTTGGCAGTCCTGCTTTACGACTTAGCTTGCTGGGTAGTTAAACAAACGCTACCGCAAGACCATTCCCCCTACGTTTTATAATGAGGATTCAAACCATGAAAACCAATTATTTACAAATGCTTGCCACACTCACTACTGCCTTAGCGCTCAGCACTGCTGCCTTAGTGGGTAGCGCCATCGCTGCTGACTTCAATCCCCAGCCGGATCCACCGGGTAAAACCCAAAACGACGATGCGGCGAAGCGTAATCAAAATGGATACGCCGTAGCAACACCAGCTGAAAAATGCGGCCACAACCACCTGCTGACAAGGTGGTGAAGAAAACCGAAACACGTACTGCCGCCGAACTAAAACAGTTAGCACTAGACAAAAAATTGAACGCACCTGCAATGGATGCTGCTGCGTGCACCAACAAATAGCACTCACCTGAGTTCAACTGCAATTTTTAGGTTAAAGCAATCCCATGAAAATTTCAGGTGCAACCGCCGCCCTGCGCTTAAACTAATTTACTTTTATGTTTTTGCTGACAATGAAGCGGAGCTATCGTAACGGCATTCCACGCCAGCACCCACCTCATCGTGGCGCGACTTACTGCGTCATGATGAGGCAAAATTAGCGCGCGGATCATTCACGCCCTGTGTCGGCTTGACGCTTGCTAATAATTTGGGTTGATGCTCTATCGTTGATAGGCTTCCCGTGTTGTTGCGTATTCCGGCGTTTGTAATCCTGAACGTACTATGCTTACGTTCATGGTGATAACGTTGTGCCATTCGTTGCCCGGATTGTGTATCCAATACTGGATCACACCGTTGGCGGCGACCTTTAAGGTATAGCAGCTCGGTTCATCCCTGAAGGCTGTGCTGACCACAACACAAAGTAGGTTTTCTTTCAAACTCCACGTGCCTGTAGCTTCATATTCTGCGGTGCGCTGTGAATACGTATCCCGCGAAATATAGGCACCATCAGGGCTGAAATAGGTGTAAGTGGTGAAGTATGGTTTTGTGTCGTCTATTGCTTTTCGATACTCTTGCACATGGCTGTTACCAGAGAGCAGCAGACGGAGTGCATCGCCAGTAACGGCCTGTGCCGGGGCTGCGACGCGACTCGCGTCTTGATTTGTCACCAGTGCGGCGCTATTGGCGTGGGCTCGTTGACGTGCAAAGTTAGCGTTATCGGAATACATCATTTCGCAACCGGAGGTGGCGATTGCGACCGCCGCAAAAAAAGGACAAAGCATAGTGTTTGGCTTCATGACGTGGAGTACTTTCCAAAAATATAGCGGCGTTGAACGGACGGGTAAGTTTGTACTGCGCCGACTAAATTCTTGATAAGTATGCATCCGAATCAGCCAAACCCAATACCTTGGGTCGCAACACAACGTGATTAGGTTCAATACAACAACAAGTTGATTCATAAAAATTTATTGAACGCCCCGCAGCCGCGTGGCGACTTAAACGTGTAAAGGCGCAACGCTCACCGAAGCCCAGTGCCACCAACAACTAAACCATTACCGAGAAAAAAATGAAAACCACCGCAGCCTTAACAGTACTAGCCGCAGCCATCGCTGCTACGCTATCAATTGCCGCCCAAGCGCAAAACCCTGTCGTTTCCACAGGTGGTAAGCTGGTGGTGACAGGCGAAACAGCACCGGGAAAAATACTGTCTATTATCGTACCTACCACATCATTTACGGGCGACCAAGACCTGCCCGTGCACGTCATGGGCGGTGGCAAGGTTTGCCGGTTTCACTTAGTCGTAATCAATACCGACACCAATAAAGAAAGCTATTTTCCTCACACCGAAAAATTTCCTGTTTTAACGCATACGCAACTGCCCTTAGCGCAATTTCCACACGGCAACTACAAAGTAGCCGCAATGGCTTGGGATAGCGATAAAACTTCTGGCATGGCCTGCCAAGGCGGTGGTACATACACCGCATTTACCATTGCTCGACCCAAAATTGTTATGCCAACCGACTGGCCAAAAATTACTGAGCTAGCCCTTGCCGCTGGAAAATCTACCGCCGCCAACACTTATCGTCCCGACGAAAGTCTTAACTACACGGTTGTAGGCAGCAACAACAAACAATGCGGATGGACACTACAAGCTACCGACGGCAACGGCCAAACCACCAACCTTGGCATAGGCAAGAGCTTCACCTCCGCTGCAGTGAGTTTGAGTGCATTTAAAGAAGGCAGCTACACTTACAGCAAAAACAACAGCTGCTGATGACAATCAAGGCGTTACATCTTGCCTAGGCACCGCCAGCAAAAAAATCACGATCATCGCCACACCTGGAAAAATTACTGACGTGAAGCTATACGCTTTTGGCTTACACGGCGATGGCACAGGTATTGATAAATGGTTAGACGACGGCAATACCGCGGCTTATTTTCCGTTGGCACCTCTCATCAATATCGCCATTCCCGACAACGGCTTTCTAAAAATTACCCCCATTATTAGCGGCCCAACCTGTGGATACAGCATGACGGCGCAGTCAAGTAACGGTGGCAAGTTTGAGCTGCCATTTTTAGCCCACACAGCAAATGTAACCGACAAACTACCAGCCCTAAAATATACGGCAGATAAAACACTGGTGACGGTAACAATTAAAGGTGCTGGCGCTCCTCAACTAGCCTGCGAAGGCTCTGTTAGCAAATTTATCTGGGTACAAGACGATCCAAAGCTACCGCCAGAAACTAAGTAAGCATAAAAATCATCTTTTTAAATTAACTAACTGGCTGTAGATGCCTTAAATAAAGGCATCTACAGCCGCTTTTTACAACCAATAGTAACGCCAGTGGTTGAAATTCAAGATAAGCTCAAAACCGTTCATCGTCCCATTCTTACCGCCAACGCCTTCGCCCTGAACGCCCTTCGTTCACACCGCGACTTAGTGGCGAAGCGAATCAAATCAGGCGTCATCACTAGTTCAACCTTAGTTAATGGCCAGTAGATGCTCTGAAAATTCGCTTCAACGTTAGCTTCAAAGTTGGCTTCAAAGTTAGAGACGGCTGGTAGTAGCCTGCCGTCATCATTCACTTAGACAAATAGGAAAATTCATGCATAAAATTCAACAAAAAATCCGTATTTTAAGTACGGTCGTGGCACTTCTAGGTGCCGCTGTTTGCAGTGTCGAAAGCGTTTCACTCGCCGCAAGCCTGGTGACAACGCCAGCCCGCATTGGTTTCTCATCGAAAACGGTAGGTTTTAATGCCGTAAATGCACGCGCTGCAGGATCGTCTGAATTTGCTGAAATTGTTTTCATTGCCGCTGACGGCACGCTTAACGCCTCAGTGCCTATTGCCGTTACTTCAAGCAATTCAGCAAGCCTAAAAATTACCGCGCTCTCCCCCGCAAATGCATTGGGTAACTATCAGTTTTCTATCCCTGCAAATGCGAGCAGTGGCACGGTTACAGTAACGGCATCCGCAAATGTAGGCGGCGTAGCTTATGTACGCTCGCGTGATTTTCTAATCACAGCCGGCGTTGTACAAGCACCGCCACCCGCGCCCGTTCCAGTTGCGCTAGCCAACACCGTCACTCGCGCAGTAACGCCTACGATGAACGCTGATCAATCCGGTTGCGCCACGATCAATAACTATGACGTAGGCCCCGGGCAGACGTTTGCAGCTCTTGGTGAATTGCCGTGGAGCCGACTAAAAGGCTGCGACACGGTACGCATTTATCCCAAAGCAAATGGCGGCACCTATAACGAGATGATGCTCATTTCAGCAGGAACTGACTTAGCGCCAACGGCACCGAATAAATTCATGCGCGTGATTGGCATGCCTGATCCTATAACGGGCGCGTTACCCATCATTGACGGCACTAACGCCACCCAGCTAGAAACCTTAGCGGGCCAAGCCCCACGCACATTGCAATATCACGACAACGGCAGCGGCCACGCACTCTATAAGCTCGGTTTAGTCATGGTTGGTCCGCAAAGCGGCTACAACTACAACAATGGGCCTGCGGGCTATATTGGCATTGAAAACCTAGAAATTCGCAACGCCAACTACTTAGGTGCCTTTACCGATGCAAAAAACAACGTAGCAGCTGCCTATAGTTCCTTTGCAAGCTGTTTGTATGTTGAAGCAGCGGCGCATATTATGATCAAAAATAACGTCCTGCACGATTGCGGTAACGGCTTGTTTATGAACTCGAAAAACAGTACCGTCGTTGAGCTATCACAAGATGTGTTGATAGAAGCCAATACGTTTTACAACAACAGCAATCCACCCATTGCTGGTGTGACCAACGGCTATCATGAACATAGTAGCTATACTGAAGCGCGCGACATTATTTTTCAGTACAACTACTTTGGCGACGTAAAAGCGGGCGCATTCGGTGATTGTTTAAAAGACCGATCATCGGGTTTGATTGTTCGTTACAACACCTTTGCATCAACCTGCGGATTACAGCTAAACTTGATGGATTCAACCGGTGGACAAGCCCTAATTTGGGGCGATGCGGGTTATGCTAAAACGGAAGTTTATGGCAATTTATTTGATCGAACACCAGCAATAGGTCAAGCCACAAACTTGATTTTATACGGCGGCGACAGCGGCATTACCGCACAATATCGGCAAGGTACACTCAGCTTTTATAACAACACCATGGTTGTAAAAGGCGATGCCGGTCATGGCATTTATCCAGAAACCTTTCTCTTTAATTTGCAGTTAAAAAATGCGGTAGCCGATGTACGCAACAATATCTTTCAAGCAACTCCCGTAACGTCGGGTGCCGCTGGAAAAATAGCGGTCATGGCGATTGGACCTGGCACCGTAAATATGACTACTAACTGGGTATCGCCCAACGCCGCGCAATTTTGGGTAGGGCATTTAAACGGGGCTGTCATCAACGGTTGGAACACTAACCTTGGCAGCAGCAATAAACCCCTGTTTGTAAACGAAGCTATGCACGATTACCGCCCCACTGCAGGTTCACCATTGGTCAACGCCGGTGCGCCATTGAATGGACTAACGAGCCCCACCGCACAGCCGGGTTCAGCGTTACCCGGCAGCATTAGTGCGCGTACGCAAGATGCCGTGATTGATATTGGCGCATTTGAATATTAGGTCGAGTTAACTGCAGTACTAAATCCCTTTCGCTGGCAACGGCGAAAGGGATTTTTATTTGCGGATTGAACCTGTTTGAATGTCGCTGCGACTTAACAGCATGGCGTGTCCCGAAAAGCGGGAACTAAACACCAAATCAAATTCTTTGCCTCATAAAAAAACCGTTCTCTCTAAGGAAATAAAAATGAATATCAATCTAAAACTACTCACCATCGCTTTGCTGACTATCGGCGTCAGCACGCCGTTGTTAGCCCAACAAACGGGCAATCCAATAACCCGCCCTGGCACGCCGGTATTGGTGAAGCCAAGCAAACCGGGAAAGTTAGACGGCTTCCTAGCTGTACCCGCCGAAGTTGATGCTGGTCAGCCGCTCACGTTTAAATTTGGCGGCACCGGACATTGCAAAATTAGCGTTAATACCGGTAACGCGCTAGTTACAGAGTTTGAAGGCGAACTACCATTTAATGCGCCTTACATTTACACCACTGCTTCGATGAGCTCATTCGAATCCTTCAAGGTGTACACAGCCAACGCAACACCGCAAGACACTTGCAAGCTTAGCGGTGCACCAAAATTCATGGATGTACGCGTCAATAACCCAACACCGCAAGGTCTCGCAACACCACCATCCACAGCCATTTTCACGGTAGATTCAAACTCCGCACTCACCGTAAAAGGTGGTAAACCGTACGCTCCAGCAGTTCCCGCAACCATTAAATCAATTGTACTGACTACCACCACCGCCACCGGTACACCCAAGGTAGCAAACACGATTGCGATTGGCGCACCCATGACGCTAACCGTCAACGGCACAGGCGTTTGCAAATACAGCTTGGATATCGTAAAACTTGAAAATCTGGGTGCGCCGCAGCCCCACTTAATGCGTTCGAGCAGCCTGCAAACACCGTTCCCGATCACTGAAACTATTTGGGCGACCACGCCTGCAGGCACCTACACATTTACGGTAGCGGGAAAAGATGGCTGTACCGGCACGGGCGACGTTACTGTCACCGCGAAATAACAAATCGCCACATACCCCTACGACATCAGTAAAAATCATCTAACTTTTAGAACACATCGGACACCGCAAATGGACCAACTCACTATCAACCTTGTGCAGCAATCATGGGGGCAAGTCACCCCTATTTCTGAGCACGCCGGGAAACTTTTTTACCAGAACTTATTTACCGCCGATCCGAGCTTGAGGCCATTATTTAAAGGCAACACGGACGAGCAAGCAGCAAAATTAGTATTTATGATTGGCGCTGCGGTAGGCAAACTAAATGACCTGCCGTCGTTAGTGCCTATCCTAGAGCACTTAGGTAAACGCCATGGCACCTACGGTGTCGTGCCAGCACACTACCAAACCGTTGGCACCGCACTCCTGCAAACACTAGCGCAAGGCTTAGGCGACGCCTTCACACCGGCTATCAGCGCTGCATGGGCGAAGGTGTATGCTGTAATCGCCACAACGATGATGTCAGCCTCAGAAAACGGCCAATAAGCGTTAACCTAGAAACAGGGACTCGCGGTGATGTCACCGTATGCCTCCAAAGCACTAAGGACGATGATGCGACAAGCTCTGTATTTATTTTGCTTCTTCTCAATGGCCGCAAGCACTTTAATACGCATTGTTGCAGCACTTAGCCCCTTTGATGGGCGCAATGTCCATTGGTTGATGGCACTTGCCGATCCTTTTCCACCGCTGCAAAACCCCTATTTGCGTAATTTGCTTGGCGCTATTTTCCTGCTCATTGTGCTGTACTTTTTACTCAAGCGCACGCTGGCTTTTATACGGGCGGGTGCACTTAACGTGCCCACCGCATTCACGCAGCTACCGTTTGGTTTAGCCGCATTGGGCTTGGTGCTCATTGCTATCGTCACGCTGATCACCAGTGTGCCGCATAACATAACATGGGTCGCACTAATATCGGTATGGCTTGTACGAACCGCAATACTTTTAATTCCTGCCGCATTTTTGTTTACGGAAATTCGAAGTTTGCTGGAAGGCCTGAATCGAACAGCCATTGGCGGCGAGCGTAAGAATTCCGCCAATACATCATCTAGCAAAAAGCCAGCCACAGCACCACACAATACCCGCAAATTTAAGCCAATTAAAAATCGCAATACACCCACAAGGGCGCCACTTTGGAGTTGGATTATTTACGGCTTACTTTGGCCGTGCATTACCATTTGGATTATTCAATTTTTCGGCAAAGTTGCGTTGTATGATCCTGCGCGTACAACCCATGATTACCTTGTAGGTTTGGCGATGGCCGGCGTACCCGCAGCGCTTGTGGTCGGCCTGCTGAGGCTTTTTCTCGATCCTATCTTTACAGGGCTTGCGCAAAACCGCTCAAAGGTGGATATGGCCGAGGAGTTGCTAGATTCAGTAGCGCTCGTAGGCACCGGCGTTGCTGCTGAAGGCTTGGCAACCGCAGCGGTTAATAACGCAAGTAGCAACGACGCACCAGCCGCCGATAATTTTACCGGCGGCGGTGGCGACTTTAACGGTGGTGGCGCAAGCGGTAAATTTTGAACTTATGCATGCGCGTGGATGAAAAGTTAATGCCTTATTTCGCTTATTCGTAAGAGCAGCCCACCAGTGTTTGTTGGTTTTTAGTACCCGCATCCGCATATAGTAGGATCGTTTTTTTGTTCCCCATAACAAATGTGCACGACTTCGTGTACTCGTCAATATTGCACTGCTGATGAATCGGCTTCATACCGTGCTTGGCAAGTGCACCGCGAACAGCCTCAAACTTAGCATCAACAAGAACTGCAAAACCCAACCCTTGTCCCATCGTATTTGGATACACGCGGCTAACTTTTTTTGCCAACACAGTCATGCTTCCTATTGGCTTGTACGTTCCATCTTCATCGTCTATTCGATAGCTGGCTTTTAACTGCTTATTAAAGGGCTCAGCCAGCGTTGGATTATCCTTCCAGTCTAGCCATGAAGTCTGGCACGTCATTAATTTTAAAGCGATAGTATCTTCAGCCGCATGCGCAAACGTACTCAATGACATCGCCAGCGAAACTACAAATAGGATTGGTACAATTTTCATATTGATCTTTATATACTGCAATTCAACTTACTAATAAATCTGTAGGCAGCCTATTTAAGGCCATTCACAGCCTGAATACATGTAATAAAAAAGCCATCCTTCGATGGCTTTTTACTAAAACACTAGTGCGATACCCTAGCTTGCCACCTTTGGCGCAACCGTTACGGTAGTGATGTAACCAGGGATTTTTGCAGAATTTTCAAGGCCGCAGGTTGCGTAATTGCCACCCGGTACGATGCGCACTTGGTAGGTGCCAACTTCAGTAGGAGTGAAAGTTGTCTTCCGAGGAAAAGCGGTATTCTGGTCGTACATTGGCAACTTAAAATGGTTGTATGAAATAGCGTAGCCATATACTTTCGGATCTACAAGTTTATCAAGATAGAAACCGCTAACGCAGTTAGCCAATGATGTACCTGCTCCCGTACCATTGGCCGTAACCAAAAACGAGCCACCCAAATATACACTCTGCGGCGTTACCACT
>JANMDR010000233.1:0-3153 GCA_031376425.1 Betaproteobacteria bacterium
GGTGTTGAAACTTTTGTTGTCAGTTTATCTAATGTCAGCGGCGCGACGTTGGGTCAGCAAACTACCATTGAGGTTAGCATTTATGACCCATGGCCGGCCAATAGTGTGATGCCCGCTGGCTTTGTACAAACACCGGGAACAGCTGCTAATTGGACGGTGGCGACAGATAGCACGTTTGAGGGTGGGTTTAGTTTGAGGTCAGGTACCATCGGCGATGCCGCCACCTCTGCCACGCAAATAACCGCAAACTTTGCGGCGGGTAGCGTTACTTTTGCTTATCGCGTATCGAGCGAAGCAACTTTTGATTTCCTACGTTTCTACATTGATGGTGTAGAAAAAGCTGCGTTTTCGGGAGAAGAAGGCTGGGCGTTGTTCAGTACGCCAATTACCGCTGGAACCCACACCCTTAGGTGGAGCTACATCAAAGACAACTTAACTGCCGGTGGCCAAGATCGGGCGTGGATTGATGCGCTGACCATGCCAATACTTGGTGCGGGTGATGTGATTGTTGGAACGCGGTTGCCATACTATCGATTGTTTAATAGTGCACAACGCGCATTTTTCTACACCACGGATGCGAATGAAAATGCCTTTCTTAAAAATGTCGGTTTCACTCAGGATGGCCCCGTTGGTGATTTGCTAACATCCGGTTCCACCGTCAGTGGACGCGCAACTTCACCCTTGTTTAGGCTTTATAGTCCTTCATTGCAGCGCCATTTGTATACCACTGATGAAAATGAGTATAACGTCTTAAGTACGCTGGGATGGAGCAAAGAAGGGATAGTTGGGAATCTATCGCCAACCAATAATGTATTCAGCCAAGCATTCTATCGACTATACAATCCAACTATTCAACGTCATTTATGGACCACTGATAGCAATGAGGTATCCTATCTCACGTCAGTCGCAGGCTGGAACAGTGACGGGGTAATCGGCTATTTGTTGAAACGCTGAGCGTAGCTATAACCTAATTCTAGGCTCAATCAATCCGACTTATCCACAGCCTATACAAAGGTTATCCATTGCGCCTGTGGGTAAAATCAAGCATCATTACAGGCTGACTTACCAACGCGCACAAACCTAGATATGGCTGCTAATTTTAATACTTCTGGTGCTAACGTCGCGCCGCTGCCTAACTACACGGGAGCAAGTGGGCAACAGGGAACAGATCACGGTGCCCCTAGTTATCTAGGTGATTTTGATGTGACATCGTTGCGCATGCCGCCTCATTCAATTGAGGCTGAGCAATCCGTTATTGGCGGCTTGCTGCTCAATAATGAAGCGTGGGACAAAATTGGCGACGTCGTTTCCGAAACTGATTTTTACCGTGACGATCACCGTCGTATTTATCATCACGTGTGTAAGCTCATCGAAGAAGCTAAACCGGCAGATGTGCTCACGGTGGCCGAATCGCTCAATCTTTCGGGTGAGTTGCAGGGCGTAGGCGGCATGATGTATTTGCGCAATTTGGCCGATGGCACACCTAGTGCAGCCAATATTCGCCTCTATGCGGAAATTGTTTACGAACGCGCCATTATGCGCAACCTAGCGCGTGTGGGCGAAGAAATTTCTGACACCGCCTACAGCCCCGGCGGCCGCGATGCCCGCAAAATGCTCGATGAAGCTGAGAAAAAAGTGTTCGACATTGCCGAAATGGGGCGCAAGCAAAACCAAGGTTTTGCATCAATGTCTACCTTACTAGGCGAGGTAATGACGCGCTTAGATGAGCTCTCTAAAAATCCCAACGCCGTAACCGGGGTAGAAACCGGTTTTAAGGATTTAGACGAACGCACATCCGGTATGCATGCCGGTGATTTAATCATCGTTGCTGGGCGTCCATCCATGGGCAAAACGGCCTTCAGCTTGAATATTGCCGAACACGTAGGCGTGAACCTTGGCCTGCCCGTGCTTATTTTCTCGATGGAGATGGGCGGCACACAGATTGCAGGTAGGTTCTTAAGCTCCGTATCCCGTGTGGATGCCCAAAAAATGCGGACGGGCAGGGTAGATGCTAGGGATTGGGATAAACTCAACAGTGCGCTCGTAAAGCTCAATGAAGCGCCAATTCAAATTGACGAATCCGCCGCACTTAACGCACTGGAAGTTCGTGCACGTGCGCGGCGCATGTGGCGCCAATATGGCGCTCTGGGTTTAATCGTGGTCGATTACTTGCAACTGATGTCGTCTTCCAGCGGCAATGGCGAAAACCGAGCAACGGAAATTTCCGAAATATCGCGCGGCCTAAAGGCCCTAGCTAAAGAACTAAAAGTGCCAGTAGTAGCATTATCCCAGCTCAATCGGTCTTTAGAACAACGTCCCAACAAACGTCCGGTAATGAGCGATCTACGCGAATCTGGCGCGATTGAGCAAGACGCCGACGTCATCCTATTCATCTATCGCGACGAAGTCTACAACCCGGACAGCCCCGATAAAGGCAGCGCCGAAATCATCATCGGCAAACAACGTAACGGCCCCATCGGCATGGAGCGCCTCACGTTTATCGGCCAGAATACGCGATTTGAAAACTACGCGGGGCCGCAGTCGAGTTATTGATTCGGGTGCAACGCCCGTGACTGTCGAAGGGCATAAACAAAGCTAAGGTTCAAGGCGACGAAGGTCGCCCATTAATCTACGCAATTGCTTTGTGGAGACGACTGTGGATGCCCAAAATACCGGTGTCCGTTCTGACCCAATTTCAGGCCATATCCCCGTTTCCCCATTTCCTCAGATCCCTCTGCATTGGTCTTAGGGGGGGGCGCGATATAGCGTTGTCATCATTACCGTACGCGCTATATCCAAAATAATCGCGTACAGGAATGTCACTCAACGGCACCCGATAAATACAAAATAGTCGAAAAACTTACTTTACACCTAAAATTGGGTGTCTCTTGTTAAGACCTCTGCACAACTGAACTTTCAATCAAGATTGCTATCAAAATAGCGTTAACAGCAAAAGAGTAAAGTGCCATGCAAGAAAGCTTTGGAAATCTTGAACTGATTGCGCGAATCAATCGAGAAAGTGCATTGATGAAAGCCCACAGCCTTATTAAATGGGAAGCGCTACGCCCCCTGCTTAAAGGGCTCTACAAGCGCGAAAGCACACGCGCAGGCGGGCAAGAACCCTTCGATGCCCTATTAATGTTCAAAGCCACG
>JANMDR010000242.1:0-10710 GCA_031376425.1 Betaproteobacteria bacterium
TACGCCTGACTCTGCCTGCTTAAGAATTGCCATGATCTGGCTATCGCTGTATCGACTGGTTTTCATGTAAAGCCTTTCTGACCGTATTTTACGGCCGAAACTCTCTACTTTTAATTGCACTGATTTTATGGGAGCATTACCCTATGCCGCTTTTTTCTTTCGTACCTTCGCGGGCACCGCATCATCAGTGATTGCTTTTTTAGCGGCAGGCTTTTTAGCGGTGGACGTTTTAGCGGTGGACGCTTTAACGGCTGTTGTCTTAGCAGCCGGTTTTTTAGCAGCTGTCTTTTTGGCTGTTGGCTTTTTCGGTGCGTAGTCATCACGCTCGGAAAGTAGCGCAATGGCTTCCTCTAAAGTGATGGAATCAAACTTTTCTTTATCGGGTAAGGTGGCATTGATCTTGCCGTACTTCACATAAGGCCCATAACGCCCAGAAGAGACGCTAATTATCTGATCATCAATAGGGTGCTTACCTAAGACGCGTAAAGCGCTTGAAGAGGCTGCTGCGCCTTTTTTACCACCTTCTGCACGTGGCTCAAATTCAAAGCCTACTTTACCTTCAGGGCCGCGCACTAAATAGGCGGAGAAGGGTCGATTTTTCTTTGAAATAAACTTATCAAGTAAATCGGTTTTTCCGGTGTTGAGCAATTTTTCCATCTGCTCGCGTTCAATCGGGCGCTGCAAGATAATCCGACCAGATCTAAAATCGCAGGTTCTAGCGGCACCAAGTGCTTTTTCACAAACATAGGCATTCGGCATTTCAAACACACGCGCCGTACATTTGGGGCAAGCCCCCAACGGTTCTTGACCAGTAAAATCAGGCGGCTCATCACCCTCGCCTTCTTTGTCACCCCAAGAAAACTCGATAACGTTTTCGCTATTTAAAATTAAATTAGCTGAAAAAGCCCGACCCATTTTGCTGCGGAAACCATCGAGTGGCCCCACATCGCGCATCGTAATTAAAGTGCTCGCCTCAGACGGTTCTAACTGACGCCCAGCAATTATTTTCCAAAAAGCAAACTCGCATTTTTGGCACTGAAATTTTTTATAGTTCTCATGAATTTCACTACCGCATTTCGGGCATGGCGCGTCTATTTTGCCGAAATCGCCGGGGATAGTATCGGCTTCATAATTCTTGGCTTGACCGACAATGCGCCGCGTCATGTCCTCAATTTCCGTCATGAACGTCGCGCGCGATAGCTTGCCTTCCTGCATTTGTAAAAGCTTATATTCCCATCCTGCTGTTAGCTCGGGTGAGAATAATTCTGGTACGCCTAAGCCGTGCAGCAAGGTCATTAATGAACCGGCTTTGGCCGTTGGAATTAACTCACGGCCTTCACGCAAAATATATTTTTCATACAACAAGCCTTCAATGGTAGAAGCCCGTGTTGCAGGTGTTCCCAGCCCTTTTTCTTTCATGGCCGCACGTAACTCTTCATCATCAATCGTCTTGCCCGCCCCCTCCATCGCCGACAATAATGTGGCTTCAGAATATCGTGGTGGTGGCTTGGTTTGGTTGGCTTTAACGACAATTTCTTTGCCGTATACTTTTTCATTCGGTTTAACCGGTACCAAGTTACCTGATGTTGTTGATGCTGAAGCGCCTTCAGCGGGTTCGGCCTCTACTTCGCGGCCATAAATAGCTAACCAACCGGCATTCACCAATACCTTGCCTTCAGATTTAAACGGCTCGCCTTCTATGCGCGTAATGCGCACCGTTTGCGTAAATTCGGCACTCGGATGAAATACCGCTAAAAAGCGTTTAACGACAAAATCATAAAGCTTGGCTTCGATCTCATTCAATGATTTTGGTAAAACAAGGGTTGGGATAATCGCAAAGTGATCAGAAATTTTGCTATTGTCAAAAATACGTTTATTCGGTTTTACCCAATTTTCATCCAGTATTTTCTTTGCAAAAGTGTTGTATGGACCCTCTTTAAGCACCTCTAAAGTGGCCTTTACGGTACTAATATAGTCTTCTGGCAGCGCACGCGAATCGGTACGCGGGTAGGTTAAAACCTTATGTTTTTCATAAAGCGCTTGTGCTAAACCAAGGGTTGTTTTAGCGGAAAAACCAAACCGTGAATTGGCCTCGCGTTGCAAACTAGTCAAGTCAAACAGCAGCGGCGATGCTTGCGTAGTCGGCTTTGATTCCTCGGTAACAATGCCGTGCTTGCCCCAGCACTTGGTAACGAGCGCCTGCGCACGCTTAATGTCCCACATGCGTTCTGGGCGAAACGCTTCGTCGTCTGATTTTTTGTAGTTTTCATCAAACCAGCGTGCGGGGTAATCACCCGCAGCTGCCGTAAATAGGCCTTCTACCTCCCAATAATCGCGTACTTTGAAGGCTTTAATCTTGTTTTCGCGCTCAACCATAATCGCGAGAGTCGGGGTTTGTACTCGACCTACGGTGGTGAGTTGGAAACCGCCGCTCTTGGAGTTAAATGCGGTCATGGCGCGCGTGCCGTTGATACCCACTAACCAATCCGATTCGCTGCGGCATTTTGCGGCATCAGCTAAAGATAAATAATCTTTATCCGGCGCTAGTTTTTTAAAGCCCTCACGAATTGCCGCTGGCGTCATGGATTGCAACCACAAGCGTTGTACTGGTTGTTTCGCGTTGGCGTATTGAATGATGTAGCGAAAAATAAGCTCACCTTCGCGTCCCGCGTCACAAGCATTAATGACACCATCTACATCTTTGCGCTTTAGTAATTTTTGTAATAGCTTTAAACGTGATTCAGTTTTTTCGATTGGGCGTAATGCAAAGCGTGTAGGAATAGCGGGCAAGTGGCCAAAGGTCCATTTACCGCGCTTAACCTCTTCTTCCTCCGGCATTGCAATTTCTACGAGATGGCCAACGGCGGATGACAATACAAAATCATCGCTTTCGTAAAAGTCGTCTTTTTTAGAAAACCCCCCAAGCACGCGTGCAATATCGGTAGCAACAGAAGGTTTTTCGGCAATGATGAGGCTTTTTCCCATGGGGCGAGTTCACTGAATAGTTCAAATTAAGTTAAAAATAACGCTGGGTTTCCAGCGTGCGTTTGATTCGGTGTTTGCAACGTGTCGGCTGCATCATAAACATGCTTGTGCCGCTTTGACAAGTAAAAGAAAATCCTAAGGTTGAAGCCGTTGAACGCGACCACCCGCTAAAGTAGCGATATTTCCCATAATTTCAAGCTCGGTTAAGGTCGCGATAATCGTTTCTGGTGGTAGTGAAAGTTGGGTAATTAAGGCATCAATAGCGGTAATTTCATAGCCCATAGCCGATAAAATCTGTGCCGACGGTGAATTATCCGCAGGTCTTGGCGTATCGCTAACCGTATCTGCATCGGGAACTGATAAGGGTTGTGGTCTGGGTAGTAAATTTAATTCTTGCAAAATATCGGCGGCATCATCCACTAATTTAGCGCCTTGCTTAATTAATAGGTGACAACCTTTAGAGCAGGTGGAATGAATTGAACCGGGAATCGCAAAAACATCCCTCCCCTGCTCCGCGGCCAATCGCGCCGTGATGAGTGAACCGCTGGCTAACGCTGCTTCGACCACTAAAACCCCCTGTGATAATCCACTAATAATACGATTCCGGCGGGGAAAATTAGCGGCAAGCGGTGGCGTGCCCAAACTATATTCTGAAATAATCAAACCATCTTTGGCGATTTGTTGCGCCAAAGCCTTGTTGCGAGCCGGATACACCCGATCTAATCCAGTGCCAATGACAGCAATAGTGCTTCCTGCATCAAGGGTTATACTTTTTAAGCCGCCGATGTGTGCCGCGCTATCAATACCTAACGCTAAACCGGAAACGATGGTTAGCCCAGCAGCGGCCAAGGTTGCGCTAAAAGCTTCAGCAGTTTGCATGCCTGATGGAGTAGCGTTACGACTACCGACAATGGCAAGGCAGGCTTTGGCCGCTAATAGCTCGCGGCGACCCTTTAAATACAGCAAAACTGGTGGATCGGCGATTTCTAGCAGGCTTTGTGGATAATCCGCATCTGCTAAGGTGAGCAAATGATTTTCCGGCGCGTCTAACCAAGCCAATGCGTTCGCCAAGGCGCTGGCATCCGCGCCCTGTTTAATCGCTGCCGCAATTTTGGGCTCGACGACGCGTTCCAGTTGGCTTTGCGCCGCGTCTAACACGGCGCTAGGCGATCCGAAGGTGGTCAGTAGGGCTCGATAGCGTTCACAACCAACGCCGGGGATTAAATCCAGCGCCAGCCACGCTTCGGGTTCTAAGCCAAGCGCGGGTCTAGGCACACTCAGCACCCTGAGTGTGATAATCCGTCAGGTTAATAGTAGGGCTTGGAAAGAAATAGTATTTATGGGTTAACAACAATATCGTTCACAGAAACAGGCCGCGCGCTTTGCATAATCAAAGCATAGGACACTTTTTCGAATACGCGGAAGATAAAGAGAGTGCCATTTTTTTCATCCGGTAACCGGACTTCAGAAGGAATCCCTTTTTCGTTACCACCTTTCGCGGCGTCGATTAAGCCTTTCCAGTTCAAACTACCGCGACCGCTTGCATCGGCCGTATCCGTTTTAACCCATTCGCCTTTTTGTAGCGTTGCAAGGACATGACCCACTTCTAAGCCATCGCGCTTACCGCGATTAAGCACCACAATAGAGTATTGACCGGTTTCAGCTACGCCGCTCGGTATCGCAATAACACTACCTTTTACGGTTTTTTCTGGCGCGCGCGGGCTATAAGAAGGTAAAGCTGACTCTACGGCTGGTGTTAAAAAATCGCCGCGATTTATCTCTTGAACCGACTTCCGAATATCAAGAATTGTCACTTCACCGGGCTGTTTTACTGATCCTGTGCCGAGATAAACAGCTTGATAACCAAGGATTTCTTTTGTTTCTGGATCAACTAATTCTGGGCCGGGGCGATACACATGCCAAGATTTTTGGGGATTTTCTGGCATTCCAACCACATAGACAGAATTACCTGCGCCAATAACGACACGTTTTTCTTCAGTAGAAATAATACGCGGCGCTGAACCTAAGCCCTCCACTTCTGAAACAAGCGGAATAGTTAAAAAAGGACCAATCGTACGCGCCGAAATAGATGGAATCGACGTTGATAGGCGTTCAACCCTTACCTGAGGTGACAGTTTTACCGTGTTACCTGTGCCCGATTCTAAGGACAGAGACGGGTTGCCATTGGCATCAAAACTCAATTTAATGATATCACCCGGATAAATTAAGTGAGGGTTCTTAATTTGATCCTTATTCATATTCCAAATTTCGGGCCAGCGCCATGGTTCTTTTAAGAATTTTCCGGAAATTCCCCATAAAGTGTCGCCTTTTACGACGATGTAACTACCCGGCGCATTTTCGGCCAAAACGATAGGCTTACGTTCTGCCTTTTTTGCAGTTTTAAGCGGGGCATTTTGCTCAGCAGCCATTTCAGCTTTGGCATTTGGCGTTTGCGCAACCGCTGACAAACCTGTTACCGCAAAGGGAACTAAAGTTAGTAAGGTGGCGACTAAGAGACGTTGGGAATTTTTCATAGTAATTCTCTAGGTTACGCTCGTAAATAGTCACGAGGCGCTTAAAGGTCCAGTTTAATGGTAACAAATACAGCAAAAACCAAATAATAAATCAGCAATTCATGATTTGCTGCAGATTGCAAGCAAAAACATTCAAAAAAAACAAAATACTTATTTGCGTGTAAAGCGCACTTGAAATACTATACAACATCGGCATATAGCTTCAACACCTAAAGTAACTTCTTAAGATTCTGCACCTAATTTATTCAATTCGCAAGCAATTATGGCTCTATTGGACATCTTAACGTTCCCCGATCCTCGTCTGGAACGCATCGCTTTGCCCATCAAAATCATTGATGACAAGGTAAAAAAACTGGTCGATGACATGGCAGACACCATGTACAGCGCCCAAGGCATCGGCTTGGCCGCTACGCAAGTAGGCGAGCTAAAACGAGTCTTGGTCATGGATATATCGGAGGAAAAGAACCAACTCCGCGTATTCATTAACCCTGAAATTTTGCGTAAAGAAGGTACAGCAGTAGCTGAAGAAGGCTGCTTATCGGTACCCGGTATTTACGACAAAGTTGAGCGCGCTGAAACCGTGATGGTCACAGCACTTGATCGCGATGGTCAGCGATTTACGCTAAATGCCTCCGGATTATTGGCCGTATGTATTCAACATGAGGTTGATCATTTAGACGGAAAAGTATTTGTTGAATACTTATCGCCGCTTAAGGCTAACCGCATTAAAAATAAAATGGTAAAGCGTCAGCGTGAAGTAGAACGCGAAGCCGAACTAACGGCACCGCGCCGTAGAATGGCATCCGCGCGCGCATAAGAAATTTTGTGCGAAGCATAAAAAACGCCGATCTAAAAAGGTCGGCGTTTTTGTTTCCAGCTAGTAAGTAATATCGTAATACCGAATTAAACAATACCCCTGAAAGCGCTACGATGAAATTAATATTTGCCGGAACGCCGCCTTTTGCAGCAGCAGCATTAAGCGCATTAGTGGCCGCTGGGCATCAAATCGTCATAGTGCTTACCCAGCCCGACAAGCCCGCAAATAGGGGCTTACGGCTTACCCCAAGCGCTGTTGCAGATGCAGCGGCCGCACATAATTTACGCATCGAAAAGCCCACCAGCTTAAAAAATATTGAAGCGCAAAATATGCTGCGTGAAGTAGAAGCCGATGCCATGATTGTTGCCGCCTATGGATTAATTTTGCCCCAAGCTGTGCTCGATATTCCACGTTGGGGTTGCATCAATATTCACGGGTCTATCCTGCCGCGTTGGCGTGGCGCAGCGCCAGTACAACGCGCTATTGAAGCGGGTGATACTGAAACTGGCATCACCATCATGCAGATGGACGCCGGGCTTGATACTGGAGCGATGTTGCAAATTAAGCGCCTGCCAATTATGGCCGATGATACGAGTGCCACATTATTTAGCAAGCTGACTACTCTTGGTGCTACAGCGATTGTGGATGCTTTAGCGGGCTGGCCTTTAGAAGGTGTTGCACAAATAGAGGTGGGTACGACTTACGCAAAAAAAATCTTAAAATCAGAAGCTATTCTCGATTGGTCTATGTCAGCGGTTGTGTTGGAACGCAAATTACGTGCGTTTGATCCTTTTCCAGGTTGCGAAATTCGCTTTATATTTTCAGGCGAACAGCAAAGTCTAAAAATCTGGCGAGCGCGAGCAGAAGTAGGATCAATAGGGTCATTCAAGGTGGGGCAAATTTGCAACATTAGCACTACTGAACTGATGATTCAGTGCGGTGAGGGTCGTTTAAGCGTAGAGCTTGTGCAAAAACCCGGTGGAAAACGCATCGCTATTGCGCAATATTTGCAACAAAGCCCGTTACAATTGGGCATGCAGCTTTAATTTGGCGGATATTAACGTGCCAAATACAGAGCGTTACATTTTTTAACCGCGTTTTTGAAAAGAGCGTTATGAATTTTTTAGATCCTGCGTTTGTCGCCGCCTTTATCGCCATTGTTGGTTTTGATATTATTTTATCGGGTGATAATGCCGTTGTTATCGCCATGGCTACCCGCAATTTGAAAGGCAAAGAGCGCACACGCGCAGTGATGTGGGGCTCGGCAGCTGCGATTATTATGCGGGTGATTTTTACGCTGTTTGCAGTGAAATTACTAGGTTTTCCGTATTTGAAAATTGTCGGTGCGGCACTATTGTTTTGGATTGGTATTAAGTTGCTTGTTCCAGATGATGGCGAGGAAGAAATAGCCGGTCAATCGGGTTTATTTGCGGCTATTAAAACAATTTTAATTGCTGATTTAGTTATGAGCATTGATAACGTTGTTGCTGTAGCGGCCGCTGCCGACGCTGCACCAGAGCAATACAAGGTGTTGTTATTATTTCTAGGGTTGGCTATTTCAATCCCACTCATTATTTTTTCAAGCGCGATTTTACTTAAATTAATGGACCGTTACCCTATTATTGTGACGATAGGCGCGGCGCTGCTCGGAATTGTGGCTGGGCAAATGCTCGTTTCTGATCCGGTGACTGTAGATTGGGTAAAGCAAAACGCGCCGTGGATGCGTTATGTAGTGCCAGCGATTGGTGCTGTATTGGTGGTGCTCACAGGTAAATTATTGGCTAAAAAAGCAGAAGCAGCCAAACCTGCAGAAAAAACAAATTAAACACCCGTCAGTGCATCCAAAAATGGGATATTGGCAGTTTCCGCATCCCTAAGTACTAAGTCTGGTCAAAATTTTCTCATGCACGCCGCCAAAGCCACCGTTACTCATCACCACGATGTGGTCATTGGGTTTGGACATTTCAACAATCGCGGCCACCATTGCCTCTAAATCGATAAAAATACCGGTTTTTGTACCGATAGGTTGGAGGGCGGCGGCAACATCCCAGCCGAGGTTGTTGGCGTACACGAACACCGTGTCAGCATCACGCAAACTGTCGGGCAATAGTGCGCTTAATACTCCCTGTTTCATGGTGTTGCTGCGCGGTTCTAGAACGGCGTAAATTCGTCCGGCATTAGAGCCAATTTTGCGGCGCAAACCGTTTAATGTTGTTGCTATCGCTGTGGGATGATGCGCAAAATCATCGTATACCGTCACCCCACGCACTACCCCGCGTACCTGCATACGCCGGGCTACACCTTGAAAATTATTAAGCGCATCTACCGCCACTTTCGCTGGCACACCCGCATGGCGGGCAGCGGCAATAGCCGCGAGCGCATTCATGGTGTTATGGGTGCCGGTGAGTTCCCAATCGATGGTGCCGAATGATTTTTGTGCCATCTCCGCACCTTGATACAACACCTCAAACTGCCCTTCTTGACGGTCAAATCCGCGCTTAAAATCCCAAACATGGCCAGGACCAAAGCGTTCGACAGCGGTCCAACAGCCGCGCTTAATGGCGGTTTCCAAATGCGCATCCGTGCCGTTAGACACAATCAGGCCATTGGCTGGAACAGTGCGAATTAAGTGATGAAACTGGGTTTGAATGGCTTCGATATTAGGGAAAATATCAGCGTGGTCATACTCTAAATTATTTAAAATAGCGGTGCGTGGCCGGTAGTGCACAAACTTAGAGCGTTTATCAAAAAATGCGGTGTCGTACTCATCGGCTTCAATTACAAAAAACGGCGAATCACCCAAGGGCGCTCGGGCCGACACGCCAAAATTACCTGGCACACCGCCAATTAAAAATCCCGGGCCAACACCAGCAAAATCCAAAATCCACGCCAGCATTGAGCTTGTGGTGGTTTTGCCGTGGGTGCCTGCTACCGCTAACACCCAGCGCCCACGCAATACATTTTCCCCCAACCACTGCGGGCCAGACGTATAGGGTAAACCGCGGTTCAAGATCTCTTCCACAATCGGTTTACCGCGCGACATGGCATTGCCCACCACATATAAGTCGGCCTTAAAGGTATCGAGTTGTTCCGCATCAAAACCTTGGTGCAGACCGATTCCTAGCGCTTCTAGCTGATGCGACATGGGTGGATACACATTCGCATCGCAGCCGGTTACGGTATGCCCTGCTTGTTTGGCAAGAGCCGCCAAACCGCCCATAAACGTGCCGCAAATACCTAATATATGAATATGCATTATCAGTTAAGCCTTAAAAATAAAATAAACCGCGCCCATTAAACACAAGCCTGCCCACAAATAATTTAGCCGCAGTGGCTCGCCCATATACAGCACCGCAAACGGCACAAAAACGGCCAAGGTAATGACTTCTTGCGTGATTTTTAGCTGCGCCAAGCTCATCACCGTAAAACCGATACGGTTATCGGGTACTTGCAGCAAATATTCAAACAGGGCAATGCCCCAACTGACCAAAGCCGCAATTATCCACGGCTTGGCCGACATATTTTTTAAATGCCCATACCACGCAAAAGTCATAAAAATATTCGACGCCGTCAGCATCAAAATGGTCAAACTAGTTGTTTGGGTGGGTGACATCATGAGGGCTAGAGATCGATTGGCATTAAAGTAAACATTATTTTACGCCAAAGCGCTGCAAGTGCGGGTTTGCATCCAAAAGCCGCACCTAAAAAAACGCGTAGACACCCTATTTACAGGCTTCTTCAAACATATATTAGTGTTTGATTCATTCTAAAGCGGTATGGCGTAATGGCTACGATGCGCGGTGTGACTTACACACAACAACTGTCCATGAAGATTGAAATTTGGATTGTGTTTTTTGCCAATTGGTAGCAAAGTGGTGTGTAGTGGTATTTTTTTGGTATTAACGCGATTTCCAATTATTTCCAGCGCTAAATTTACACTTAAAATCATTGAGGTTAGTCTATGAAATTAAACCGTACATCCCATAAACCGTTGTATGTTGCCGTTATTTCGGCCTTAGTGTCATTAAGTGCGCCAAGTTATGCGCAAACGGCAGCGCCTTCATCGGCTGAGGTCGCAGAAGCCGCCAAAAAAGCTGAAGCTGCAAAAAAGGCAGCAGCGCAAGCAGTTGATCAGGTGGTGGTTACCGGTATTCGCGCCTCGTTAGAAAAATCGTTAGAAGTGAAGCGAAACTCCAGTGCCAACGTGGAGGTTATTACCGCTGAAGATGTCGGCAAGATGCCGGACAAAAATATTGCTGATTCACTGCAGCGTCTTGTTGGCGTGGCCGTGCGAACAGATTACGACGAAGCTGAAAAAGTATCTCTGCGGGGCACTAACCCAGATATGTCCTTGATTTTATTCAACGGCCATAC
>JANMDR010000248.1:0-6111 GCA_031376425.1 Betaproteobacteria bacterium
CCTATACAGCAGTTGCACCTTCCATACTAATTGTGGTGCCAGCCTTTCCCAAAAGCATATTTTCGATTTCGTTAAGGGAGCCGATCACCGCGCGTTTTTTTGTGGCCAGCACAAACTTGCGAGCTGCTGCCACTTTTGGCCCCATAGAACCTTCAGGAAAACGAATGCTTGCCAGCACTTGTGGTGTGACGTGGTCGATTGCTTGTTGTGTGGGCAAGCCCCAGTCAGTAAATACGGCGGCAACATCCGTGGCGATAATCAAACAGTCAACATCGAGCGCGGTAGCCAAAAGCCCACTACATAGGTCTTTATCAATCACCGCTTCCACCCCATGTAAAGCGCTGTGCACGCCACCGTGCACCACTCCAGTGCTTGCGGTTGTTACCGCGTTGCGAGCAACTGGTATGCCGCCGCCACCAGCGGCAATCACGATGGCGTCGTGTTCTAGCAGCCATTTAATGGCTTGCAGACCAATTACCTTAAGTGGCTGTGGGGATGCCACCACCCGCCGAAAGCCAGCACCATCTGGCGCTACCCGCCAGCCATTTTCCTTCGCCAGCAGTTGCGCCTGCGCTCGGGTATACATCGGGCCAATGGGTTTGGTGGGATGCTTAAAGGCAGGGTCATGGGCGTCCACTTCAACACGCGTAACCAGCGTGGTGATGGTGCGCGATACGGGTAATAAGTTCGCTAATTCCTGTTCCAGCAGATAACCTATCATACCCTCCGTTTGCGCACCTAGTACATCTAAAGGATAAGGCGCAACCCCATGATAGGCAGCAGCCTGAAGCGATAGCAGCCCTACTTGCGGGCCGTTGCCGTGTGTAATCACAAGGGTATGCGCAAGCGCTATGCGTGCTAATTGCGCGGCGGCGCTACGAATATTTTCTATTTGATTTTCGGCACTCAATACTTGGTCGCGGCGTAATAGCGCATTACCGCCTAACGCAATTAAAATCTTCATGCGAGGGTGGCTACCAGCACCGCTTTGATGGTGTGCAAACGATTTTCTGCTTGCGCAAAAACAATCGACTTGGTGGATTCAAACACGGCATCGGTCACTTCAATTTCGCTTATGCCAAATTGCTCATGTATGTGACGGCCTACTTCCGTTTCAAGGTTATGAAACGCGGGCAGGCAATGCATAAAACGCGTACGCGGCTTACCCGTGGCAGCCATCAGCGTCGTGTTTACCTGATAGGGCATAAGTTGGGCAATGCGCTCTTTCCACACCGTATCGGCCTCGCCCATTGACACCCAAACATCGGTATATAAAAAATCGGCACCAACAACGGCCGTAAATGGATCTGTATCGATGCTAATGCGGGCACCGGTGATATTGGCTAAGGCACGCATTTGTATTATCAATGCAGCAGGCGGTTGTAATTCCTTGGGTGCGGCAATACGTACGTCCATGCCCATTTGCACGCCGCCTATCAGCAAGGAGCAGCCCATATTAAATCTGGCATCGCCCAAATAGCAAAATGATAGTTCACGCAGGGGCTTTTCACCGTGTTCTTGCATGGTGAGTAAATCGGCTAATACTTGGGTAGGATGGGCTTCGTCCGTCAGGCCGTTCCACACCGGCACATTAGAAAAACGTGCTAATTCTTCCACCGCACTTTGATGAAAGCCACGGTATTCAATGCCATCGTACATCCGGCTCAATACCCGCACGGTGTCTTTAAGCGATTCTTTATGGCCGAGTTGCGATGCCACCGGATCAATATAGGTTACGTGGCCACCTTGATCGTGCACAGCAACTTCAAACGCGCAACGGGTGCGGGTGGAGGCTTTCTCAAAAATGAGGGCAATATTTTTACCCTTCAATTGCGGGTTTTCCGTACCCGCATACTTTGCACGCTTTAGTTCAGCGGCTAAGTCCAGAAGATAGCGAATCTCCTCCGGCGTAAAATCTTTAAGGTCAAGCAAATCGCGGCAGCGTAAATTAAAGCTCATTATTGCTCCAAATTATAATTTAATATTCATTAGTGGCTGCAGACTTCATTAAATAGGTGCTCTACAAGGCCTCACGCTCAATCGGGCAGGCCATACAATGGCTGCCACCGCGACCCCGCCCTAGCTCGCCACCCGGAATCGTAATGACTTCAACACCGGCTTTGCGCAATAAGGTATTGGTGTAGGTATTGCGGTTGTAAGCCATCACTACACCGGGCGCTAGCGCTAGTAAATTATTACCGTCATCCCATTGCTCGCGTTCGGACTCATAGGCATCCCCCCCAGTGGCTACCGTGCGTAATGTTGGCAACCCTAACGCCTGCGCGACGACATCCAAAAACGGTTTTGCTTCAGTGCGCACATCTAATCGGCCAGCGCTGGTGCCTGGGCGAATGGTATGCACACGAATGTCATTAACCATCGCGGGAAATATCGTTACAAGGTCAACATCACAAAACGTAAATAAGGTATCCAGATGCATGGCTCCGCGTGATTTCGGAATTTGCGCGGCCAACACCCGTGTTGCAGCGCCTCGTGCAAACAGGCGCTGCGCGAGCTGGCTTACCGCCTGTGGCGATGTGCGTTCGCCCATACCAATTAGCACCGTATCGTGGTTAAGCGGCATGACGTCACCACCTTCTAACGAGGCTAGACCGCTACTTTTTTCTGGGTCACCCCACCACACTTCGGTGCCGTTCAACATGCCGCCGCCTTCGTCGTCCACAAAGCTACCTGCGAACAGGGGATGGAATTTATACACGGCAGCAGTAAGCAATGTCTCTTGCTGACGGGCGGGCCAATACATGGGGCACAGCACCACGCCACGGCCAATCCAGCAACTACTATCGCGGGTAAATAAGGTGTTGGGCAAGGGTGGCAACAGCATATTGGTAGCTTCGGCACACTTAGCCTGCAACCCTGCTAGTTCAAACGGCACATCACCCAAGGCAACGCCGCCAATTAAATACTGTGCCAGGGTAGCTGGTGCTAAAGATTCAAGCCACGGCCGCAATTGTAGCGCCGCTTCGGCATCCACAAAACTGGCATCCAATTTATGGTCAAGTAACCATGTATGCGCGATTGGATTCATTAGGGTGGTGGTCAATAACTCAAGCAGCTCTAGCACCTCAATATCACGCTCGCGCATGGCGTTGGTGAAGGTATCGTGATCTGTTTGCGCCTGCGCTACCCACAGCACATCATCAAATAGCAGCTCACGACAATTTTTTGGCGTAAGGCGCTTTTGCGCCAAGCCAGGCCGACATACCAATACTTTACGCAAGCGCCCTACTTCTGAAAAAACGCCTTGCACGGCTCTTGTTGCTGTATTCATTACTGGCTTTCGTAAATATGCGATTGAAAATTTTTACGCTTAAACTTGAGCCTGATGCTATAGGCTTAGTTTGCCCGCAGAGAGGAGATAAGCCCCTGCCACCGCCAACACCAGCAATACCCCAAGCAGGGCAAATTCTGATCCCTTAAAGGGTGTTTGCGCACGCTGTTTTTTGGCGATGGCGTAAACCACCGCACCGGGGGCGTACAGCAAAGCGCTGAGCAATAAATACTTTATACCCGCCGCATACAGCAGCCACACGCAATACACGGTGGCAAGGGCAGCCACAGCAACATCACCATAATGCGTCGCAGCGAGTAGGCCGTGGGGTTTTACATAGCGCCCACCATCTGGTGTGGTAGCCACCATAAGCCCGTAAGCGGCGCTCAAAAGATAGGGTATTAAAATCATCGCTGTCGATAGCGAAATTAGCGCCAAGTACGACGCTTTAGATACCAAGGTAAGCAATAAAAATGCTTGCACCAACCCATTGGTAAGCCATAAGGCATTGGCGGGCACGCCAGCGCTATTCTGCTGCGTTAACCACTTGGGCATCACGCCGTCGTTGGCGGGTGTAAATAAGGATTCAGCGGCCAATAAAGTCCATGCTAAAAATCCGCCGCCTACAGAAACAATGAGCCCCACATAAATTAATATGGCACCCCATGTGCCCACTGCTTTTTCTAGCACTGCAGCCATGGATGGATTTTTAAGTGCGGCCAGTTCTGGTTGCGAATAAATGCCTAACGATAATAATGACACACTCATTAGCAACAGCAAGCAAATCACAAATCCGATCACCGTAGCACGCCCCACATCTTCACGGTTTTTAGCGCGTGCGGAGTATACGCTGGCACCTTCAACACCGATGAACACCCACACGGTAACGAGCATGGTACTTTTTACCTGCGTTAGTAGATTACCCAACGAAGCGTCACCCCAAAAGTTTAGATTGAAGGTTTCAACCTTAAACGCGAGTGCGACTAAAATGATGAATAATACGAGGGGTACTAATTTAGCCACCGTCACCACTGCGTTAAGCACCGCCGCACCTTGAATACCGCGCAATACCATGGCGTGAATAATCCACAACACAATGGATGCCCCTAAAATGGCGGGTGCGCTATTGCCTTCACCAAACAGTGGGAAAAAATAGGCTAAGGCTCCAAACGCCGCCACCAAATAGCCGACATTGCCTATCCACGCACTTACCCAGTAGCCCCAAGCGGAATTGAAGCCCACATATTCACCCGAGAGCGCTCGCGCGTAGGCGTATACGCCGTTATCTAATTCAGGCTTGCGTATCGCGAGTGTTTGAAACACCCGCACCAACATCAGCATGCCAAAACCAGTGACGATCCAGCCCACTAAAATTGCGCCGGCACTGGCGCCTGCTGCCATATTTTGCGGCAAGCCAAAAATTCCGCTACCAATAATAGAGCCAACTACAAGGGCAACGAGCAAGCCCAACCCTAAGGTGCCGGATGGTGTTTTAGCCTGCGCCTTTGTTTGCACGCCAATGGTCGAAATAGATGCACTCATGATCGCACCAAGGTGTGTAATTGCGGATATTGAAAGCAAACCATAAGTAAAGTTCCTAATAGATAGTGGACGTATTGGCGTTTGGTGAAACCACAATACAAGGCGCTACAGCATTCGTCGGTGCGCTATCGAACCAAAGATGTGTTCATTGCTATTGGTTGGCCTCTGTTAGATAGCGTACCGACGCGCCACGCGCCTTCAACTACGCTGATTTCGGTCGCACTTTATTGCCTTGCGCCATTTCTATCCAACACAATTAGGGGATTTACATGAAAATAACTTTTAGCAAGTCCTGCATTTCAGCGGCTGTAGCACTGCTGTGCGCGGGCGGATCATCAATGGCGCTTGGTCAAACCATGGAAGAAATGCGCGTGGAATTGAAGCTACTGCGCGATGAAATTAATGCCCTAAAAAAGCAGAATATGGCTACTAAAACCGTGCCCGCTCAGACCGATGCCAAGCCTTTAGCAGCAAGAGTTACCGCCCTAGAAACCCAATCAACGCAAATGGTCTATGCGGGTGAAGCCGATGGCAGCCTGCTTTTGCCAAAATCGAAAACATCCCTCCGCGTTTATGGGCAGGCCGAAGTACATGCAATTCATGACGTTAAACAATCGGGTGTACCGGATTTTTTTACTAACCTTACCTTTCAGCCGTTGAACCGTGCGGATAGTCAGAACGGTCATAGCAAGATTACGGCGGAATCATCGCGCTTTGGTGTTGAAACTTCCACGCCGTTAAAAATGGGCAGCTTAAACACAAAACTAGAAGCCGATTTTTATGCATATAGTGCCGACACGCGTAATCGTTTGCGGCTGCGTCAAGCCTATGGGGAAATGGGCAACTGGCTAGTTGGCAAAACCTGGTCTACTTTTATGGACCTAGATGACCTACCTGAAACCGTTGATTTCAACGGACCCATTGGTGCGCCGTTTTCACGACGGGCGATGATTCGCTACAGTATCGGTGATGCTAAAACCGGCATAAAATTTAGCTTCGCGGCTGAAGACCCTGAAGATCAATTTGGCGGCGGTAGTGCCAATGAACGCTTGCCACAGCTCGTTGTAAGGATGGACACAAAGTTTGAGCGCGTTGCCATTAACGTGCGCGCCCTGATGCACGAAAAACGCTCGCCAACCCAAACTAAACATGGTTACGGTTTTGGCATTGGCGGCAATATTAAGTTGACTGACAATGATTTACTGATGGCGCAATACACAAGGGTGGACGGCGACATCGATCAGCTCTATGGCGCAAATGGCTATGCCATTGATGCC
>JANMDR010000271.1:0-11823 GCA_031376425.1 Betaproteobacteria bacterium
ATATATATATATATATACCGCCGGAATACGAGTAGAGCCACCGGTATCCGAACCTATCGTGCCATGCGCCATGCCGTCGGTAAGACTCACCGCACCACCAGAGGTGGAACCGCCTGGAATGCGTTGTGTGGCTCGATCCCAAGGGCAGCGTGGCGTATCGTAATGAGCGTTGATGCCGTGGCCTCCATAAGCAAACTCAGTCATGTTGGTGCGGCCAATAATGATGGCACCCGCGGCACGCAATCGCGCGATGGCAGGGGCATCGTTCAACGCCTTTGGGGCATCATTGAGCATGATAGAGCCCGCTTTGGTAATTTCACCCTGCACATCAAATAAGTCTTTTACCGATATCGGCACCCCTGCTAAGGGCGTTGCCACGATACCAACCCGCCGCAGTGCATCACTCGCTCTGGCGCAGGTGAGTGCCTGTTGCGGATTAGTATGCAAAAACGTGCGGGCGCCCTCACCCGCAGGATCAGCAATGCGGTCTAGGCAATCTTGCGTTAGTTTCTCGGACGTAACTAAGCCCGCCTGCAGTTTTGTAGCGAGTACCGCAATAGTGGGAAGTTTGGTAGGGATTTTTACGTTGCTCATTGCTCGATTCCAACGGCTTCGCAATGCACCGGAAAGTTAACTGAATTAGCCATAAAACAATTGGCATGAGCTTTTTCATGTAATGCCTGCAAAAGCCCTAAATCCGTTCCTTTCGGAACCGTGACGCGGGGCTGCAGTAGCACTTTTTCTAGCTGCGCACGCCCAGTTGGTGCTTTGTATAAATTACCCGTCGCCCTGTCAGAATAGGCCAAAACAGAAATTTTTGCGCGCGCCGCCACAGCTAAGAATGTAAGCATATGGCATTGCGATAGCGACATTAACATCAACTCTTCCGGATTATAGCGGCTATCATCGCCACCAAAACCAGAAGGCGAGGATGCAGGAATGGCTAATTTATTTATGCCATTAACCGTGCAATTAAGCGTACTGTTGCGCGAATAATCTACCTGCGGCGGTTTGGCTTGACTAGCATCTGCAGGCCAGTTGAGGGTTGTTTCAAACAGGGTTTCCATAGACATGAAGAATTTCCTCGGATTGTTGATTGCGGGTTGCAACTAAAAACGTTACAAATTTAGGAACTTTCTAGGATTTTGCGTCAAAATAGGGGACTCAATCTGATTTAAACTAAAAAACGCCAAACACCATGAAACACTTTCTCCAGTTTACCGACTTTTCTCGCGACGAAATTGAGCATTTATTTACGCGCACCGCTGTGCTAAAACAGCGCTTTAAAAGTTATATCCCCTATCATCCGCTAACTGATCGGATGTTGGCAATGGTGTTTGAAAAAAGCTCTACGCGCACGCGGGTAAGCTTTGAGGCGGGCATTTATCAGCTTGGCGGCTCCTCTATCGTGCTGAACACCTCAGATAGTCAGCTTGGCCGTGGCGAGCCAATTGAAGACGTGGCGCGGGTGGTGTCGCGCATGGTGGATATCGTGATGATCCGTACTTTTGAGCAAACTATATTAGAGCGCTTTGCCGCAAATTCGCGCGTGCCGGTAATTAACGGCTTGACCAATGAATATCATCCTTGCCAAGTGCTGGCGGATATTTTTACATTCGTAGAACATCGTAAATCGATCAACGGCGCAACCATCGCGTGGGTAGGTGATGCGAATAATATGTGCTACACATGGATACAAGCCGCTGCGATGTTGGGTGCTACGCTGCATGTTGCAACACCAGAAGGTTACGGGCTAGATAAAAATCGCTTAGAAAAGCTAAACACTGGGAACCTTAAAGTATTTGCCACGCCTAACGAGGCTGTACGCGGTGCTCATTTGGTGACCACGGACGTTTGGACGAGCATGGGTTTTGAAGCAGAAACAGAAGCACGCAAAAAAGTATTCGCCAATTACTGTGTGGATACTGAAATGATGGCGCATGCCGCGCCAGAAGCACTTTTTATGCATTGTTTACCAGCGCATCGCGGAGAGGAAGTAAGTGCAGCTGTGCTGGAAGGACCACAAAGCGTGGTGTGGGACGAAGCCGAGAACAGGCTACATGTACAAAAAGCGTTAATGGAATACTTACTTTTAGGAAAAATCGAATCATGAAAATAGCTAGTAAAAACTCTTTAAAGTTAAAACTAATCGCAAGCGCAACATTAAGCTGTGCGTTATGGGGCGCACCATTAGCCCAAGCGCAAAACGTTGCTATACCTCAAGCTGCTACTTCTGCGTCCGCTCCCGCAGCAGACGCGGAACCGGTAGCCAAGGTAATGACCTACGCCCTAGTTTCCGCTGTAGGCGATCAACTCAATGTGGTGCGCCAAAAGCAAAGTGTTGGCTCAAACATGATTGACAGCACGACGCGTAAAACCTTTAAAATTGACGGTAACGTTTTGAATGCCGCCGTTCTCCGTGGTTTGGATAAAGAAATTGAAGCGCGCGATCCAAAATCGAATCGAATTTTTTTGCGCTTAAATCCGGATGAAGTCAAAAATGTTCTCGCGTCCGAACGCGAAGAAGCCATCATCAGCAAGCTTGTATCTGCACTAGAAAAAAATACTGATCGTAAAAATTGGGATCGCATCATTGCTGTCACGCCAGCGTGGGTGCTTTCTGAACGTAAGGGAATGGGTTCCAAGCTTCAAGGGATTGGCATTTATATTCAGCCATTGGGACAAGGCTCATTAGAAGATGTAGGCTCGGTAGAGTCTGGCGGCGTTTCTACCTCCATCACACCCGATAGTGGTGAAGAAACCATCACCCCTGATGGCAAACCTGGTAAAACATCGTATCAATATGTAGCACCGTATTTCTACACCCAAACATGGGTGTTTGATGCTAAAACAATGGAGCTCATCGCCAAGGAATCCCGCTTTGATTTCCAGAAAATTTACGATCCGAAATCAACGGCGCTCGACGTAGGCAACCAAATGCCGCTTGAGCAATTATTTACTAACCTCACCACCTTCGTCGAAAGCGCCAGCGCTAGGGCTTATCGTCGCGCAGTGCCAAATATTTCTATTGGCGATATTAAACCAGTGGCAAACGCAACAACGCCACCAGCACCAGCAAAGTAACAATTTTAGATCGAAGATTTCCTATTATAGGGAGTCTTCGATCTACTTCGATTTACTTATAAGAACAAAATACATCTAGGGAATACACCATGCCTTCATTTGATATCGTCTGCGAAGTCAATAAAGTCGAGCTTAAAAACGCACTGGAACAAGTTAATAAAGAAGTATCAAATCGCTTCGACTTCAAAGGCTCGGACGCCCGTGTTGAGCAAAAAGAATTTGAGTTAAGCGTGTTTGCTGATGATGATTTCAAGCTTAAGCAAGTCACGGAAGTGCTGCACAATAAACTTGCCAAACGCGGCGTGGACGTGCGCTTACTGACCGAAAAAAGCAAAGAAAAAATTGGCGGTGACAAAATTAAGCAAATCGTCACCGTTAAAAACGGGATTGAAACAGAACTTGCTAAAAAAATCGTTAAGCTCATAAAAGATGCAAAAATTAAAGCGCAAGCCAGTATTCAAGGTGAAACCGTGCGCGTCACGGGGACTAAGCGCGATGATTTACAAGAAGTCATTGCCCTGTGCAAAAAATCCATCACCGAAGTGCCGCTAGAATTTAATAACTTTAGGGATTAGCCATGCTCTATGCCCTTGGCGATAAATCACCGATATTGCGCGGTAATAATTTTGTAGCGCCTAACGCCGCCGTTATCGGCGATGTGTTGATGGAAAACAACGCCAATGTATGGTTTGGCGTCACGATTCGCGGCGATAACCATCGCATTACTTTGGGCGAAAACGTTAACGTCCAAGATAACGCCGTGCTGCATACCGATGCTGGGCTGCCACTCACCCTTGAGCGCGACGTGAGCATTGGCCACATGGCGATGGTGCACGGCTGCCATGTGGGCGAAGGCTCATTGATTGGCATCAAGGCGGTGGTGTTAAACCGCGCCGTGATTGGCCGCGAATGCTTAATTGGTGCCAATAGCTTAATTGCCGAAGATAAAGTAATTCCAGATCGCTCACTCGTACTAGGTTCGCCTGGACGTGTAGTGCGCCAACTTAGCGACGAGGAAGTAGCTAAAATTCGTTGGATTTCGCAGCATTATGTTGAGAATGCGCAACGCTATTTAGCGGGTTTACACCAGCTACCATAGCGCTGGCGTACCCCCTGCCATGCAAACTGCGCACACAATAAACCCAGTATCTCCGCGTCCCAAGCCGTGGAGGAGCGCACTCTGGGCTTATGGCTTGCTCATTGTATATGCAAGTCTCTACCCTCTGGACAACTGGCAGGGATTTGATTCCAGTCGGCTAGCGTTGGCGCTGTGGCCACGTTTTTATAGCAACGCTGATATTGCTTTTAATTTCTTCGCCTACTTGCCTTTTGGTGCCGTGTTATGTGCGCTGTGGAATCGTCGCGACGGTATATGGCAACGCATATTAATGACCTCTGCCAGCGCGTTTTTGCTGAGCGCCGCGTTAGAAACCTGTCAGTTTTTTTTGGTGTCACGCGTCCCTTCAACTATTGATCTTGCTGCGAACACCTTGGGTGCCTTGGCCGGCGCGTTAATTATTGTCTCTCCCTTAGGCCAGCACTGGCTGCGCCGTGCTGTGCAATGGCGCCGCCGCAACGTTTTGGAGGACTACTGCGCCGATATTGGCCTAATGCTAATGCTTGGGTGGCTTCTGGCACAAACAAATCCCGCCATTCCGTTTTTTGAAGCGGGTAATATGATTAATCAATTTACGCAAAGCTGGAAATCCAACCCCTATGATCCGCTATACCTATTTCCGCAAGGCATTGGTGTAGCACTCAATGTCTGTGGCTTTGCCTTGTTTGTATCGGTGCTACTAAAACCAGGGCGCGCCATTATTGTTTACGTGCTGGGATTGATGTTGGCGGGACTGTTGCTAAAGTTGAGTGCTGGCGCATTCATGCTGCGCGCTAGCGCATCCATTGAGTGGCTGAGCCCAGCGTCGGTTTCAGGGCTATTGGCAGGACTCATCAGCGCAGTCTATCTATTGCGGTTACAATTTCGCACACGCTTGTTCGTGGCAACACTGCTCGTTTTTGCCGGTGGTTTGATGTCAAAACTCAGTGGCATCTATGACCCCGTAGAAGCCACATTACGACTCTTTAATTGGCAATATGGGCAATTGAGTAACTTCACGAGTCTGACGCGCTACCTTCATGAAGTATGGCCCGTGCTCGCGTTGCTATTTTTAGCGTATTGCTTCATTGGCCGTCGCCTCTATTCTGAATAAATATCTTGAAAACCCCTTATTTATGAGCCTCCCCAGCACACCTTATTTTGAAAAACACGTATTTTTTTGCACCAATCAACGCCGTGAAGGCGAAGGTTGCTGCCAAGATTTTAAAGCCGAAGCCATGCGCGGCTACGCCAAAGATCGGATCAAAGCCTTAGGCTTGAGCGGCGAAGGCCGTGTGCGTATTAATACTGCGGGCTGCCTTGACCGCTGCGAGTTGGGGCCTGTACTAGTGGTATATCCAGAAGGGGTTTGGTATACCTATGTGGATAAATCCGACATTGATGAAATCATTTCAGAACATATTCAACATGGCCGC
Organism: Betaproteobacteria bacterium; assembly: GCA_031376425.1. Classification (GTDB taxonomy): domain Bacteria; phylum Pseudomonadota; class Gammaproteobacteria; order Burkholderiales; family Usitatibacteraceae; genus JANMDR01. Next base: position 5,617 of record JANMDR010000271.1, read on the forward strand.
GTGGTTGAACGTTTGAAGCTTTAATTATATGAACGAAACAGTGCGGTTAAGTTTAGCGGGTGAGGCTGGCGCAATTGAAGTCGCCATCAATACACCCACCGTGGTGCAGCCTACCGGAATTGCCATCATTGCCCATCCGCACCCCTTATACGGCGGCACGATGGACAATAAGGTGGTTACCACCTTAATGCGGGCATTCAATGATTGCGGCGTGGCGGTGTGGCGCTTTAACTTTCGCGGTGTTGGCAAAAGTGAAGGCATCCATAACGAGGGGCCGGGCGAAGTACGCGACGCGCTGCAAGTGGTGAATGCGGCGTTGGCAAGTATGGAAGCACTGCCCACCGTACCCTTATTTATTGCCGGGTTTTCGTTTGGTGGTGCTGTGATGTTGCGCGTTCAGACGCAACTACAGATGCAACTACAAGCACAGTTGCAAAATAACGGCTCACGACCCATGCATTGCGCTTTTGTCGCCCCCGCAATGTGGCAGCGCTTTGGTGGCGAAACCCCACCAAATGCGGCGCTTAGCAGCTTGATTGTGCACGGCGACAAGGACGATACCGTTGCCTTGGCCGAAGTGATGAATTGGGCACGGCCACAGGGTTTGCCGGTAACAGTAATTCCCGACGGCGAGCATTTTTTTCATGGGCGCTTAGGCGTATTGAAGGACGTTACCAGCAATTGGTGTCGTGGCCGCTTGGGTGAAAATTAATGCGCCATTGGTGTGATCGAACGCGGCGACGCACAATAATGCGCGATACAGTCGCATACAAGGATTAACACGGTTTGGTACACATTGGCGTAGAATTAAGGAAACAGATTGCACGGCCAAGCTGCATTGCTTTAAGATTTTGCCGTTGCTCACTCCAAGACTTGCTGTAACGTTATTAGGAAACCACTGTGCTTAATGTCATCCCATTATTTTCTAAAATGGAAGCCAATCATCTGGCTAGCATTAGCGCTCATGCCGCGCTATTTGTAGTTAATAAAGGTGAAGTCATCATAAAGCAGGGTGGCAAAGCCGATTCGCTATTCGTGATCGCGGCGGGTCGCGTCAGGGTGTTTATGACGGACGATCAAGACCGTGAAGTAACTTTAAAGACCTTAGGTGCCGGAGAGTTTTTTGGTGAAATTCCGCTATTTGATCAAGAAACACGATCAGCCACCGTTGTTGCCCTAGAAATGTGCCACCTTCAAGTGCTGTCATACAGCGCGTTTCAACGCTGCTTAGACCGTTCACCAGACATCGCACGCCGCGTTATGGCAACACTTGCGCAACGGCTGCGCGATGCTGATCGAAAGATTAGCACCTTGGCGTTGATGGATATTTCAGCACGCGTCTCACGGGTATTGATGGAATTGGCGATTGTTTCCAACGGCCGTAAAATTGTGGGCGAACAGCTCACACAAAAAGATTTAGGCTCAATGATCGGCGCATCGCGCGAGATGGTCAACCGCACTTTAAAAGATTTAACCGAGCAAGGCTTCATTGAAGTACAACGTCGCTCAATCACGATATTGGATGATAATTTAGCATCACTCTATCAAACACGCTCAGTTTGAATCAACCAATGTAATGAAAACGGCTAAGCGCAAATAACGCTTAGCCGTTTTTTTACTTGCAAATACTTATTGAGATGCTACTGATACTTAACGCTGCAACCGTAAGGCTTGGTGTTAGCCATTGCTACTGGCTTACCTGCTTTTAAATCGTCCAAAGCTGCCACGACGTAATTTTTAGCCCCTGCAACGTCAGCTTTATTAGCGCTAGGTTTGTCATCAATCGCACCTGCATACACTACCAAACCGGCGGGGTTAATCACAAACATATGTGGCGTAGTTTTAGCACCGTAGGCTTTGCCAACAACACCGTCAGCATCAACCAAATACGCATCCGGTGTCGCTTTTTTCACGTCAAGATGGGCTTTGAGTTTATCGTTGCTCATATAATCTTGATGCGATTTGGCGGTGGAATTTACGCTTAACCAAACGGTTTCTTTGGCGTCATATTTAGTTTGTAAGCCTTGTATATTGCTGGTGTCATAATGCTTTTGCACAAAGGGGCAGCCAGGATTTGTCCATTCCAACACCACTTGCTTGCCTTTAAAATCAGATAACTTGACGGCTTTGCCATTGATGTCGCTTAACGATAATTCTGGCGCTGCTTGGCCTACGGTAGCTAAGGCAAACACACTAGAAACCGTTAAGGAAGCAGCGATTGCTGTAGCCAGTGAAGCAATACGATTAAATTTTTTCATGATCATTCCTTCATAAAAATTGTTTGATATTGAGCAACTTATAAGACAACTTAGGCGGTTTTGACACAGCATAACCAAAAAAGTTGCTATTTAAAAATAGCTTTAAAACGACTTAATACTTTATTAATAGTTTTATTACACACCATCACTACCTTGGCATTTATGCCATGCGCAGCTTCATTTCTGCATTCACTGCTTCTAAGAATTCTTCGGTCGTCAAATACGGGTGATCAGCACGAATCAAAATCGCCAAATCTTTGGTCATGCGACCTGACTCAACCACGTCTACGCAAACTTTTTCCAAGGTATGCGCAAAGGCTTCAACTTCTGGCGTGCCGTCCATTTTGCCGCGATAGGCGAGGCCACGCGTCCACGCATAAATAGAAGCAATTGGGTTGGTGGATGTTGGCTTACCCTGTTGATGCATGCGGTAATGACGCGTCACGGTGCCGTGTGCGGCTTCAGATTCTACGGTCTTGCCATCGGGTGACATCAATACGGAAGTCATCAAGCCTAAGGAACCATAACCCTGCGCCACGGTGTCAGATTGCACATCACCATCATAATTTTTACAAGCCCACAAATAACCGCCAGACCATTTCATGTTTGCGGCTACCATATCGTCAATTAAGCGATGTTCGTAAGTGAGGCCAGCAGCGGTAAATTTATCGGCAAATTCTGTGTCAAAAATTTCTTGGAAAATATTTTTAAAGCGGCCATCGTATACTTTTAAAATTGTATTTTTAGTCGATAAATAAACTGGGAAATTACGATTCAAACCGTAATTCAAACACGCCCGCGCAAAACCTTTGATCGACTCATCAAGGTTATACATCGACATTGCTACACCAGCTGCAGGTGCCTTAAACACTTCTTTTTCTACCGGTGCAGAGCCATCGGCTGGTGTGAAAATCAGCTTTAATGTACCTGGCGAATCAAATTTAATTTCAGTTGCGCGATATTGATCGCCAAAACCGTGACGACCAATTACCACGGGCTTATCCCAATGGCCTACTAAACGCGGCACATTTTTACAAATAATCGGCTCGCGGAAAATGGTGCCGTCTAAAATATTGCGGATAGTGCCATTCGGACTTTTCCACATTTGCTTCAAATTAAATTCTTTTACACGTGCCTCATCAGGTGTAATCGTCGCGCACTTAACGGCTACGCCATATTGCTTAGTAGCATTGGCGGAATCAATCGTGATTTGGTCATTTGTTGCATCACGGCTTTCCATACCGAGATCATAATATTTCAGATCGACATCCAAATACGGCAAAATCAGTTTTTCACGAATCATTTGCCAGATGATGCGCGTCATTTCATCGCCATCCATCTCAACAATCGGATTTTTTACTTTAATTTTTGCCATGCGAATGCTCCTTAAGCGTTTGTTTGGCACCCGTGGGTGACCCGTTGAAAAAGATAAAATGATTGTTTACGCAATTTGCTCTAAAGCCGTAACCTAATCCTGATAATCATTGATTATAACAAAGCGAGCACACTCTCTGGCTATCGTGCTACCAGTACTACTCACAATTCAGTTATTTGTTAAAAATTACTGCCCTATTTTCGGCATAACACCCATTTCTAAGTAGCTTGCCTGCGCACCTTGGCGATATACGCGTTGCGTTGCCGACTGAAAGTCAGTCGCTTTCGCATCTAAAATGCGCATAAATTTTTGTGGGTTTAAGTCCACTAAAGGAAACCATGAGCTCTGTATTTGCACCATTATTTTATGGCCGCGACGAAAGGTGTGATACACGTCTGGCATATCAAATTTAAGCTTCACAACTTCGTTTGGTGGTAGTGGCTCGGGGGTGATAAAGCTATTTCTAAACTTGGCGCGAAACGGTTCGCCGCGCACCAATTGTTGGTAACCCGCCATCACAAACCGCGCTGGCTGCACATCTTTCGCAGGCACCGCTGGCGGGGCTGTTTCATCCCTGAGCTCATCGGGGTACACATCAATTAGCTTCACTACAAAATCACTATCGGTACCACTGCTAGACACAAATAGTAGCGGTGAAATAGAGCCAGCAATCGTGACATCTTCTTCTAAGGTTTCTGTTTTATACACCAGCACGTCAGGGCGCGTAGCGGCAAAGCGCTGGTCACCCACCATGTAATCAGCGGGTACACCGGTGGCGATGGCAGATGTAAAGGGTACGGGCTTTGTCGGGTCGCTCACATAACTATCAAAACTGCTCCCTGTCGCCGTAGGTGCAATCCAAGTAAGGCTACCACTACCGTCCAAATACAAGCGTTTGCGCGATGCCTCGGCTGGCGGCCATGCACCTGGCGTGCGCCAGATATTGGTGCCGGTTTCAAATACATGCGCGGCAATATTGGCAGTAGATTTACCTGCAACATCTTTCAAATGCTTTTCAAAAAACGGCAGCAGAATATTTTTGCGAAAGTGCTCACCGGTTTTTTGACGAAATTGCACATGCCCCAATTGCGCACCATCCTCACCATTCCAGCGGCCGTGCGCCCACGGCCCCATCACCAAGGTATTGCTGGCTGTTGGGCTAAGCTTTTTAATAGCAGCATAGGTGCTTAATGGCCCTTGCACATCTTCAGCATCAAACCAGCCGCCCACCGTTAACACTGCCGCTTTCACGCCTTTTAGGTGTGCAGCAATATTCCGCGTTTGCCAATAAGCATCGTAAGTATCATGCTTAACTTGGTCAGGAAAAAGGGATTTTGCATCGCTTGCCAGGGTTGCCGTAATATTGGCAAGCGTGCCCAACTTTAAAAAATATGCGTAGCCATCCTTGGTGCCAAAATCAAACGGCACTGGTGTTTTAGCGGGCAACATAGGTGCTGCTTGTTGTTTGAAAAATGTATAAAAGCCGTAGTTTGCGGCCAGCATAAACGCGCCGTTGTGGTAACTATCGTCCCCCATATAGAGATCAGTTACTGGTGCTTGCGGTGATGCCGCTTTAATTGCGGGATGACCATCAATAATGCTGGCACTCACAAAAAATCCTGGATACGAAATACCCCAAATACCCACGCGGCTATTATTGTTTGGCACGTTTTTGAGCAGCCATTCAACGGTGTCGTACGTGTCTGTACTTTCATCAACATCGGTAGCAGATTTATTGGCCTTATGCGGCGTCATCTCCACAAACACGCCCTCACTCATATGCCGACCGCGCACGTCTTGATTCACAAAAATATAGCCAGCCTTATCAAAATCCGCATTGGGTCCCAAGTGCTTAGGATACTCGTCCACACCATAGGGTGCTATGTTATACGGCGTGCGCGTCATCAAAAACGGGTAGCTTTTTGCACCATCCTTCGGCACGAAAACAGAGGTAAACAAGCGCTTGCCGTCACGCATGGGAATGCGATATTCGTATTTGGTGTAGGCTTCTTTGGGGCTGGCTTCAACCAGCGGTGCGGTGGGTTGAGCGGCAGCTTGCTGAAGCGTAAAGCACAAAACTAAAAAAAGTGGTGCGATCAATTTTGATAGATTATTCATATTTGTTTTTGCAGACGGCATTTAAAAATGAAGTGTACTCTGGTTAAAACTTGCTTGCGCATACGTGCTTGAGCGAATTCTAAATAATCGGCAATGGCACCCGAAAACGCCTGCAATCGCTATAATATGACTATAGCCATATGACTAGGACATTTTACAATGTTGAAAGCACAAGTTTCAAAATCCGAGTTTAAATCACGTGCGTTAGAATTATTTCGGCAGGTTGAAACTTCTAAACAAACGCTTGTTGTGACCGATCACGGCAAACCCACTATTGAAGTGCGCCCGTATCAAACACGCGGCGCCGACAACGCGGCTGAGCGCGACCCACTCGATATTTTGCGTAATTCAGTGCTCCGGTATGACGACCCGACTGCGCCTATCGCCGTTGACGAATGGGATGCGCTTTTATGATTGTTTTAGATACCCACGCCCTAATTTGGTGGGTAACGGGCG
>JANMDR010000299.1:0-1979 GCA_031376425.1 Betaproteobacteria bacterium
CATCACAACAAGCCTTTGCTAACGAGCGTCTTGGTAATGACCGTCACGAACGGCTTGATTTCAGGGTCAACATGATTTGTGCTTTCGGTTTGGGTGCGGGCTGACCAAATTACGCTTCCCGTTGCCACATCGGTAAGGCTAGTGCTTACGGTATAGCGTTCGAAGGTGCGTAGTTCTGTGCGCGAGTAGGCGTAGGGCCAGTAGTATCCATACCACCTGCCAAAGTCATAGTTGTAGGTTGGCAGCGGTTGCGTTACTAGGCGTTCAACGTGCTGTCTATCCACCACGGCACTCGATAAAATCACATCGGCACCGATGCTACTTGCGGCTTTTAGCAGCGCACTGGTGCTGTCTGAGGCGAGCGGGCCAGCAATCATTTCATGGCTGCGCACCGCCGTTAATGCATAAGCTGTAAGTTGCAGCGCCATCTCGTCTTCAAAAACTCTGCGCACGGTATCATCGCGTGAAACGCCGATTACCAATACTTTGCCGACTAGCTTGCGTCCCGAAAAATCTGGGTTCAGCCATTGCGAATCAACGCTGGTAGTGGCGCAGCTGGATAACATTAGCATTAGCGGTACGGCCACAAATGAAGCAACTATTTTTGCTATGTGCCACCGTTGAAACTTAACTTGTGCTTGGAAAAAGTTTTTCATCATCGTTCCTCATTTAGGGGTTGTCTTACTCAATTTGAAATACCCAACACTACTCGCTTACTAAAATTGCACCTTGCAAAATATCAAGCAAGACGCGTGAAAAAACACTACCGCAGCGACCATGCCTCCGTGGTGCGTGCCGCTACACTAATCATCCCGCCGGTAATTCTTCTGGCTGATGCTGGCAAGGCCATTGGCGCTAACAGCATCTTGATGGCTGCATCTAAGGGATAGTGGGGGCGCAGCCTCATTGTTATCAGTTGGTTCATCGCAACGGCATCAGGTAGCTGCAGCGATTTGACTTTGTTACAGCCAACCAAACCATCACGAATATGGCGTAACGCGCAAATGGTGTCACTATCGCGAATTTCATAAATACGCGCCGTCAGCATTTTTGCAATTGCCCAGCGACTCGTGCCACCCACGGCTTGATATTGACGAAAGAAATAGAAAAAATACTTAAAATGCCGTGTCTCATCGCGCTGAATATTGTCGGCCACTTGCCGAAGTACGGGGTCAGTTGTGGCATCTCGCACAGCACGATAAAGCGTAGACGTCGCTGTTTCAATGACACAACGTGAAGCTAACTCCAACGCACGCGTTGGCCCTAAAACTTCCACTTTACAAAGCTGCGCATAGTCCAGTAAAAAACCATCAAACGCCGCTTGCCAATCAAACTCAGGCCATGCGGCCTCGACATAAGCGCGTAAGGCGCGACCATGCTGCAATTCTTCCGGCTTCCACTGCGTTGTTAACCAGCGCGAAATTTCCTCATCGTGAGAAAAATATTGCAACAAATTTTTAGTGTAAACATCAGATGCCGACTCCACAAATGATGATGCGACTGCCAACCATGCCATAGCAGGATCACGCAGCAAGGTGTCAGCATCTACCGCAGAAAAATCGATATCGGCAATGCACCACCGCGCCTTTTCAACCGTGGTGGCGGTGGCGTATTTACTATTTATCCAAGCATCTTCCATAGCGACCCTTTATGTGCCGTTTAAAAGATGCTTACGCAATCGTCATATTGTCGATTACATGCCGCACACCCGGTGTACCCCATGCGGAATGTCGCGCCATATCGCGCTCTGACCAGGTTTGTACCGAGCCTGATAAGGTGACATCGCCACCACTAACGGATACTTGAATACTTTGCGAATCGATGATGGCGCGGCGTTTTAATGCGGACTCAATACTGGCTTTAATAGCCACTACCGTAGCCTTTGGCTTAATGGTAATTTGATCGCTAACGCCTCTCACGCCCATCAAATTACGCATTGCTGCCGTGGCGGTTTTACGCTGATATTCCCACTCAACTTC
>JANMDR010000315.1:0-11210 GCA_031376425.1 Betaproteobacteria bacterium
GGCTTACGCAATATTGCCCAGCGCTGGACAATGCCAATCCAAAACTGGAAACAAGCAATAAGTCAGTTGATGATCCACTTTGAAAAGCAGTTTAACCCCGCCTAGCAAAAACTAAAAACACAAAATTCGGGATAGCCTCCAAATAAGCTCCCAACTTGCACTATCAATCTTGAAATCTCGTCTTAGCGCTGCCAGCGCATCATTTCTGCCCTTAAGGCATCTCTTAAAGCACCCACTTAGGGCAATCACTTAATTTAAATCTGTATGCAAAAAGCTAGTTCCTCTTCGCAACACCTACGTTTTCAAGCACCTATTAAATTGAGCTTAAGCGCACTCATTGTTAGTGCGCTGAGTGCTTGCAGCACACCGGCGCCACGCGGCGATGAATTGCGCACAGACGGTCGTTCGATGCCGGCACATATGTCCGCGCATATGTGCGCACCAACACCAAGCTGTCCGCCGGTAGCTGTCGCACCAGTCTGCCCTGTAGTTGCTGCCTGCCCAGTGGTGGTCCCACCCACCGTTACGCCACCCGCTGTATCAAACCAACCTCCGTTAGTTGCCGAGGCATCACGCGGTAGTTTGGTGGCTACTACCTTTAGTGCCTTGCCCGATTGGGCTGACGACAATCCAAGTGATGCGCTCAGTGCTTTTATTCAGGGCTGCGCTACCTTAAACACGCAAGCGGCATGGCAAGATGTTTGCACTGCAGCGCCGTTAGCCATAAAAAATGCGAATACTGCTCGGCAGTTTTTCGAATCACGCTTTACGCCATATCGCGTATTAAATGCGGACAACTCTGAAACCGGCTTAGTGACAGGCTATTACGAGCCACTGTTGCGTGGTAGCCGCAAAAAAACGGCGCAATATCCTTACCCAATTTATGCGGTGCCACAAGATTTATTGACCATCGATATGGCCGATATGTACCCAGATCTAAAATTTAAACGCCTGCGCGGCCGCATCGTTTCAACCCAAGCAGGCTCCAAAGTAGTCCCCTATTTTGATCGAGCCGAAATTGAATCTGAACGCCAACCATTACGCGGTTTAGAAATTGTGTATGTCGATGATGCTGTCGAATTATTTTTTCTACAAATTCAAGGCTCGGGTCAAGTACAGCTTGAAGACGGCAGTAAAGTGCGCGTAGGTTATGCGGATCAAAATGGGCATGCCTTCCGCTCCTTAGGTGGTGCGCTCATTCGCCGTGGCGAAATTAAAGCCGAGCGCGCCTCCATGCAGGGTATAAAAGAATGGGCAAGGCGCAACCCGAAGAAGCTGCCAGAATTCATGAATCTCAACCCCAGCTATATTTTCTTTAAAGAATTACCCAACGCCGATTCTGGACCCATCGGTACCTTGGGGGTGCCGCTTACCGCAGAGCGCTCTATTGCGGTTGATCAGCGCGTGGTACCGCTTGGTGTTCCGGTGTTTTTAGCGACGACGTATCCGAGCACCAAGCAGAGCTTAAATCGTCTCATGGTGGCGCAAGACACCGGCGGCGCTATCAACGGTGGGGTGCGCGCTGATTTTTATTGGGGCTTCGGCGACGGTGCAGGTGCACAAGCAGGCAAAATGAAGCAACAGGGTAAGATGTGGGTACTGCTGCCGCGCGGCTATGATCCTTTAGCTGCCACCGCAACACCAACCCGCGCGCAGTAACTCCTATTAGCATCTTAACTGTCGTAAAATCCACAATATAAGAGGTACAAAAATGACTATAGCTTACTGGTGCATACTCGTCGCCGCGCTCATGCCTTTTGCCGCGGTTGGCTTTGCTAAAAAAAGCAGAAACTACGATAACAATAACCCTCGTGATTGGATTCTGACGCGGGAAGGTGCGCAAAAACGAGCGTATCAAGCGCATCTAAATTGCTTTGAAGCGTTTCCTTTTTTTGCAGCCGCAGTCATTGTGGCGCACCTTACGCACGCTACGCAAAGCCTAGTTGATTATTTGGCGCTTGCCTTTATTGCACTGCGAGTGCTGTACATTTGGCTTTACATCGCAGACCGCGCTACCCTGCGTAGCCTCGTGTGGGTAGGCGGGTTGGCAATTTGTATTGCCCTATTTTGCATCGGGGGCAGTCCTGCAAAATAGTTTCCAATCAACCGCTATAGCGCCCCACGCCACGCTATGAATATCACGCCCAACGATGAAGCTAACGCAAAGCAAAAATTGCCACGGCGTATTAAATTGCGACTCCAACGCACGGTAATGGCTCGATTTGGCGGTGCAGTTCTCGCAGTGATCGCCGTAATCTGGATTTTTTTAGAAGAATGGGTTTGGGACAGCATGCTAGCCGCGATGACTTGGCTAGGTAAGTTACCCCCCATTCATTGGTTAGAAACGCAACTGACGAAGCTGCCACCCTACGCAGCACTCGTTGCATTTTTAATTCCTGCCGCTGTTTTATTGCCGTTTAAACTCGCGGCGTTTTGGCTTATCGCCCACGGCCACAGCGTCATTGGCATGCAGGTATTTATTGTTGCAAAGCTGGTTGGAACCGCCCTACTAGCGCGCATCTTCGCACTCACTAAACCAGCGCTAATGACCATCAACTGGTTCGCGCGCGCCTACAATGCGTTTAGCGCGTGGAAGCTGCGGCTCGTTACCTATGTAAAAAATCTAAATTTCTATGCTCGCGCACTGGCATTTAAGAATGCCTTGAAAGCAAAAATTAAAGCATTTTGGAAAAAACCATAACTGCAATTTTTAATCCTATTTTTTGATTGGAGCAATAATGCATATCGTGCTTACCCGCGTTGTCTATGCTGCATTAATCGCCATAGTAGTGATACCGTTATATGCTGAGGCGCAATCAACCTTACCAAAATTAGAAACTGATTTTAGCAAACAGCCTGCTGGCGAATACATCGCAGATAAGGCGCACTCCTCAGTAATCTGGCGCGTTGCCCACATGGGTCTTTCGCAATACACTGCGCGATTTGACGTGATGCGCGGGTCAATAAATTTAAATCCTGCGGCAATAGCTGCAAGTCGCGTTGAGTTTACGATTGACGCGAAATCAGTCAATACTGGATTAGCGCCTTTCGATAAAAAACTGCATGGCAACGATTATCTCGATGCTGATAAGCATGGCACCATCACCTTTAAATCCTCTAGCATAGAACCCAGCACGAACAATAAATTTAAACTACTTGGTGACTTAACCTTTCGCGGTATCACCAAACCCATTACCTGGGATGCGACTTTTAACGGCGGTCAATACAGTAAATTTATGCAAGCTCATCAATTGGGCTTTTCGGCCAAAGGTATTGTGAAGCGTTCAAACTGGGATCTTAAAACCTATTTAGATTTAATCGGCGACGATGTGGAAGTCACCATAGAAGTAGAGTTTTTGCATCGCCCTGCTGTATTGCAATAAATATTTGAAACGCTTTATTAAGCGGTATCGCCAACACCTTAGTTGCGCAAGCCAAGGCGCGCTAGGTTCTTGTAATAAAAATTACTTGCCGCAATCAAGCCAAACGATAGAGCGTTCTATCGTCACGAAACGGCTGATCATCAAACACGTGGCGCACCACGCCTTGGCGCATTAATTGCGCCATCCATTGCACTGCTGTGGTGCGCGGAACTACATAGGTAGCTTCAAGCCAATTAACAATTTCTGCACCGGTAGCACAGCGATGATGGCGTACCACCCCACGCACGTGATCGAATAGCGGCACACCTTCGGTACCACTGCCACCACTGCCACCACTGCCACGTAAAGCAAACTTCAAATCACTCGCCACCGGTAGCATCCAAGTGCTGTCTTCTGCGGGTGGTGAGAGACGATAAAACAAAAAAGCATCTTCAAAATCATGCTCATCGGCCACGTGGCGAATATGGCCGAGCGCCAATAAGCGCTGCCCAATAATCACCGCCTGTTCGCGACTTACTTCTTGATGTTGTGCGATCCAATCCACGGCCTCATTACCCACAAAGCAATCACGATAAGTGCGCAAATGAAACACGCGATCATGGATGTCCAGCCCACCAGGCGTGTGTGCGCTTTGCAATAATTGTTGGGTGGCATCATCCAAAGAACCCGCCGCAGTAGCGATTAAGAGCGCCCTTGGTGAAGAATTATCAGTATGCGAATCGCTCGCTATCGCACCACCATCAGACTGCTGTTCGTCTAGCCATTTAATGAACCCAGGTATGGCTAAGGGTCGCGAGATCAAATAACCTTGGGCATATTCAACGCCACGCCCTTCAAGATATTTCCATTGCGATCGCGTTTCTACACCCTCGGCAATGAGCTTTAAGTTAAGCTGCTTTGCTAAGGTAATAATGGCATCCAACACTGGACGACGGACAGTTTCTGTATCAATGGTGCTGACGAAGGCGCGATCTATTTTTATGCGATCTACCCGCATTTCCTCAAGTACGGCGAGGCTACTTTGGCCTGTACCAAAATCATCTAGCGCAATGCGCCAACCAGCTTGTTTGAGTAGGCTTAGCGCATTGGCAGTATCGCCATCAACGCAGTCACGCTCGGTGAGCTCTAACAATACTTGATGCGGAGGAATCGTATTAACGTGAAATATTTCGCTCAAGCGGAAACCAAACCCCGCACGCTGTAATTGGCTCGGCGTAACGTTAAACGAAAAATACATTTCAGGATTCGCGCGGGCAATAGGTGCCAAGCGATGTGCTGCCAAGCCCATAACCAAATCCGCCATGCCCAGAATTAATCCACTGCGTTCAGCTTCTTCAATAAACTCATTCGGTGCGATGATACCGCGATGTGGATGATTCCAGCGCATTAGCACTTCGCCACCAACACATTTTCCCGTTGCAAAATCAACTATGGGCTGCACAAATGGCTCAAACTGGCGTTTGCGCAATCCTACACTAATACGATTGCGCAATTGCCCACGTAATAGCGCACCGCGATAAAGCCACGCTATTAATAAAAAAGTTAAAAACCACAGCGGCACTAATACTGTGATCGCGCGCAGCAAAATGTCCGACTGCAAGCTATTCGCATCAATATCCACTTCGACCACAACGTCATATCGGCTTGAAGCCGCTACGGTACGTAGCGCGGGGTGGGCTGGTGCACTGGCTTCATTCACGCCAAACACCGCTAAGCGCTGACCAAGCCTTGATGACATCATGATACAAACTTCGGTGCCGCTTACGCCTGCAGTACGTCGCACACTATCGAGCAACGCCGAGAACGCCCGTGCGTCTAGCGCGGCGATTTGCACGCGACCCGCCGCATCATTTCGCGATACGATAATGGGCGCATCAGGTTCAGCCGATCTACTAAGTGACAAGGTCATATTGGCTTGCTGCGCCGGCAATTGCATCTCGATTGCACCTTCAGGCCCGCAAGCTGATTTAACACCCGAATAGGCTACCGCAAACTGCTGTGCCAACATGGACGCAATAGAGGCTTTAACCAGCACCGCCGTTAAATTGGCGGGGCATTGACCAAAAGCAAAATCTTGACTCGCATCAGTGCCTAGTTGCGCGAGCTCACTGTTCAAATCATCGAGCCGCGCCTCGACAAAAGCCAACGCTGCCGTTGCACTACGCTGCGAAATTTCCCGCTGATTAAACCAAATTGAGACGCCGACACCGGTCAATCCAAATAGCGTAATGAATAGCACTACTGCCGTAATGCGCCAACCAGCTAGAGAAAAAGGCTGTGCATCACCAAGACCTTGATTGAAGGTGTAATCAGACATCAAATTTTCACGAACTTACTCTGCATAGCATTAATACGCATTTATATCGAAATTAGATGTGAAAATAAACGTTCGCCAGGAGTCCATAAAATAGGACTTCTTAGAGATGATTGAATGTCGCAAAAACGTTGTACAACTAATTTGCTATTAGCTACCGGGCTGGGGCCGCCGCAGGCTCAGCCGCGACCATACGTGTCTCTAGGGCTTCTTTCGTAACAGCGCCTTCAAGCTTTGTGCCGTCAGCAAAAAAACTAACGGGCGTTGCCTTTAATCCCAAGCGCTGGCCTAAAGCGCTAATTTTCTCAATTGGGTTGTCACATTTTTCAGTACCAGTCAAAGGTATGCCGCGCAACATCCAATCCTGCCACGCTTTGACGCGATTAGGGGCGCACCAAACCTTTCTAGATTTATTGGCAGAATCAGCCGCTAAAATTGGGTATAAAAAGGTATATACCGTTGTGTCGGCTAAGGTTGTCACGTCGGTTTCAAAGCGCTTGCAATAACCACAGTTGGGATCTGCAAATACCGCAAGTTTGCGCGTGCCTTTACCTATGACTGTTTTCACCGCGAGATTCAGTGGCAGATCATCAAACTTTATAGCCGTTAACAGCGTAAAGCGGGGAGTAGAAATATCGGTTTTAGTAGCCACATCTACCAAGCGACCAAGCAAAAGATAACTAGCACGCTCATCGGTATAAAACAGTTCTGTGCCAGTAAAAATTTCCCACAACCCCGGGTATGCGGTAGGCAACACGCTTTGCACCGTTACGTTTGGATATTTTTTCTGCATTTCATTACGAATCACATCTGGATTCGCCGCCGCGTAAGGCACGCACAATGCAACACCCATGAATAAGGCCACAACGAGTGCCAATTTAAATAGTTTCATATCGCTTTCGCTTATTTTAAACTTCGATCAATTTGCTGCCGCAGCCATCATAACGCGCTTTAAGATAAGGCTTTGATTAAGAACTTGCAAACCTTCATGACGCAGCCATTGCGCTGGCGCGCTGGTAGCACGGTTAAGCTTGTACAGCCCATCGGTCACAAGAGTGACGGCCAGACTGTGTTCACGACGGCTACGCTGATAACGCTGCAGTACGCTAACGTCGCCAATATTAGAAAACTTACCGCAGCCTGCCAATGTTTCTACGAGTGCCACCACATCACCAAATCCTAAATTTGCGCCCTGCCCCGCCAGCGGATGCACACTGTGTGCCGCATCGCCTAGCAATGCTATGTAGGGCTTTACAAATTGCGCCGCGCCTCGACGCGATAGGGGAAACTTACGTGGCACACCGATTAGCGCCAATGCGCCCAATTCAGCAGCGATCGTGCCATGCTGCGCGGAAACGTCCAATGCTAAATTAGCGGACGACATTAAATTTTTTGCCTGATCATGCTCACATGACCACACCATAGAAACCTGATTTCCCGCTGGCGCCGATGCATTCGGCAAGGGCAATAAAGCCAACACGCTCTGCCCTAAAAACCATTGCCGTGCCGCAAACCCGTGTGGTAATTCACAGTAAAAGTTTGCAACTACGGCGCTTGCTGAATAATCAGCACCTACCGCGTCAAAACCAGCCTGTGCCCGTACCCAACTGTTTACCCCATCAGCACCGATAAGAAGTTTAGCTTTAATCTTATTGTCTACTTGATCGCCGCCTGTAAAGTCAATAAATACGGCATCTTCCAAAACATTGATCGTTTTTGGACGCACGCCGAATATCACCTTTATATTTTCCTGTTCACGCACTTTTTGCCACAGACTATTAAGCAAATTATTGTGCTCCACGATGGTTGCAATAGTCGCCATCGAAGGCATTGCCAATTCTAAGTCTGGCGCGGTCACTACGTCATGACTAAGCTTATCGCTATCACCCCAAATGCGCATGCTGCTCACGGCTTGTAATCGTGGCGCAATCATTGTTTGCCAAACTCCTAAGCGCTCCAAAAGGACGCGACTTGCCTGAGATAGCGCATACACACGCGAATCCATTGGTGTCGCCACTGTTGCGGGTAATCCAGTCAACGAACCTGATGCCGACTCAAGCATCACTACACGCAAACCCAGTTGCGTTGCGGCGGCCAGCGCCGCAGTGAGCCCGATTGGCCCGCCACCGATTACACAAATATCGGTTTCAATATTTTCCTTGCTCACAATCTTCCACCAAAGAGCATTTTCTTTGTTAGGCGTCGTCGCATCCCGGGCAATACATCCAACGCTACCAATCCCAAACCACGTAGCAACTTTATGGGCGCGGCTTGCGGGGCAAATACATCCACTAATAAATTCGTTAAGCCAACAGTGTCGCGACTATCATGCGCGCGCGTTTTTGCAAACTGCACTAGCCGACTCACAACATCGTTGTCTAGCCCGTGTTGCACTAAGGTTGCGGCAAGATCACGCACATCGCGCAAACCCAAATTAAATCCCTGCGCGGCTACAGGATGCAGCGCCTGTGCCGCGTTACCGACAACCACAATCCGGCCGTCGCTAACTCGATTTAGCTGACGTAAATGTAGCGGATAGGTCATTCTATTTTGCACGGCGATTAAATTACCCGCTCGATAACCAAAGTGCGTTTGCAATTTAGCGAGGAAAGCCACATCGTCTAACCCCTCTAAGGCCGCAATATTGTTGGGTGAATCAATCCACACCAGTGAATAATCATCGTGATAAGGCAACAGTGCCACGGGCCCGGCATCAGTAAATCGCTCATAGGCTAGGCCGTGATGCGGCATATCGGCACGCACCTTTGCTAGCAATGCTGTTTGCTGATAATCACGCGTGCTTGGACTAAATTGCGGCAGCAACGGCAAATTTGCACCGCCATCGGCCATGACCAATACTTTTGCCGTGAGCGTTTGTGAGGCGGGATTATCCAAACTACAATATGAAACGACGGCGTTATTTTCAGTTTGGGTAATCGCATCAATACGAACCCCCGTTATTGTCGTCAGACACTGTGTTTGCGCACTAATCATTAATTGGCTATCTAGCGTATTTTGCAAGTTTGCATAACTAGCAACATAACCTAGTGCTGGTACATTAGCTTCGCTTGCTTTAAGCACGGTGCGGCCAAAACCATTTCGGTGCGACGTATGGACTGCAGTAATTGCAGTGGCATCTAATGCCTGCCAAGGCATCCCAGCGCTTTCCAACACGGCACGGCTGCCATGCGATATTGCGATTGAGCGCGTCTGTGTACTCGCTAGCAGTTTGGGGCGTGCTTCCAGCGCCACCACCTTTACACCCGCTTGCACCAGCATAAGCGCCAAGCTCGCTCCCACCGGCCCAGCGCCGACGATGGCGACATCACATGAACGGGTTGGTAGGTTCAAGAATCAATTACCTTCCGCAATTGCGGCTTCTACATCCGCTACTGTTTTCGGACAAGATTTTGTGAGTACATCGTTGCCCGTTTTAGTCACCAAAACATCATCTTCAATACGCACACCAATATCCCAAAACGCTTTAGGCACATTGGCTGCTGGGCGAATATATAGGCCAGGCTCCACCGTGAGTACCATGCCAGCTTGCAACTTTACCGATTTACCGGCGAGCTTATAACTGCCCGCATCGTGCACATCTAACCCTAGCCAATGACCAGTGCGATGCATATAAAATTGCTTATAAGTTTCCCGCTCTAGCACCGAATCTAATGTGCCTTTACAGAGCTTTAAATCGATGAGCCCCTGCGCTAAAACTTTAGTGGCAACGTTATGGTATTTATTAAACTCAGCACCCGGTTTGACGGCTTTAATGCTGGCTAATTGCGATTCAAGTACTAATTCATAAATAGCGCGTTGCGGCCCGCTAAATTTACCGCTTACTGGAAACGTACGGGTAATATCGGCCGCGTAGCTTTCATATTCACAGCCTGCATCAATGAGCATTAAATCACCCGTTTTGATGAGGGCATTATTTTGACTGTAATGCAATATGCAGGCGTTGGCACCGGTGGCCACAATTGAGCCGTAAGCGGGCTGACGTGCACCATTTTTTATAAACTCATGCAGTAATTCTGCCTCCGCTTCAAACTCATACATACCTGGACGCGCTACTCGCATCGCTCGACGATGGGCATTTGCACTAATAACCGCAGCGCGGCGCATCAAACTAATTTCATGTTCGTCTTTAATTAACCGTTGCTCGGCAACCGCCGCGCGTAAATCATGCACTTCATTAGGTGCGGTAGCAACAGTGCGTGACTGCGCCCGAACCATGTTTAACCAGACGGCCAAGCGACTATCCCAATTGCCCTCAACACCAAGGGGCGTATGAATACGTGCTTGATTCGCCATGAGACTCGGCAGCATTTCATCAAGCGACTCAATTGAATACGCCGCGTCAATGCCAAAAGCCTGCGCTGCCGCAGCCGGACCATAGCGAAAGCCATCCCAAATTTCACGCTCCACGTTTTTATCGCGGCAAAACAAAATCGTTTTCGGCTTACGGCCTAATAGTATTACCAATACCGATTCGGGTTCACGAAAACCGGTAAGGTAGTAAAAAAAACTATCCCAACGAAATTCATAATGCACATCCGCATTCCGCGTGACTTCTGACGCCGTGGGAATGATGACGATACCTTCCTTCAACTTGCGGGAAAGTGCCGCACGCCGCTTAGCGTGGGCGCGAATATTAGGGGTAGTGAGCGTAGTAGGTAGGTTCATTTTAACTTCGACTTAATTGCGATTTTAGACGTGCATCCAGTGCATTTAATTCATCTATAGTACCTATATTGTCCCACACCCCACGATGATGCTCTGCGGTAACCTCTCCAGCAGCTACAAATTGATCGGCCCAGGGAAATAACTTCATTTTCTCACCACGCACACATCCCGCAAAAATACGCGGATGCCACACCGCAATGCCGGCATAATTTAAGCGCGGATGTTGTTCATCACCTTGACGCGACGCCAAACCATCACGGATAGCGAAGTCACCTAAGGGATGAAAGGGGGGGTTATTGGCTAATACAAAGTGCGCAAAATGCGCTAAATGTGCAACTTCGCCATTTGCCGACATTTCAATTTGTGCGCACATCGCTGCTAATTTGTTATAACTATAATCCGTATAGACATCTGCGCTCACCGTGGCAAATGGTTTTGTACCTAACAGCGGCAGTGCCTGCACGATGCCACCAACGGTTTCCAGCGCCTCCGCTTCAATGCTATACCTAATCGAACACCCATAACGCGCACCATCGCCCAATGCGGTTTGAATGACCTCACCCAGCCACGCCACGTTTATCACAATGTCGTGAAAACCTGCCTTTATTAAAGCTTCAAGCTGATATTCGATCAACGATTTTTGCCCCGCATGCAACATGGGCTTAGGCACCGTGTCTGTAAGCGGCTGCAGACGCTGGCCGCGACCTGCGGCAAAAATGAGCGCTTTATATCCGTGGGGCTTCATCGCAATTTAGAAGGTATAGCCTACATCTACCGGGGCTAGTGATTCGATATGATCAATCACCGTAAGCAATGGCCCCAGCGCC
>JANMDR010000331.1:0-25541 GCA_031376425.1 Betaproteobacteria bacterium
GGTGTTACGGCAGAGATCGTCCGACTTGCTGGCCGTACACCGGTTTTGTTTTTTGATGTTCCGGCTTCGGGGGGAGCAACTGCGGACGATGAAAATCAACAAACAATAATGTTTTATGGTCACCTTGATAAACAACCGGAAATGACGGGTTGGCGCGAGGGTTTAGGCCCGTGGATTCCGGTTTATGAGGATGGCAAACTTTATGGCCGAGGCGGTGCGGATGATGGCTATGCCGTATACGCTGCCATGGCTGCAATTGCAGCAATTGATGCGCAAGGAGCGGCGCGTCCGCGCTGTGTGGGGCTAATTGAAACCTGTGAGGAAAGTGGCAGTTACGATTTGCCAGCATACTTAGATATCTTAAGTCCGCGTATGGGCGATGTGCGTTTGGTGGTAGCACTAGATTCGGGTTGCGGCAATTACGATCAGTTGTGGGTTACCACATCACTGCGCGGTATGGTTGGCGGTGTGCCGCGCGTGGATGTACTCAATGAGGGCGTGCACTCAGGTGATGCGGGTGGTGTGGTGCCGTCGTCATTTCGGGTAGCGCGGCAATTGCTTGACCGCGTTGATGATTCTAAAACTGGCCATGTTATTCCATCCATCATGCATAGCCCGATCCCCGCCGAACGTGTTACTCAAGCGCAGCAAGCCGCCACCATTTTGGGCGATTCCATTTGGAAGCGCTTTCCGTGGGCAACTTGCTGTGCAGGGCCTATTACCTTTGTATCACCCACCACCAAAGACCCCGTTGAGTTAATTTTAAATCGTACCTGGCGTGCGTCCTTATCGGTAGTCGGTGCTGCTGGTCTACCTTTGCCTGAGAACGCTGGTAATGTGTTGCGTCCTTATACTGAGCTTAAATTGTCACTACGCTTGCCGCCCACGGTGGACGCGCAAGCTGCAGGCGAAGCGCTTAAGGCAACGTTAGAAAAAGAACCTCCGCACCAAGCTGCAGTGACGTTTAGCCTTGACTCATCTGCCACCGGCTGGAACGCACCGCCTACTGCATCATGGTTATTAACCAAACTCGATCACGCATCACAGCAGTGCTATGGCAAGCCCGCAGCGTTTATGGGCGAGGGCGGCACAATTCCGTTTATGGGCATGTTGGGGGTAAAATTTCCACACGCACAAATGTTGGTTACTGGGGTATTGGGCCCAAAATCAAATGCGCATGGGCCGAATGAATTTTTGCATGTACCTTTTGCAAAAAAACTGACCGCAGCAGTCGCATTAATTGTAATGGAGTAGGTTTTGGTGTTCTGAAACCGGCGAGATCGTTTCATAGTACAAGCTGAAAACACGCGTAAATAGGGTGTTTTCAGCCGAAACTACAGTCGTATTTTTTTGGTGATATCGTTTGCGTGTTTAAGCGCGCGTCCAATCCATTACCCAGTTTTCATCCCATGTTTTGCCATCATTACGCGATGATGCCTGATACCAGCGGCATGATGTTGGGGTAATTTTGTCCCATACGCCGCGATAAATAATGGGTTTATCACCGTCTAAATCATTGGTATCCCAAATGCCTACACCGTTGCTAAAGCTGCCCCACGATGGTGGCGGTGTGAGCACGCCGCCTTTGGCGTTCACCCAATAGTCAGCCCATAGTTTTTGTTCAAGGTCGAGTAGCCGTAAACCCATGCCACTAAATTTTCGCGCGGGTATGCGCAGTTCTTCAATACTGGCGATGCCGCCTAAAATTTCAAACACGCTGGCCTCACCGTCAAAATTTTCCCACTTTTTGTCTTTGAGCTGGCGATTCTTAATTTTCCAGTTGCCATTGAGAAACTGAAAGTCGCCCGGCTTGCCAGTTGGGCTAGGTTTAGTTGCGCCCGCTTTAGCGTCGCTTGAATTTAAGCCTAATTGGGTTGCGGTAACCAATCCGGCGGCTAGTTGCAGTAGGTTGCGCCGCTGTTCGTTCGATGCACTAGTAGTCATGTCAAAATCCTTTGATGGGTTGTGTTAATTAGGTTTTGCTCTGAAGTAAGCGTAGTAGACGATAACGTGGATATAGGACTATCTCTGTCCTATAACGAGTAGCTAAGCGTTATGATGTGCGTTATGGATAAACCCATTCAACGGATTTTGGCAGCTTTGGAATTGCTGCAAGCCAACGCTACTATCACCGGCGCAGAGCTGGCCTTGCGTATCGGGGTTGAGCGTCGCACCGTCCGACGCTATGTGATTGAGCTGGAAAAATTAGGCGTACCCATTCGTGCCACTCGCGGTCGCGATGGCGGCTACGCCTTGATGCCAGGCTATAAGCTACCGCCGATGATGTTCACCAACGATGAAGCCCTGGCGGTGGCAATTGGCCTGCGTATTGCCCGTGAAATTGGTTTGAGCGATATGTCGCCCGCAGTAGCGGGTGCCCAAGCAAAGCTGGATCGCGTAGCGCCCAGTGCACTGCAGAAACGCATTGGCAACTTAGGCGCGGTAGTTGCATTTGCATTGCCGCATCCCCCTGCTATTGCCGCTAGTGAGCATTTCGCCTTATTGACGGCAGCAGCGGCGGCGGCTCAGCGTTTAGTAATTCACTATTGCGCTCTAAATGAGGTAGTGAGCACGCGTGAGATCAATCCCTATGGCGTTGGTTATAGTAATGGGGCATGGTATGCCGTCGGTTATTGTCATTCGCGTTGTGACCTACGCTGTTTTCGGGTTGACCGTATGCAAAAAATAACGGCAGTTCCACGAACCTTTGCGAGACCAGTAGATTTTGACCTACTTCATTTTTTGCACACGTCGCTTGCTAAATTGCCGCGCGCACATCAAATTTCAGTTCATCTCGATACAGATTTCGCCACTGCTAGAAATTACTTCCCCACTTTTTTCGGCAAGCTAGTACAAACGGCAAACGGTACACAGCTTGAGGTGCAGATTGATGACGTGCAGTGGTTTGCACGCGAACTGGCGCGGCTGCCCTGCAAGTTTCAAATTCAAAATTCGCCAGCGCTAGAGGTAGCACTACGCACCCACGCCGAGCAGTTGTTGCGACTTTCAGCGTGATGCAGATGCGTGCTATCTACTATTTGGTATTCACCAACTCCACAAATCGAGTGACTTGCTCAAACCCGTAGAGTGGTACTCGTAATTTTGCGCCGTGTTGATATGGCTTACCGGGCGTGTAGCCGCAACGTTTGAATGCTTGCACAATGCGCGCTGCGGTTTTAGCGTCTACAGCACCGAGCCTTGCCTCCCAGCCCTTGCGGTAGGATTGATTGGGCTCGCCTGCGCGTGCAGTAATGGGATAGCGGATGTGCCCGTTAGTCTCGTATGCGGCGAGTAAGATTTGACGGGCTGCTGCTAGTTTTGCTGGATCAACGTTCGAGGTCATATTTTCGACTCCTGCGTAGTAAGGTGCAACACAAAAACGTTCTAGATGGCACTATTGATTAACACCATCTTGCAATATGGCTTAGTACGGCATTTTCCACGCCTCTAACCCCGCTGCGCGCGCAGCATGGTTGTGACTTCGGTTACTGGCATTGGTCTTGCAAACAAATAGCCTTGATAGGCATCGCAGCCATTTTCTTTTAAAAAATCTAGTTGGGATTGTTGTTCTACCCCTTCGGCTACAACACGTAGTTTCAGCCGCTTACCCATGGCAATAATGGCTTCTGTAATGGAGCAACTATTGGCATCTTCGGGAATTTGCGAAATGAAGCTACCGTCAATTTTTAAGGTTTGTGCGGGTAGGCGTTTAAGTTGACCGAGGCTGGAATAACCCACACCAAAATCGTCGATAGAAATAGTCGCCCCTAAGCGGCGCATTTCGTTCAAAATTTCGATAGTTTGTTCAAGATTACGCATTGCCATGGTTTCAGTAATCTCTAAGTCTAAGCGGGTGGCATCCACGCTGGTTTCCATCAGGGTCGATTTCATAAACGGCAATAACTTGCGCGATACGAACTGACGGGGACTGATATTGATAGACACTGTGACGTCGCGCAGCCCTTCGCTT
This sequence comes from Betaproteobacteria bacterium, assembly GCA_031376425.1. GTDB lineage: Bacteria > Pseudomonadota > Gammaproteobacteria > Burkholderiales > Usitatibacteraceae > JANMDR01. The sequence goes on from JANMDR010000331.1 coordinate 3,971, forward strand.
TCCCATTGCTTTAACTGCAGGCAAGCAGCGCGGAACACCCATTCCCCGAGTGGCACAATTAGACCTAATTCTTCGGCTACTGAGATAAAATCTTTTGGGAAAACTTCGCCATGCACAGGGTCGCGCCAGCGCAACAGTGCTTCCACGCCAATAATCTTGTTGCTGCTAATTTCAACCTGTGGTTGATAGACTAAGTAAAACTCTTCACGCTCAATGCCGCGACGAAGGCGCGATTCAATTTCCAAGCGCTTCGTCAGTAAGAAGTTAAGATCATTGGTAAAGAACCGTGCGGTATTGCGGCCCGCTTCTTTAGCTTGGTACATAGCAGTATCGGCGTGCTTTAATAAATGTTGCACGTCAGTCGCGTCGTTTGGATAGTGACTAATACCGATGGATGCTGTTACTGTTAAATCATGGCCGGTAACTTCAATGGGGCGTACGAGTTCTGCCAAAATTTTATTGGCAACGACTTGTGCGGCCTCAGGTTTATCCAAGTCTGGCAGAATAATTACAAATTCATCACCACCTTCGCGAGAAACGGTATCGCCCTCACGCACGGCTTTAGTTAGGCGCTTGGCGATATCGCGCAGCACATAATCACCGGTTTCGTGGCCCAAGGTATCATTCACGAGTTTGAAGCGATCAAGATCAATAAACATCAAGGCAACATGGCGTTGCTGACGGCGTGCCTGCAAGATGGCCTGATTTAGGCGATCTTGCATCAGACGGCGATTGGGCAGGCCAGTGAGCGCATCATGATGCGCCATGTAATGAATGGTACGTTCGGTGTTGAGCCGTTCGGTCACATCCTGCACTAATGTTGCCACGCCGATGAGATTATTTTCCGCGTCAATTAACGGTGTGTTGTACCACTCAGTATGAATAACCGCACCACGCCGCGTTTGATTGGCTATGGGTACCCGTGAAGCGCCTTTTGACTGCAATACTTCCATCCACATCGACGCCATGCGTTGGTTTTCTTGCTGGCCAGAAACCAAGCTGTAGCCTGATTGCCCAATCATCTGATCGGCGCTGTAACCAAAGATGTAAGCCGCTGCTGGATTCCAAGTGGTGGCGCGAAACTCCATATCCCATTCGATTACGCCCATCGGCGTACGCTCAACGTGCAGTTTTAACTTTTGTAGCGCCATGCCTTCGGCTTTTTCAGCCTTTTGACGATCGCTAGATTCTTGCTGTAAAGCTTGGTTTACACGTTCTACGTGGAGTCGTTCTTCTTCTAGGCGCTTGGCAATTAATACGTTGTCAAGCCGTGCTGATAGCGCATCTACAAGGGCGCGATGCACCTTGGAATGGACGATAACGAGCAGCCCCGACAAGATTAAAATTGCTGCCCCAAGCAGGGAGCCATTACGGTCAGCAAAGCCCATCGTCATAATGCCCATCGGCAAAAGTGACAGCAGCGCGGTAAAGCCAAACAAACTGCGGTGCGGCGCATAGTAGGCTACCGCACCGGTAGTGAGTAATGCGACCAACATCATGACCGGCAATTGGGTAGGGCCAGTTTTTGGCAGTAACAATGATCCCATCACGCCCCATAATAGAGCCATGGCGATGCTACCGGCCATGAAGCGCACTTCCCAGCGGGGCAATTCAGCAGCCAGCGCATGGCGGCGAATAAAGACTTTATACAAGGCATAGCGCCCAATCATGAGTGCCAAGGCAATCGCAAACCAGCTAAATAGCGAGGCGCGAACACCCAACTCATCCCACAATAAAGCACCGAGTAAAAACGTGACCATCAGTTCGGCCAAATAGCCGACGAGCGAAAACCGATAAAGTAGGCGGATTTGTTCCGCTTTTAGATGCTCGGATACCAACGCGCGATCACGATCGGAAAGCGGGGCGTCAAGATGTTCGCTGATGGACGGCGGAGAGTTCGTGGTCACGGTTTGCGCAAAGAGGGTTTAACGTGCTGGTGTCATTTATTTATCGGTGATGCTACTACGGCTAAATAGCGATTACTGTTTATTTTAACCTAGGTAATTTGCCGAATTATGGTACACAAATACGGCCAGTTTTTGGCAAATAACACCTAGGTGATTTGCTATTGCGTTTAGATTGGCGGAAAAGCACGGCTTCGTCAAGCGGTTATAATCATGTTTTGTGTCGTTTCTAACATATTGTGCCCCCCCTTGCTGACCTTTGCCCAAACCCAACGCCAAATTGCCTTACTACCCGAGCTGCTCATCAACCAAATTGCTGCAGGCGAGGTGGTGGAACGCCCCGCCGCCGCGCTAAAAGAACTGCTTGAAAATAGCCTTGATGCCGGTGCGACTGAAATCGAAATTGAGCTTCAAGATGGTGGCATAAAGCGCTTACGTGTAGCTGACAACGGTAGCGGTATTGCCCGTGATCAGTTGCACTTAGCTGTTGCTCGACATGCGACGAGTAAAATTGCCTCCCTTGATGATTTAGAAGCCGTGGAAACCCTAGGTTTTCGTGGGGAAGCCTTAGCCAGCATTGCAGCGATCTCACGCTTAAGCATTGTTAGCATTACCGCAATAGATGCCGGCAGCGCGACGCAACACGCTTGGCGCTTGGATGTACTCGGGGGCACCTATGGCGAGCCCGAACCCGCATCACGAGCGCAAGGCACGGTGATTACTGCGGAAGATCTTTATTTCAATACGCCAGCCCGCCGCAAGTTTCTAAAAACCCCAGCGACAGAATACGGCCACTGTGAAGACACTGCCATTCGCGCCGCTTTAAGTGCGCCGCATGTGGCCTTCACGCTTACCCATAATGGCAAGCGTATTTGGCAATACGCCGCAGGCAACACGCAGGCGCGGGTGCGTGCGGTGTTGGGTGATGATTTTGCTGCTGCAGCCGTGGGTGTAGAAGTCAACAACCCTGTATTGTCACTTCATGGCTTAGTGGGTGCACCCACGTTTACGCGTGCCAGCCGCGATCAGCAATTTATGTTTGTGAATGGTCGTTTCGTGCGTGACAAAGTATTGAACCACGCCATGACTGAAGCCTATCGCGATGTGCTGCATCATCAGCGACAACCGGTATTCGTGTTGTTTTTAGGACTGCCGGCACAAGAGGTGGATGTAAACGTACACCCCACCAAAACAGAAGTACGCTTTCGCGATAGCCGCGCAGCACATCAGTTTGTCTTTCATGCAGTAAAAAAATCATTGGCAACCCCTGTTGCTATGGGTGAAGCGCCAAGTGCCGATCCACAACGCTATTCAACAACGTTTACAGCGGTAAATGATGCACCTGCTGAATCGCTTCTGATCGCTAAAAGCTGGCCGGAGAGTCGAGCAAATACGATGTCATCAGCGGGTCCCTCAACAGAATTTAGAGATAGCATGGCGTGGCTAAAAACCCAGCAGGGGGTCTTGGATGTGCAGCAACCCGTAGCTCCCTACGTTGTCGAGTACGCCAAAAATACACCAGCACCAGTGCCAACGTCGTCATTCTCAGATAATTTTTACGATAGCCTTAAAAATTCAGCGCCCTCAGCCGAAAATGTACTAAAGTCCTCGTCAATGCTGGGCTTTGCTATCGCGCAATTACACGGCATTTATATCTTGGCGCAAAACGAACAAGGCCTAGTTTTAGTAGACATGCACGCTGCCCACGAAAGAGTAGTATATGAACGGCTAAAAGCAGCCATTGATTTATCGCAACTCGCCGTGCAGCCCTTGCTCACACCGCAGCTTGTTGCAGTATCGATTGGTGAATCAGAATTGGCGTTTGCCAACAAAGAATTTTTTGATAAGTTAGGTTTTGACGTCGCTGTTATTTCCGCAAGGGAATTAGCGGTGCGCGCTGTTCCAGCAATGCTGCCTGATATTGACGTGCCTGTCATCATCCGACAATTGTTAGAAGATTTAGGCCGCCACGGCGCATCCAGTGCACTCAGCGATCAACGCGATGAAATTTTAAGCAGTATGGCCTGTCACGGTGCCGTAAGAGCTAACCGCGCGTTAACCGTCACCGAAATGAACGCGCTGTTAAGAGACATGGAAATCACTGAACGCTCCGGCCAATGTAATCACGGTCGGCCGACGTGGTTTCAGTTTTCGATTAAAGACTTGGATAAATTGTTTATGCGGGGACGGTGATTGATAGGTTGGCGATAGCCTAAAGTAGGGCACCTTTCTTACTAAAATGCGATGCGTTGTAGGGGCGCATTGCATGCGCTCAAACCGTAACTGAACCGATGCGTCAAAAACGCAGTTCGTAGGGCGTCAATCAGCGTAGCGCCAATTGCGCCAAGTGGTTAAAATTGTAGGCAGGCATTTTCGCACGATGATGGCAACTCGCTTTTGCATCGGTGATACTAGGTTTTGTTGCCTCTATTTTTCTACCACTCGGCACAATTGGCGCTGCGCTGAGTGATGTCCTACGATTTTTGCCCTAATGGCTGCTGTTGCGTAATGCAATGAATATTCCCCCCCCCAAGCAATATCTCCCTTCCCGGTACCATCACTATTTTCCTATCTGGAAATAGTCTTTGCAGAATTTTTTCGGCTTCCGCATCCATCGGATCGTCAAATTTTGGGGCGATGATGCCACCGTTTACGATTAGGAAGTTTACATAGCTTCCTGCTAATCTGACTTCGGGTGAACGGGCTTGGCTGCCTTCGCTTATATCTACGCCATCGCATTCTTCTTGGGTGGCGTAAATGGCGCTGGGTAGCGGCATGTGGTGGACGATGAGTTTGCGGCCTTTGGCGTCTATGGCTGATTCTAGTGCTTTTACCGCCTTCTGTACTCGCTCAAAATTTGGGTTTAAAACGTCATCGGTGTGGGCGAGCAATACCTCGCCTGGGCGCACATAGCAGCAAAAATTATCGACGTGACCATCAGTTTCATCATTGTGCAGGCCATCGGGTAACCAAATTGTTTTTTCTATTCCTAAGTAGTCATGCAACATGGCCTCAATTTGTGCACGGCTTAAATGTGGGTTGCGGTTTTTGTTTAGTAGACATTCTTCGGTGGTGATTAAGGTGCCTTCGCCATCGACATGAAATGATCCGCCTTCGAGCACAAAGCCTTCGGTGCGATAGCGTTTGGTAGATTCGATATTGAGTATTTTTGCGGCTACTTGATCGTCGCGTTGCCACGGCCAATATAGGCCGCCGTTAAAACCGCCCCACGCGTTAAAAGTCCAATCAACGCCGCGTACATCGCCATGTTTATTGATAACAAAGGTGGGGCCGGTATCGCGCACCCAAGCATCGTCGGTGGTCAGTTCTACTACTCTAATATTGTCATGCTCATCTTCGTTTTTAAGGCGGGATAAGGCGTTTTCATATTGTGCCGCACTGGCGCAAACAATGACGGGCTCAAATGGGGCAATAGCGTGGGCAACGGTTGTGAAAGCCGCCTGTGCAGGTTTGCCGCCGAGCCGCCAATTGTCAGGGCGTTCCGGCCATACCATCCAAACTTGCTGTTGTGGCGCGAATTCGGCGGGCATGTAAAAACCATCAGCATGTGGCGTTGATTTCAACATGATTAAGATTCCAGTATGCCGTCGAGCGTTTTGATTGCGCCATAAAGATTAGGGCGACGATCTCTAAAGCTACCCCATGCGCTACGTATATGTTCTAGTTGGTCCAAGTCGAATTGGTGCACCAAAATACCGGTTTCTGTTTCGTTTAGTTCCGCTACTTTTTTACCGAATTGATCGGCAATAAATGAAGAACCGTAAAAGTTGATGTGATAGCCATCTTGATCTTCGCGACCAATGCGGTTGCTGGCAATAAGCGGCATCAGGTTCGCGCCAGCGTGACCCTGCTGCACGCGCTGCCAATGATCGCGTGAACTGATAGTGGGGTCGTGTGGTTCGGTGCCGATAGCGGTGGGGTAAAACAGCAGTTCTGCACCTTGTAGCGCCATGCTCCGCGCGCATTCCGGAAACCATTGATCCCAACAAATACCCACACCAATTTTTGCATACCGGGTGTGCCAAACTTTAAAGCCGGTATCACCCGGATTAAAATAATATTTTTCGTGATAGCCGGGGCCATCGGGAATATGGCTTTTTCTGTAAGTGCCCATATTGCAGCCATCTGCGTCGATGATGGCAATGCTATTAAAGCGGGCGCGACCCGCCAATTCAAAGAAGCTAATAGGTAAAACAACCGCAAGCTCTTTCGCTATTTTTTGAAAATGGGCGATGGCTGGGTTGGAATCTACTGTGGTGGCTAATTGCAAATAGTCGGGGTTGGGTTTCTGGCAAAAGTAGGGGGATTCGAATAGCTCTTGAATTAAGATAATTTGCGCACCTTGCGCAGCGGCCTGACGCACCAATTTTTCGGCGTTGGCGATATTGGCGGCAGCATCCCATTTGCAGGCCATTTGGGTGGCGGCAACGGTGACGGTTCTGGACGTTTTTTGCATATTGAACTTTCCGGCAAGAAATTTAGTTTGGTTGACTGCAATAACTAACAGAAGTTTACGGCACGCAAGAATCTCTTGCAATGCGTTAGCAGTGAAGATGTACCTAACCCTTGCGCTAGATCAGCGTTTATTCATTGTTGACAAGGTATAATGGAGGTCACGAAAAATTTTTAGGTAAAGCATTGAATATGTTGGGTTTTTTTATAATTTGTGGGTTAATGTTGGTGGTGGCTTTGGGCTTTGTGCTGTGGCCGTTATTGCGTAGCAGTCAATCTTCAGCAGCCGACGCGGTGAAACCAGTCGCTAATGACGCGTCTAATCTAGCTATTTTGCGCAATCAACGTGCTGAACTTGAAAGCGAGCTGGCGCGTGGGGCGATTAACCAAGCCACTTTTGAAACGAGTCTGCATGATTTATCTTTGCGCGTGAGCGAGGATGCGTCTACGTTGCTGGCACCAAGCAGCATCAAAAGCGCGCCGCAATCCAACCCGCGCGCTACGGTGTTTGCCGCTATCGCCGCCACACTGCTTATCGGTGGCACCGCGAGTTTTTACGCGGTTTTTGGTACGCCCAACGCGGTATTACCACAGTCGGCAACGGCAGCGCAGCCGGTGCCGCGTGCCACCTCAGAATCTCCCGAAATGAGCGATAACAAAGTGCGCGAAATGGTGGATGGTTTAGCGCAAAAAATGCAAGGCAGGCCTGATGATTTTAAGGGTTGGGCATTGTTAGCGCGGTCTGAGTTTGCGCTGGGCCGCACAGATGCGTCCATTAAGTCATTTGAGCGTGCCATTAGCATTAGTAAAGCCGAACCAAAAGAAATGGTGGCGCAGCTTTATGCCGATTATGCTGACGCCAAAGTATTCCAGCAAGAAGGTGTATTTGACGCTAACATAATCAAGTTAATTGATAAATCGTTGACGCTTGACGCCAACAATTTAAAGGGCATCGCCCTTGCCGCCACCGCCGCAATGCGTGCCAATAAAAGCGATGCAGCTATTGTGTTGTGGCAGCGCTTGCAAAAATTAGTGCCAAAAGAATCCGAGGATGTAGTGGCCATCGATAGGATTATTGCGGAAATTCGTGCGCCAAAGTCTGTTGGCACAATTGCAAACGCAGTGGCAAACACAGCGCCAAACACAACGGCAAATTCCGCTGCTGTACCGGTACAAAATGCGCCATCGCCAACACCAATGCCCACTAAGTCCACCTCCCCCACATTGGTATCTGGCCGCGTCACGCTTGACACTAGCTTGGCTGCCAAGGTGAGTGCTGGCGATACCCTGTTTATTTTTGCCCGCGCCAAGGAAGGCCCAAAAATGCCCTTGGCGGTGCTGCGCCTAAACGCTGCCGATTTGCCAATGGATTTTTCACTCAGCGATGCGATGGCGATGGCGCCTGGCATGGTGCTGTCTGGCTTTACGGCGGTGATGGTTGAGGCCAAAATTTCAAAGGCGGGTACGGCTAATCGTAGTGCGGGCGATTTAATTGGCACGGTAGGCCCCGTGGCTCCGGGCAGTGACGCCGCACGCAATTTAAAGCTCACCATTAATCAAGTTGTTAACTAGGTGTTGCCATAGTGACTGTGTTGCTCGAAGCCGCCGATTTAAGCCTATTACGGGGCAATGCCCTGCTATTCACTGGCGTTAGCTTGTGTGCAAATGCGGGTGAAGCTTGGTTGGTGCGCGGTGCTAACGGCTGCGGAAAAACCAGTTTGCTACGGCTATTGGCGGGGCTGACGCAGGCGGAATCAGGCAGCGTTACCAGACATAGCGCCGCACTATACGTGGGGCACGCAAACGCGCTTAAAGATGACTTAACGGCGGATGAAAACCTAGATTTTGCTTTACGTGCAGATGGTATGCGAGTGGATGCTCTGGCGCGGGCGCAGGCACTGCGCAATGTTGGCTTAAATACCAAGCGCAATTTGCTCGCCAAGCGCTTATCGCAGGGTCAAAAACGTCGCGTGGGTTTAGCGCGGCTACAACTAACGCATGTTGCAGGGCAAAAAATTTGGCTGCTTGACGAACCCACCAATGCCCTTGATGACGATGGTGTAAGACTCTTTGAAGCTACTATTGGTAAGCATCTTCAGGCTGGTGGTACCGCCATCATTGCTACCCATTTGCCCTTAAATTTAACGCAATATGCCCAAGCAGTGCATGCCCATGCCGTACAAACCCTAACACTCGCTAGCCACGATCCTGCAAGTGCTACTACGCATTTAACGCAGGCCGCTTAAACCGTAAGCAAAGAATAAAAGATAATGGCTACCGTAATCACAACACCAACCCCAAGTTTTTCTGAAGTGAATGGCTTCAAACTTGGCTTGCAACGTGATTGGCTGTTGGCCGTGCGTCAGAAGGGTGAAATTGCGCAAATGTTGGTGTTTTTCTTAATCGTGGCAAGCTTCTTTCCTTTAGCCATAGGCGCTGAAACGGCAATATTGACGCGGGTAGGCGCAGGTGTGGTGTGGGTATCAGGGCTATTGGCGGTGCTGCTCACCATGCCTCGGCTATTTGCAACAGATTATGCCGATGGCACCTTAGAACAACTCATTTGTAGCGGATTTCCGCTTGCCAGCGTATGTGCGGGTAAAATTGTAGCGCACTGGTTATCGAGTGGCTTCTTACTCACGTTAGTGTCGCCGCTTGTAGGATTACAGTTTGGCCTAAAACCGCCAGAGCTTGGGGTCTTGGCGTTGAGTTTGTTGTTGGGCACTCCGTTACTTTCCATGCTTGGTGCCATTGCTTCAGCCCTCACCTTAGGCTTACGAGGTGGGGCGATGTTAACAGCGTTACTGGTGTTGCCACTGTTTGTGCCGGTGCTAATTTTTGGCGCAGGCTGCGTGAGTGCCGCGCAAAGCGATTTGCCCTATACAGCACAGCTTTATTTATTGGGTGCAGGGTTGTTGATTGGTGCGGTGGGTACACCGTTTGCCGCAGCCGCAGCCGTTAAAATTTCGTTGGATTAAGTTGATTATGAGCGTATTTAAATATTCTTCCCCCGTTACTTTTTACCCGCTTGCAGGTAAGTTAGCACCTTGGTTTGCCGTATTGGCTGGCCTTCTTGGCGTAGTGGGCTTGTATTTAGGTTTGGTGGCGGCACCCGTTGATTTTCAGCAGGGCGAAATTTATCGCATTTTATTTATTCATATTCCCACTGCTTGGATGGGTATGTTTATTTATGTGGTGATGGCTGTGTATGGCCTATTGGCTCTTGTTTTCAATACCCGTTTATCCGCCATGATGATGCGGGCGCTGGCACCTACAGGCGCTATTTTTACGGCCTTAGCGTTGTGGACTGGCGCGTTGTGGGGCAACCTAACATGGGGTACATGGTGGGCATGGGATGCACGCAATACCTCCACTTTGATTTTACTGTTCCTCTACTTTGGTTATATGGCGCTCATGAACGCCATCGAAGATCCGCGCCGTGCTGATAAAGCCGGAGCGTTGCTGGTGTTAGTGGGTTCCATTAATATTCCTATCATCTATTTTTCAGTAAAGTGGTGGAATACGCTCCATCAAGCTTCAACCATCGGCGTTGCAAGCGCACCTAAGATGGCACCCTTGATGGCAGCCGCAGTGTTTGCAATGGTGCTTGCCTGCTGGATGTACGCCATCGCGGTGGCGTTGATTCGGGTGCGCCAAATTATTGCGGAACGCGAATTAGCACGGCTGCAGAACGGTGGAATTATTCCTGTGTGGTTGCAATCCCCGAAGAAAGGAAACTAACCATGTCATCGAGAGATTTAATATATTTAAGTGCAGCGTTTGGTGGATTTTTTTTGTGCTTAGGCTTAGAAATGATCGCCTTGCATTTTAGTCATAAGCGAATCGCGGCGCTGCAATTGAACATAACGCTTGATGCGGCGTTGGCAACCACAGAAGGAAAATCATGACCGCCCGACATAAACGAATCATGTGGATTGTAATTGGCCTTAGTTTGCTGGCCGCAGCCGCCACGATGGTGATGAAAGCGCTAGATGCTAACATCGCGTTTTTCTTCGCTCCCTCTGAAGTCGCCGCTAAAGCGCCTAAAGATAAGGCTTTTCGTCTAGGTGGGCTTGTTACCGTGGGCAGCGTACAGCGCCCGCGTGCGAGCGACGGTAGCAACACACTAAATGTGCGTTTTGAGGTAACTGATACCGTGACGACTATACCCGTTACCTACACCGGAATTTTGCCGGATTTATTTAAAGAAGGTAAGGGCGTAGTGGCTCAAGGCAAGCTGGTTAACGGCGTATTTCAAGCTTCTGAAGTGCTCGCCAAACATGATGAAAACTATATGCCGCCAGAAGCTGCTGAAGCCTTAAAACGCGCCGGCAAGCCCATTGAAGGCAAGATTTTTGCAGGGCAAAAAGCGGTGGTAACGCAGGCACCGGATGCACCAACCGGTAAGAGCACGCCGCCGCCTAGCGATACCGGTAGCTATCCAGTTTCTGAACCCGTCACTAAGTAATATCGTCCCAATTTTAGGTGTAGAAAAATGATTCCAGAACTCGGTCACTTTGCATTAGTTATTGCGCTATTTTTGGCGCTGCTGCTCGGTACATTGCCGCTTTTAGGGGCGTTTCAAGGCAATACACGGTTGATGGCCACATCGCGTCCTTTGGCGGCGGGGCTATTTGTGTTTGTGGCCTTTGCGTTCGGCTGTTTAGCTATTTCGTTTTTAGCCAGTGATTTTTCTGTGCATAACGTGGCGATGAATTCCAATACCAAGCTGCCCGCAATTTATCGGCTAACGGCCAGTTGGGGCTCGCATGAAGGCTCGCTCTTGCTTTGGGTATTGATGCTCGCCGGCTGGACGGTGACAGTAGCTGCATTTAGCCGCAATTTGCCGCAAGACGTGTTGGCGCGGGTCTTGGCGGTGCTGGGTTTAATTGCAGTGGGGTTTTTGTTGTTTATGCTGATTACTTCAAACCCATTTGACCGCTTGCTACCTGCAGCACCGGAGGGTCGTGATTTAAATCCATTGCTGCAAGACGTTGGCATGATCGTGCACCCGCCTATGCTTTACATGGGTTATGTGGGCTTTAGCGTGGCGTTTGCCTTTGCCGTAGCAGCCTTGTTAGGCGGCAAGCTCGATGCTACCTGGGCGCGCTGGTCACGCCCGTGGACTACGGCCGCATGGTGTTTTTTAACGGTTGGCATCATGCTGGGTTCAGCATGGGCCTATTACGAATTGGGCTGGGGTGGCTGGTGGTTTTGGGACCCGGTAGAAAACGCGTCTTTCATGCCGTGGCTGGTTGGCACGGCACTCATTCACTCATTGGCGGTAACGGAGAAGCGCGGTATTTTTAAAAGTTGGACCGTGCTGTTGGCCTTGCTCGCGTTCTCCCTTTCGCTGCTCGGAACTTTCATTGTGCGTTCAGGCGTGCTTACCAGCGTACATGCCTTCGCAACTGACCCTAAACGTGGTGTGTTTATTCTTGCATTTTTAACTGTTGTAGTCGGTGGTTCGCTCGCACTATATGCTTGGCGGGCACCTACCATAGGCCTTGCGCGAGCGCCGCAAGCGTTTGGCCCAGCATCCCGTGAATCATTTTTACTCGCCAATAATTTGTTGCTTGTGGTAGCGATGAGCATGGTGTTATTGGGCACCTTGTATCCGTTATTTATGGATGCCTTAAAGGGCGTAAAAATGTCGGTAGGTACACCGTATTTTGATTGGTTATTTTTTATTTTAATGTCACCCGCTTTATTTTTAATGGCGATTGGCCCGCTGGCAAGCTGGCGCGAAACCACGGTGCCTAGCCTTGCTAAGCGCCTAAAATGGGCAGCAGCAAGCGCGGTGGTATGTGCCATTGTGGTGCCATATATGATGGGTAAATGGACACCGGCATTAGCCTTCGGTATTTTACTGGCGGCATGGATTATTGGCGCTACCATCGTCGCATTAATTTTGCGTTTTAAAGCTGCGCCGCAGCAAGGCTTTTTTGCCAAGCTGGGCGGTAATTCAAGCAGCTACTACGGCATGCATTGCGCGCACGTAGGGGTGGCAATTTTTGTAATCGGCGTCACGATGGTGAAGGGCTATGAGTCTGAAAAAGACGTGCGTTTATCCCCCGGCGAATCCGTTGCGCAGGGTGGCTATGACTTTAAATTTATTAAGCTTGAAACCATGCCGGGACCTAATTTTAATGCCCTTCGCGGCACATTTGAAGTATCGCAAAACGGCAAATTGCTCAGAACCATGCATCCTGAAAAGCGCCGCTATTTTGCATCCGGCCAAACCATGACTGAAGCTGACATTGATTCTGGCTTTACGCGTGATTTGTATGTGTCGTTAGGTGAGCCGGTCGAAGAATCCACCACCGGCGCATGGGGCGTGCGCGTCTACGTGAAGCCGTTTGTAGATTGGATTTGGGCTGGCTGTTTATTGATGGCGCTCGGCGGTATTTTGGCTATTGCAGATAAGCGCTATCGCTTGAAATTTGCGAAGGCACCCAAACCTGTCGTGGCAAATTCGCCACTACAGCCAGCAGCGGCGGAATAGCAATGAATGAACCTGCGATTGTAAAAACGGACGCGCAACGCCGCTGGGCGTTTGCGCTACCATTGGCGGTGTTTGCGGTGGTTTTGGGCTTTTTGTTTAAGGGGCTATTTTTAGATCCGCGCAAATTGCCCAGCGTGCTAATCGGCAAACCAGTGCCCGAATTTGTGCTGCCGCAAGTAGCCGATAGATCGCAAACGTTCAGCCGTGCGCAAATGTTGGGTAAGGTTTGGATTGTGAATGTGTGGGGCTCTTGGTGCGCGGCTTGCCGCATTGAGCATCCTTTATTTATCGAACTTGCCAAGCAAAAAACCGTACCAATTTTAGGCTTTAATTGGAAAGACCAACAAGCCGATGCGCTTGGCTGGCTGGCGCGCTACGGTAATCCTTACGATGTTTCAGTGAGCGATTTAGATGGCAAAATAGCCATTGATTTTGGCGTGTATGGCGCACCAGAAACCTTCATCATCGATAAAGCGGGTGTGATTGCTTATAAGTTTGTAGGCCCTATTTCAGCCGATGTGTTGGAACGTGAAATGCTGCCCTTAATCAAAACCTTGCAGGCTAAATAATGCGTTATTTATTTTTGATTTCACTGTTCTTTTGCAGCGCGGCATTTGCCCAAGCCCCACAGCCAGACTTAGTCACGCTTAGCCCCGAGCTCGAATTGCGCATTAAAAAATTAGAAACTGAATTGCGCTGCCTAGTGTGTCAAAACCAAACCTTAGCGGATTCACCCGCAGGCTTAGCGGGCGATTTGCGCCGTGAGCTGCGTAGCCTGATGGCCGCTGGCAAAAGTGATGACGACATCAAAGGCTTTTTACAAGCCCGCTACGGCGATTTTGTGCTCTATAACCCGCCCATTAAATCCAGCAATTTTCTACTCTGGTTCGGGCCGTTTATGTTGTTGGGCTTAGGCGCAATTGGGTGTGTGCTGCTGGTTAAGAAGCGCGGGCGGCATCTGGTATCGGCGGCGGTGCCGACGGAAGGGACGGCTGAAAATATTGCAGCGAAGCAATTGTTACTCGAAACGAAGGAATAGTTTTACAAGCGCCTCCACAAGCGCGTGATTTGTGCGTCAATCAACGCAGAAAGTCTGTAGATGGCAAAAATAGCGCGTTTCCAATGATTTTTAATCCACGGCCGTCACAAATAGCTATGCTGTCTCTGTAGGGGCGTATTGCATAAGCCCTCGTCGCAAAGCCGTGTTGCCCGCAACAGCGCGATTGATGACGCGATAGGCGTGAATTAATTTTTTTTGCGACAACGTGATAGTTTCACAGCACAATTGCGTTTACTTAATTATGGGCAGAAGCATTTCTAATTGTGGCTTGATTTTGCCTTGAAATTAGTAACAAAATATGTTTGTAGATGCCAGTATTTAAGGCTTCTTCAGTACTTGCCTCAACCGAAATTGACGCCCCACAAACGCCCACCCCCGGCTTCCATCCAATTTCCGGCTAAGGGATGCGGAAACTGCCAATGTCCCATTTTTGGATGCACTTACGGGCGCATTGCGTTGTTGTTCCTCAGTTGTGTGGCTAGCCACACTGCCTTCGGAACGCCAACACTGCATCCCGACAACACCTCCAAAAAACGGAACATTAACAATTTTTGCACCCCTAAATAAAAATATATTTTCAGCCAATGATAAGAACCGCTAAATTTTCTCGTTTAGCAGGTATCCAATCTTAATCGAAGCTCTAAACGCAGCAACTTCAAATCCTGTAACATATAAGCCATACAATAATACGAATACAAACTGCTTAAGTACAACATTCTTCAAGGACTTTCAAGTGACTAATGTTTCTCACGCACTGCCGCAACCCATGTCGCCTTCGCGCCTTGATGAAGATGCTTGGGATGACTTGCTTAACTTCATTGAAGAAAAGCACGTCGTCCCCATCATTGGGCCAGAATTGCTCAAGGTTGAAACGGATACTGGACCGCGCTTGCTCTATGATTGGCTCGCTGAAAAGTTGGCGATAAAGCTTAATGTAGACACCACGCGCCTACCGCAGCCGTACTCGCTCAACGATGTTGTGTGTTGGCACGCCGCTTCGCACGGGCGGCGCGAAGAGGCCTACACGCGGCTGCGCTCCATCCTGCGCGAGGCTACGTTTACGCCGCCGGTTGCATTAAAACAACTGGCTGAAATTACAGATATTGATCTATTTGTATCCACCACCTTTGATGGCTATATTGAGCAAGCGATTAATGAGGCGCGCTTTGGCGGTGCGCAATCAACGGAAGTCATTAGCTACGCGCCTAATCGCGTTGCCGATCTTTCAACTGCGCGTGAACACATGACGCGCCCTGTTGTGTATCACCTGCTGGGGCGGGTATCAGCGTCCCCCACTTATGTCATTTCGGATGAAGATACGCTGGAATTTGTATGTGCGCTGCAAAGCGAGCACTTAACGCCCGAAAAATTATTCCATGAGCTTGAAAATAATCACTTACTGCTAATTGGCTCCAACTTTTCTAACTGGCTGGTGCGGTTATTTTTGCGTATGGCCAAGCGCCGCAGGCTGTCTGACCCGCGCGAAGTGGGCGAAGTATTGGCTGACGATCATTCAGGCAGTGATGAACGCTTAATGGCGTTTTTACAGCAAGTAAGCTTGCGCACGCGGGTGTATTCAGGCGCGGAAGATTTTGTGGCGGAATTACATCGGCGCTGGATGGTAAGAAATGGTAAGACCAATGTTGTCCCTATCGACCAACCCGCGCGCTTCTTGCCGCCCGCTGTTGAAATGCCCGAACACGCCGTATTTATTAGCTATGCGCGGGAAGACTTAGCCTCAGTACAGCGGCTTAAAGCAGCCCTTGACCAAGCTGGCATCACTGTTTGGTTTGATATGGAACGGCTAGAAAGTGGTGACGATTATGATCGCAAAATTCAAAAAAACATCGCCCGCTGCGCCTACTTTATTCCAGTTGTGTCTGCCAATACCGAACGCCGCTTAGAAGCCTATTTCCGTCGCGAATGGAGCTACGCCATTGACCGCACCCGCAACATGGCCGATGGCGCGGTATTTGTGCTGCCAGTAGTTATTGATGGCACGGTTGAAGTATCCGCACAAGTGCCCGATAAATTTAAAGCGGCACACTTTACTAAGCTACCCGGCGGCGAAGGTGCAGGCGCGTTTGTTGAGCGCTTGCAGGCGTTATTGAGGGCGCGCACATGAACGCCGTCACTTCAACAGAATCATCCACCATCGACACCCAGCACCCATGGCTGGGCTTAGCGTCTTTCACCGAAGAAACCCGCCAGTATTTTTATGGTCGTGAAGAAGAAGTGGGTGAGTTATCGCGGCGCGTGCAGCGCAAGCTGCTCACAGTGCTTTTTGGGCAATCGGGGCTGGGCAAAACCTCCATTCTCAATGCCGGTATCGTGCCGCGTTTACGGCCTGAAGGCTATTGCCCGGTGTATGTGCGTATCGACTACGGCACGGCGGCCACACCTCCTTCGGAGCAAATTAAACAAGCCATTTTCCGCGCCACCGAGCGCCAAGGGACGTGGACTAAAACCGGTGCGGCCAACGAAGGGGAATCCCTGTGGGAGTTTTTACATCACCGCGATGACGAGCTGCTAAATGCTGACGGCAAGCCCATCATTCCGCTCTTAATCTTTGATCAATTTGAAGAAATTTTTACCCTCGCCCAAGCCGATGACGCGGGCCGCCAACGCGCGGCAACATTCATCGAAGACCTTGCCGATTTAGTTGAAAACCGCCCACCCAAAGCGCTAGAAGCCAAAATTGATGCTGACGACAGCGTGGCCGAGCGCTTTGATTTTGCGCGGGCGGATTACCGTATTTTGATTTCGCTGCGTGAAGACTATTTGGCCCATTTAGAAGGCGTGAAAACCGCCATGCCAAGCATCACCCAAAACCGTATGCGGCTGGCGCGCATGAACGGTGAGCAGGCGCTAGCTGCCGTGATGAAGCCTGGAGGTAGGCTGGTGACGCAAGAAGTAGCAGAATCCATCGTGCGCTTTGTATCCGGCGGGGCAGAGTTGCGCAATGCCGAGGTGGAACCATCGCTATTAAGCCTAATTTGCCGTGAGCTCAACAACGCCCGTATTGCCCAGAAAAAGAACGAAATTTCGGTTGATCTACTCGCGGGTTCTAACGAAACTATACTGGCTGAGTTTTACGAACGCGCGCTGGCGGATCAACCCACCGCCGTACGCAAAGTAATTGAGGATGATCTCTTAACCGACTCCGGCTATCGTGAAAACTTAGCTGAAGAACGCGTACTCAAAGCCTTCACCGCCGCAGGTGCCGGACAGAACAACTACGCAGATGCGGCGACTACACTTGCCACCTTGGTTAACCGCCGCCTGCTCCGTATTGAAGAGCGGTTGGACGTGCGCCGTGTTGAGCTAACGCACGATGTGTTGTGTGGCGTAGTCGGGGCGAGTAGAAAAGCGCGGCTAGAACGCGAAGCCTTAGACGAAGCAGATCGCCAGCTACTCGCGCAAACCCAACGGGCGCAAGTTACGCGCCGAGCCCTCATCCGCGCGCGGCAAATTGCAATGGGTTGTGCCGCGTTATCGGTTGCGGCGATAGGCAGCGCTATTTTTGGCTATTTCAGCACCCAGCGGGCGCATGTGGCCGAGGCCGAAGCAGTTAAAACCCGCGCCGTATCTGAAACTTCGCGCGCTGAAGCCGAAAAGCTGGTGGTGTTTATTGTGGATGATTTTTACGAAGAAATGGCACCCACCGGTAAGCTCGATGTCGTTGGCGCCCTTGCTAAAAAAGCGGTGGAATATTACCAACAATTGCCGCCAGAAGCCCGAACTGCGGCCACCCAGCGCAACAGTGCGCTCGCCCAATCGCGCTATGCCCAAGTGCTTATCCAATCTGGCAAAAATGATGACGCCACCAAGCTAATTGATGAAGCCAAAGCCACCATAAAAACATTGCGGGGCGCGGGGGGATCTGTTGCCGATGACACCCTAATTACGCAGGTTCGCGTGCAACTAGTCGAGGCGAACAACTATGCAAATCGCAATGACAATCCCAACGCGATCCGGGTAGCCACTGAAGCTTTGGCGCTGCTGAAGCCTTTGCTGCCGCAGCCTGACACACCCGGTACTACCACTACTTCTACCCCCATTACTACTGCTACTCTGGCGTCATCAGCGCGCTGGCTAGAAGCCCAGCTAAATGCGGGCTTGGGCTATGCCTTGCTGCGGTCTGGTCAAACTGTCGAGGCTATTGCGCCCCTGCAACAAGCTCGTGCCGCTACCCGTGATTTAGGGGCGTTGGAACTAGTAAATTTACCCGTTACAACGATTTATGTACGCAATAACTGGGTGCTTGGCGAGGCGCTTGCCACCATTGGCCGGCTCGATGAAGCTAAAACGTTGGTGCTTGAAACCATCACCTTCGCCGATAAGCTGCTTAGCCTGCGCCCTGGGCATCGACCGGCGCTAGCCGCTAAGAGCACGGCGCTCATTTTTCTTGGTGATGGTGAAGGCTTAAATTTGCGCGTCGAAGAGCAGCTGCGATATACGCGCATGGGGCTGCGGGTGCAGGAGGAAATGGCTAATCTCGACCTTAGCAGCGGTAGCGGGCAGCATAATTTGCGCGGTGCGAACAGCCAAATTGCAGATGCCTTATTTAGGCTGGGGCGCATTGATGAATCTCTGCCGTTTTTGCGCGCGAGCCTTGCTATTGGCAAAAATGAAAATATCGATGGCTTTGCGGCGAGCCAGTTGGTGGTGTGGCACGGCTACAGCGCCGAAATCGCTACTGGTCTGGGCGACGCCAAGCGCGCCGCATTTGATTTTGCTGAAGCGCAGCGCTACGTCGGTGTGATGCAAAAAGCCAATGCGTCGAAACGCGCACTTGTTTCCCGCCCCGTATGGATTGCCCAATCGCGCGGCTGGGTAGCGCTGATGGGTAATAACGCCAGCGACATTAGCGCGGCACAGCGCGAACTGGAAGCCGCAATGGCAACATTCCGGCCAATCCTCACTAAAGAGCAGAAATTTCCCAGTATTTGGGCAGGTTGGCACCACCTTGCCGCGCAGTTAGCTTTGGCAGGTGGTGCCGGAGGTGACTTGACAGCGGCTGGGGCACACGCGCGGAAATCGCTTGAGTTTTATGCGCAGGAGCAATCATCAGCGCTTGATAAGCAAGCAACTCTCAATGATACGCGCGCGCTGCTGGCACTAATTCTAGCCCGCCAAGGTAAGCGCGATGAAGCCAATAAAACCCTGCAACCCGTACTCGCGTTTTACCGTTTACCGCAAGTACAAAAAAGCGACAACGGCGTATTGAAAGCGCAATACGCATATGCGCTACTGGCGGCCGCCGTGGCAGCACCAAACCCCAGCGAACGTACCAGCCTATTAGCCCAAGCTGCTAACACCTTCGACACCATGCCACCGCAACTACGCCGCTACCGGCAACACGCGATTATTCGGGAGGCAATCGCGCGCGAGATGGGGAAGTAATAGATGTCTGAAGACGCCCGTATTTAGGGCTTCTTCAGGCATGTTTTGAGTAGGTTTGGCTGGCAGAACTGATTGGGCTCAACATCGGTGTAGATCGCGTTATGTCCTTTGCAATCAGTGGCACCGTAGGGCGCAATCAGCGTAGCGCCAAGTCAAACAATCGCGCCGGGTGGTGGATAGTTGAACAAAAATTGAAGTAGCGCCGCGCATCAATCTTGCTTGATTTAGCTTTAATTGATGCGATAATCTTACGTTTATAGTATCGATAAGAATGGAGTATGAAAATGGCGGCAGCGGCAAGCACCACTCTTTCCAGCAAGTTTCAAATATCGATCCCCAAGTCCGTGCGGCAAGCCCAGCAATGGGAACCGGGGCAGGAGTTTGTGTTTATTCCAAAAGGCAAAGGCGTGTTGGTGATGCCGGTACCCGCGTTTGCCGATTTAGCTGGCTCGGCAAAAGGGGCGCGCACAACCGGCTATCGTGACCGCAAGGATCGCGTGTAATGGCAACATCGAAGGTAACCACGAAGCCAACGTCGAAGGCAACCACGAAGGTAATGGCGTGCGTTGTTGATACATCCGCCTGGATTGAATGGCTCGTGGGAAGCGCTACCGGCAAGCGGTTAGCCAAAGAAATACCTGAAAAATCCAATTGCGTCATACCGACAATGGTGCAACTCGAACTTGCGAAATGGCTGACCCGTGAAGTGGGGGAAGACGAAGCTGATCGCGTGATCGCCTATACACAAAAATGCGTTGTGGTGCCCCTCGATACGCGATTAGCACTCTTAGCCGCCGAGTTGCACCGCAGCCACAAGCTCGCAACGGCCGACGCCATCGTCTACGCCACCGCCCGCGACCGTGGCTTACCGCTTTTAACCTGCGACGCGCATTTTGAAGGCTTGCCCGACGTAATTTTATTTGCAAAGTCCTAAATGACCCAAGCCATATTTCTCTCCTACGCCTCCCAAGATGCCGACGCCGCACGGCGCTTGTACGAAACCCTGCACGCCGCTGGTCTTGACGTTTGGTTTGACCAATCGGAGCTACGCGGCGGCAATGCATGGGATGCGTCAATCCGCAAACCGATAAAAGAGTGCGTATTGTTTGTGCCGATTATTTCTGCCAATCCGCGTTGGTCGATATTTTGAGGTGGGTAGATTTTACCGCTAATTGCTTCTGTACAGTACAATATATGAATCTGTACAACCTAGTGTAGGAATAAATATGACCATCTTGCAGAAAAATATCCGTAAAAGTGCAACTTCCGGTGCACCTTCCAGCTCACCCGAAGTGAGCTTTACCGAATTGCGCAGCCGCGCTAAATTTTACTTTGACGCCGTCGAAGCGGGCACTTCAGTTCGCGTGTTGCGCAACGGTAGGCCCATTGCCGAAATAGTGCCCATTCACGGCGCTACACCATCGTGGAAGCGCGCCATCACGCCGGTGTCGCTTAACGGTGTCGCGTTGAGTCAGGAACTGATTGCCGACCGGAACGATGCTGTATGAAGCTTTTTTTAGACACGTCAGCTTTCGCCAAGCGCTATGTGGCAGAAGCGGGATCAGACAAACTGCTTGCCCTGTGCCAGCAGGCCGATGCGCTCGCGGTAAGCGTCATTTGCTTGCCAGAGTTAATCTCCACGCTTTCGCGCTTGGTGCGTGAAGCCAAACTCACCAAGGCGCAGTATCGAAAACTTAAAAACCTAGCTCTAGCAGACCTTGCCGACATTGAAGTGTGCCAACTTGATGCTGGCGTGCTCGCGGCGACAACATCATTGTTAGAAGCGCACTCTCTCAGGGCGATGGATGCCTTACACCTTGCCTGCGCACTGGCATCGGCACCAGACAAGTTTATTTCAGCCGACCAACGCCAACTCGCAGCAGCGCGAAAATCTGGCCTTTCCGTGGTGGATGTTTCATGAGTGAAGCCATAAAAATATGACCCAAGCCATCTTGCCCTCACACACGTTGTAACCCGCGAAGCTACCAGACCAATGACACCATGGACGACACGCTGCCACCGTCCCCGCAATCTCCGTCGCCCTCGTCTCCCCGTCGCTTGGCGGCAATCATGTTCACCGACAAAGACCTCTGCACAACCACATAAAACCCGATGAATTTGAGCGCTAGCGCAGCGTTGAAGAATTTCTAAGTTGATTGAGCGAAATCAATGTACTTTTCGCAGTTAAATCACGCGCCTTTGCGCTTGTTAGTCGTTATTTTC
>JANMDR010000016.1:0-4481 GCA_031376425.1 Betaproteobacteria bacterium
AAACCTTATTCGGCATGGGGCGATTTCGGACGTTGCTGGCGTTGCTACTGCTAAAGCTGCTAATTCTGCTAATGATGGTACTTTTATAGCGTCTGCTACTGCTAAAGCTGCTAATTCTGCTAATGATGGTGTTTTTAAAGCGCCTACAAATTTAGGATTAGCTAAATTAGCAGGATTAGCAGTAGCAAACCCAATAAATGAAACCATCAATATCAATAATGGTGGAATATGAATCTATTAAACCTTATTCGGCATGGGGCGATTTCGGACGTTGCTGGCGTTGCTACTGCTAAAGCTGCTAATTCTGCTAATGATGGTGTTTTTAAAGCGCCCACAAATTCAGGATTAGCTAAATTAGCAGGATTAGCAGTAGCAAGCCCATTAAGTGAAACTAGCAAACAATGGCAAGAATTTGAAGCCCTACTTGCCATCGTTGGCCCCGCTTACGATACACCCGCCCATGAATATGAGTGGGCGCGGGAAGCGGCACAAGATGACCTTGAAGCAGCACTGGTGAGTTATCGGGAAATGGCGGCGCAAATTCCGCATATGCGTAGGCGGGTTGGGTAGCGTCTACGATTGAAAGCGAGACGGAGGTAAGTTAAGTTACGCATCACCTAGCGGCGATTTGAGCGATTAATCGTTGTACGTTGATTGATACTGCTTGATAATCACAAAATCAATCATCGCTTTCATCAAACGTCCAACCTTTTTCTGCATTGCCTTCTAAGATTTCAACAATTTCAGTGAGCCACAGCGGTAGTGATGCATGTATCTTTTCTAACTCGCATATTTCATGATTACGGTAGTAGATAATCCCCGTTTTTATATCAAGGCATGATTCATTGCCCCCCCCATCGGTCATAAAAGGGACAAGCTGCGCATTCCATGAAAATTTAGGTATGTCGCCACTAAGATGAAGCTCAACCATGTAATTGAGCGTGTAGCAAATACGTTGCGTGCCCATCATCATTTCGCCCGTAATGGGATGGAATGAATCATAAAAATCATTTGCTTGACCATTGTGCCAACGCAATAAAACCTTAAAGTAATCGGGTAATTGGCTGCCAAGTTTTTTTTCAATTGCCGCAATTTCATCTTCACTAGCTGGTGGTTCGAGTGCGATTAAAAAATCCCTACGATATTTTTTTAACCAACTATCAAGCCTCGCAACTAGCGTTTGCATAGCAATGGTTTGTGACGCAATTATCGCGGCGCTTTGCGGTGCTATTAATCTATCAACGTCGGCAATCGTTTGGATTGGCCTATTCAAAATACTGAAAGCACCATAATTTTGCGGCTCACCGTCTATATCGAACTCTTTGCCGTCTTTAGCCATAATCGTTAATTTTTTTGCACTATTTTAGGAAATATTGGCCTTAGCCAATTTATGCCTTAACCAATTTATTGATAGGTGCTCTAAAGTCAAAATCTTTAGGGTTACCGCCAGCAACAATATGCGCAAGATAGTTATCAAGCACCGCTTCTGCATTTTGCAGTAGCACAATGTCATCAAATGAATTGTTGCGCATGTGATAAACCTGATGATCGCAACGCGCTTCATCTAACCAAAGCGCATCGCCTGCATCAGTCCACATCCACGCTTTAAATTTCTTTTCGTCAAAATTATTTTTAGCCGCCCAATTTTTACCAACCTTGCCAGCTAGATTTCTAAATTGGCAAAACGCTGGCACGGCCTTGCGGTTTGAATACGATGTTGGGGTATTGTCCCAACCTAAAAGCCATCGTGCGCTCGTTGTGATGTGAAAGGAATAAAACCACCTATATAGTTCAACCCATTGCGGTGGCAGCATTCGCACATCGGAATCAAAATAGGAGCCGGTCACATCTTGAACTGCTAAGGTGCATTTAAAAAACAAATTTGCATCGCTACGCACCATGCCGATAGTGGCTTGAATATCATCCATGAAATTACTCCCATATAATTTGGGAGTTGGCCAGTGCTGTTCCATCGCATTAGCAGTATGCGGAAACTTAGCAGTAAATTCGGGAAACATTTGACTTACGGGCAAACCCAAAAGATCGACAAGCTTAGGTTGAACCCAAGCGAGCGCCTTTTCCGGAACGTCAACGGCGCGAGCGCATACCCAATCATAGTCTTTATCGCTACTCATTATCTTCCATTCAATTTTCTAAAGGCGGCAATTTGCGCTACAAATGCTGCTTCTAATTTTACCTGCTGCGCTGCTAAATTTGCTGCATACGTAGCGTTCAACGGCTTATCCCCGTATCTTACCCAATTCAAGCTCGCATTTTTAGAGGCGTTTAAGTATTGCGGTAAAGGGGCTAAATTTCCTAGTCCAACAGTGTCCCTGAGTAACGCAATCTGTTGTGCCTTGGTCAACAAATCAAATCCACTCAATTGCGCGATTTCTGAAGTTGGATATATATGGTCTACTGCCATTATTTCGCCCGCTTTAAATCGCACAGATTTATTGGTGAATGGATCGATGTAATTTTGCCCAGCGAAGGCAGCACGCATTTTTGCGGTGACAGTTCTCGCAAAACTGCCATCTGCAAGCGTAATAAAACCACCTTGCTCCAACTGCATTCTCATTAGCGGTGAAGGTGGGCCAGATAAATAAATAAAGTCATCTGTACTTGCAAGCAAGTGCGCGCGAAGCAACGAATTTGCAGGTAGCATTTCCAGTGCAAATCCATCGGGTGAAGCGAGTAATGTAGCTCTTAATGCGTTACCTTCGGGTAAATTTGTAGCAATACGCGTAACACTTTTACCTGCTTGCACGACACCAAACGTCTCAATAGCGACTTGCGCGGCAACTTCAGCCGAAGTCACGGCGGCATCACCAAATAACGCAACAGCCTGATCGCGGCCATCTCCATAAAGCGCTTTTAGCACTTTTGCGTGCGGTGATAATAAGCCTCCTAAATCTTGCGCCAAATCGCTATCCATTTCATAGCCAAACTTTGTCTTAAAGTCTGCCTGAATTGCCACCGCAGCATCAACACCATCCAAAAGATAAAGCACCGATGCTGCCCCACCCGTTACTTTGCCAAAGAAACTTGCACCCATGCCCAGCGCCACATCCAAAACGCCTTTAGCCGCATACGTTATTCGCTCTGTCGCACGCCCATTCGTCGGTGTAAATATTTCTCTGAGGTGCGCATCTTGTAACTTAAGAAGTGCGTCCACTTGCTCTCGTGGTAACGGTAGCTGTTCAATTAGTGCTCTAGCATCAAGAATTTCATTAACAAGACCAACACACGAAGACGGGCTAATTTTGCAGTTTTCAATACCCGACCGATTAGTCCTAGAAAAATCTAATAGTTGTTGACCATTCAAGCGCAGGCATCTCTCATCGGTACACTTATCGAGCGCATCAATTGCGTCACGCAACGGTTTTGTCGTCAAGAAATTATTCTGTACCGCATTATCCCCCGTCGTCACCGCTGTCAGCCCCTCCCCGCCTACTACTTGCGTGAGTACGCCGCCAATGAGCGCAGAGATAGAAGCCACCCCGGCATTGTAGAGCGAGCTTGGCAATAGGTTGCGTACTTGCTCGGCAACTGCTGGCGCTACCCCTTCGGCAATCATGGCACCTAAGGCACCGCTAGCGCAGTCGTTGCCTTGCGCTGCCGCCAGAGCACAGCCTAGTACGCCGTGCGCTAGGATGTGTTCTAGGGTCTTGCCGTTTAGGTCATATTGTTGTCGGCCTATGGCGTTTGCCGCTTCGGCACCCAAGAAGGTAATGATGGAACCCTTTAGGGAATTAAATACGGCATTTATGCCGCCGCCATTGACACCGGCATTGACCACGCCGCCTACTAACCCTGATTGCAAGGCAACACCAAGTTTTACTGCAAAGGGTACTTGTGCTGCTGGGGTATTTGCATATTCTGCGGGTAAGCCTATGCCTAGGCTTTGTGTTAACCCCGCCGTTAACGCACTCACCAATACATTCTTGCCTAGCGCTTTCCAGTCAACCTTACCGGTAGTGATAAGCTGGCTTGATAGCCCTACTAGGGTGGCGGTGAAGGCAGCGCCAAGGGCGGTAACACCTGCCGCACCGATGACGCTGGTAAGCGATGCGGTGGCCGCGTTACCTAATAATGTCGTCAACGAGTATGCGCCGGTGCCGCCGGTGGCGATGGTGATGGCGATGGCGGCTACCAGCGCCAGTATCTGCGCCCACGGATTCTGCCTTGGTGCCCCCGTATGGGTATCAATCTTTGCATTGCCTTTGATAGCTTCACTAATAAAGCTAATATCAAAGCCCGGTGCTAACGTCTGTAATTGGTTAAAGAATGCCGTGTTCTCAGCATCAGTTCCCGGTATGCTTAAATTACCCGGTTCGGTAATAATCTTGCGTACTTGATCGCCGATCTTCCAGTGGGTTGCTGTGATGGTGCCGCCGGGTTCTGCGGTGCTGCCGTTGACGACTTGCCATGAGCTGGTATCAGTTTGTTGGTAGCGTTGGCCGATGTCGGCTAGGTGGCGT
>JANMDR010000083.1:0-1587 GCA_031376425.1 Betaproteobacteria bacterium
AACAATTATGAGTCTGGAGGAGTGTATGGAATATATACAGCAGGATGAATGTATTGAAGTAACACCTAACTTCATCCGTATGAGAAAAGTGATTCTTAATGAAGATGACCGGAAGAAAGTACAGAAGAAGATGGAAGCAGAGGCGGTATAAAGCCAAAACATTCTTTTGATTAATAATTTTAATACCAGACTAAAAATGTCTGGTATTTTTTTATAATAATTTTTTTGAAAATACTTCAATAGCTTTATAGAAGCAGTATTAATAGCAATGATTCCCAATATTCTTCATTTCGTATTTGGTATGGCCCCGGATTTTGGCGGCAAACCATTTTCACTGGTGCATTACCTGTCTGTAAAATCTGCTGTTGAACTGAATAAACCATCAACTGCCTATTTTCATTATCAATATGAGCCAAAAGGAGAATGGTGGGAGAAAGCAAAACCATTTTTGACACTAAATAAAATTGTTGCACCTGATACTTTTATGGGCAACTCATTGTATCATGTTGCACATAAAGCAGATGTAGTAAGGTTGCAGGCATTAAAAGAAACTGGTGGAATCTATCTTGACCTTGACACCATCAGTGTAAAGCCCTTAACTGATTTGTTGAATCATTCATTTGTAATCGGTCAGGAATTAAAAGCAGCGTATGTTCCCAAAAACTGGCGGCAACGATTGAAATATAAAATTGGCCTGATAAGAAAAAATACGATTACATCTTCGGGTTTATGCAATGCAGTATTGTTATCAGAAAAAAACAGCGAATTTGTCACTCGGTGGCTTGATGAATATAAATCATTCCGTTCAAAAGGAAGGGATAAATACTGGAATGAGCATTCAGTGTTTATACCAGAGAAATTGGGTGCTGCTCATCCGGAGAAAATCAAACAACTAAGTCCTTATGCTTTTCATTACCCTTTGTATGATAAAGCAGGATTGAAATCAATGTTTGAAGAAATGACTGAATTTCCGGAGGCGTATCTTCATCATCTCTGGGAATCGTTTTCCTGGGATGATTATTTGTCGAAGCAGACTATTGAAGGGATAAAAAATATTGACACGACTTATAACCTGATAGCCCGTCGTTTTTTTTAAAATTTTTAAAATTTAATTTTGTTTTTGTGCAAGATCGAGTACGCAGGTCAAAAAATAATGACGTTGAAATCTTTCACTTCAAATGGCCCTGGCTTTTGCGGGAATGGCTGACGACGCAGAAAAGCATTAATCGCCGCTGGTTTAAAAGACAAACTGCTGTTGAGTTTCTGCATGCTTATGCAAAGTATTTCAGTAAACAACTGACCAAGGAATTAAAGAAAAGACCCGTTGATGTTTTGTTTGTTTCGGCATCTTCTCAATTGATTGCCTATGTGGAAACAGACATTCCTATTATTTATATGACCGATGCCAGTTTTCATCAATTGCAATCTTACTATCCTTATTTCAGTAACCTGGCCGGTTATAATATCCGGGAGGGAATTGAACTGGATAAAAAAGCTTTTGTAAATGCTTCACATTGCATGCTGGCATCTGATTGGAATAAAAATTCGGCAATCAGTGATTATAAAATAAGCAGAAACAAAATTTCA
>JANMDR010000164.1:0-12438 GCA_031376425.1 Betaproteobacteria bacterium
CGCCAGCTAGTGCAAAGCTATCTGCAGCAAACTACCCAGCACAGCAGCGCACCAATAGACGCGGCAACCCTCGTGCATACTTGGGAAGCCGAACGCGAAATGGGACTCAAAAGCTATCGTGATATTACGGCGGAACTAAAAGCGGCACGGGAAACAGACTTGGCGATGTTATCGGTGTTATCGCGTGAGTTGCGGGCGCTGGGGTAGCTTCATATCTTGGTTATCGGTTGGAGACGTCTTATTTTAAGGCTGCTTCAACCGCACTTGGGTAACAACTTTACAGCGGATAATCGTAGCGAATAAATCCATGATGCACGGCCAACTTGTCGTACAAAGTACGCGCCGTTACGTTATCAACTTTGGTTGTCCAATAATAACGTGCGGCTCCAGCTGCACGTGCACGAAGGGCTACGGCTTCAATGAGTGCGCGGGCAATGCCTTTTCCGCGTTGTGATAGCGGTACAAATAAATCCTGCAAATAGCATACACATGGTGCCCACACGGTTTGATGGCACAGGAAATGCGCGATGCCAACTACTTCACCATCTAGCTCCGCTACCAAGCAATGAACGCTTTGATTTTGCAGTAATGACTGCCAAGCAGTTTCATATTCGGCATCGCTAACCGCTGTTTTATAAAACTCTTTATATCCTTGTGCCAGCCCTATCCATGCGGCTTTATCGGCTGCTTGGCATGGTCGAACAACAATCATTTGCGGCTTGTCACTAAGGTGCCAACTAAATCATGTTCTTGCGCGGAATCAATTTTTACGTGCACGAAGGTACCTGTTTTTGGCACTGCGGCGGCGTCAGCACCGGATACATAAACCAAGCCATCAATTTCCGGTGCATCGGCTGCCGAACGACCAATTAATACCGGATTGCCCTGCCCGTCTGTGGCGATGCGGTCGATTAACACCTGCATTTCGCGCCCCACTTTTGTTTGAAGGCGCTTGGCACTGATTAACGCTTGATGTTCCATGAAGCGTTTACGACGCTCTTCGCGTACTTCGTGGGGCACAGGATCACTCAACTCATTGGCGGCAGCACCTTCAACGGGCGAATACGCAAAGCAGCCCACGCGGTCTAGCTGCGCTTCGGTTAAAAATTGCAGTAATTCTTCAAACTGCGCTTCTGTTTCCCCCGGAAAGCCAGCAATGAAGGTAGAACGAATGGTGAGATCGGGGCAAACTTTACGCCAAGCCGCTATTTGATCAAGCGTTTTTTCAGACGCCGCTGGGCGCTTCATGCGCTTAAGCACTTCGCGATTGGCGTGCTGAAACGGAATATCAAGGTAGGGCAAGATTTTACCTTCAGCCATCAACGGAATCACTTCGCTTACATGCGGATAAGGGTAAACATAGTGCAGACGTATCCACGGCTTATCGTCGCCGGTAAGTTGACCGAGTGCGTCGCATAGTTCCGTCATACGCGTTTTAATGGGTCTGCCATTCCAAAAACCGGTGCGATACTTTACGTCAACACCATAAGCACTGGTGTCTTGCGAAATAACTAACAGCTCTTTAACACCAGATTTTATGAGGTTCTCAGCTTCTTGCATGACGCTAGCAATAGGACGACTAACAAGATCACCACGCATCGAAGGAATGATACAAAACGTGCAGCGATGGTTACAACCCTCAGAAATTTTTAAGTAGGCGTAATGCTTTGGTGTGAGCTTAATGCCTGCCGCCGGTACTAAATCCATAAACGGATCATGGGGCTGCGGTAGGTGCTTATGCACTGCTGCCATCACTTCTTCTTTGGCATGGGGGCCAGTCACGGCGAGCAGTTGCGGATAGGTGGTTTTAACGATGTCACCTTTGGCACCTAAACAGCCGGTCACGATGACCTTGCCGTTTTCATTTAGCGCTTCACCAATGGCATCCAAACTTTCTTCTACGGCGGAATCAATAAAGCCGCAGGTATTTACCACCACAATATCGGCACCGTCATAGCTAGGTGAAATCTCATAGCCTTCGGCACGTAATTGCGTGATGATTTGTTCAGAATCAACCAAGGCCTTGGGGCACCCTAACGACACAAAACCCACACGGGGCGGGGCTTTGCGTACTTTTTTATTTACACTAATAATTGACATCGTGGTGCTTCAAAAATAAATTGACGAATATTGTGGCGACGGGTTTTAGTATTTTAATGCGCTGCGACGGGCTTTTTTAATGACGGGCTTGGCAATCGCTGTGGCACCAATTTCGAGAGGTCGAATCCGAATTTTAGTGACTGGCTTTTCTGCTTCAGCCTGCGCTGCAGCGGCTTTGGCTTTAGCGGCTGCTGCCTTAGTACTGGTTTTTGCCGCACGGGCGGGTTTGTCTGCAGCACGTTTCGTATCGCTACCCGTTTTCTCAGTCTCGGCAGCATGTGCGCTTTGGGTGCCGTTTGCGTTTGCTTGACCTGCTGCACCAGTAGCACCTGTTGGATAAGGAAAATTCCCAAACATATTCATCGCTTGCTTACGCAACTCTTGTTGAATAGTCATTACTTGGGAAGCCCCTTTTTCAAGGTATTCTGTCACCAGCGGCGGCAAATTACTTTGCGCGGTTTTTAACACCTGCGAAATCGCATCCGCGCCAAAAAGCGGCGCTGCACCCCCTAGAGATTGGGTTTGCTCCTGAAACTTGCGTTGCGCTTCATGAAACGCGCCGATACTGCGCTCAAGATAGCTGCCCATAAGGCCTTGCATAGCATGGCCATAATAGCGAATGATGTTGGAAAGCATATCGCTAGTAAACATGGGTACGCCACCGCTTTCCTCCTCCAAAATAATCTGCAACAAAATAGATCGGGTTAAATCCTCATTGGTGCGGGCATCATGAACTTCAAACGTGACGCCATCGAGCACGAATTTTTTTACATCATGCAAGGTGATGTAGGCGCTTGCCGTGGTGTCGTAAAGGCGGCGATTTGGGTATTTCTTGATAATTCGGCTCATGAGTGCGGTTCCAATGTTTTGCCAACAATTTTAAAGCTACTGGTATTTGTATGTGCAGCGCTTGCAGATGCGGTATTTGCGAATGCAGCAAATTGCGCATATCTGCAATAAGTTTCGGGCACGCTAAGAATTGTTGCAGGACACCAATTATTCGTATTTATACGCAACAATCGCATAAAAAATGAAATTACTCTCAGTATCTTCATCGTCTTAGCTAATTGAATATATTAACATTTTTGGCGAATCTTCGGGTTACAAAAATATTTTGCTGCACTGCACAATAAAACCCTTGACTTTGTGATTCAACGCCCTTATTATTAATTTGTGTAGTGCAACAATCCAATCTTCGGTTAAAACGTATTGCTGGTTGCACTCAAAAACTTTCCCCCAATTTTAAAGGAACCATCATGGCCTTCGCTACTGCTACTAACGCAACAACAGAGCATTTCGCAAACTTCTCTAAAGCCAGCATTGATGCTGCACTTAGCTTTGCTAAAGTTTCGATGGACAGCACCGAGCGCTTTATGGCTCTGAACCTAGAAGCCGTTAAAGTATCGCTTTCTGAAAGCGCTAAAAATGCTAAGGCATTGGCTAGCGTTAAGGAAATGACTGAACTAAATTCGCTGAGCACATCAGTAGGCGAAACTGGCGTCGAATTCGCAACTAATTACTCCAAAAATATTTATGATTTGGCTACCAGTGCGCAAGCCAGCTTTAGCGGTTTGATCGAAGCACACACTAACAAAGCGCAAAAAGCGATTGCTGAGAACATGGACGCCGCCGCTAAGAATGCCCCAGCTGGTTCCGACGTGTTTTTTGCTGCGATCAAAACAGCAATGGCCGCATCTACTACTGCTGCTGACACATTTACCAAAGCTGCTAAGCAAGGTGCTGCATTTGCAGAAACCAACTTTAAAGCTGCTACACCAGCTGCTGCAAAACGCAAATAGTTTTAAAACGCCTCCTCCTCCTTGTCCCATAGACAAGGCTTCACCCCCTAAAAGCATGGCTTTTCGGGGGGTTTTTCTTTATAGATCTGCCATTACTCGAAACAAAAAAATACCTTGGAAAGAACCTATATACAGGCATTCCCAAGGCATTTTTACAGACCAGAAGACGCGCTAACTCATATGCTGGCCACCATTAATTGCAATATTCGCCCCAGTAATAAACGCGGCCTCATCTGACGCTAAATACGCACAAAGCCCCGCCACTTCCTCCGGTTTACCCAGGCGTCCGAGCGGAATTTGCGGGATTATTTTCGTGTTCAGCACCTCTTCGGGAATCGCGGTCACCATTTTTGTACCGATATAACCTGGCGAAATGGTATTCACCGTAACACCTTTTTTGGCAATTTCCAGTGCCAATGCTTTAGTAAAGCCATGCATACCCGCCTTGGCTGCAGAATAGTTGGTTTGCCCAAATGCACCTTTGGATGCATTCACCGACGATACATTGATTACCCTGCCCCAGCCACGGTCAACCATGCCGTCCACAATCGGTTTGGTCATATTGAACACACTGGTTAAATTGGTATTCATTACCGCGTCCCAATCGACGCGGGTCATTTTCTTAAACGTCATGTCACGGGTAATGCCCGCGTTGTTAATCAAAATATCGATCGGCCCTACTTCGGCCTGAATTTTTAAGACGGCATCAGCACAGGACTTATCATCAGCAACGTCAACAGCATAGGCGTGAAACTTGAAGCCATTGCTCACCATCTCAGCTAACCACTCTGCGGATTTAGTGTTGGATGGGCTGTAGGTGACCACAACTTTAATCCCCATTTTTGCCAATTTAGTACAAATTGCTTCACCCAAACCTCCCATACCACCAGTAACAATTGCCACTCTTTGCGTTGCGCTCATCGTCATCTCCTCTTTTGGTTTTTTATAAACTACTTAACGCTAAACTTCTGGCGCTTGTTCTTTTACATAGCGACCTGGCGCAGCTTCGATTATCTTAAATACCTCGCCACCCAAATTACTCCGTGCTGGAATCTCTCGTCCCGCATGGCTTTCCAGCCACTTTGCCCAATTGGGCCACCAACTTCCTGCATGTTCTGTAGCGCCTTCAATAAAATCATCGGCGTGTACTTCATGTGGATTGGCGTTCTGATTACTCCAGTAGCTGCGTTTATTTTTAGCCACCGAATTAATCACACCAGCAATATGACCAGACGCACCAAGTACAAATTGCGCCTTGCCATTCAAATATTTTGCACTCGAATAAGCGGTGCGCCACGGCACAATATGATCTTCTTTCGCCGCAAAAACATAAGCCGGACAATCGACCAAACCAATATCAATCGCTTGGCCGCACATCGTTAATTTATCCGGTTTGATCAAATTATTTTCAAAATAGGTGTTGCGCAAATAGGTGCAATACCAAGGCCCAGGCAGGTTGGTGCTATCCCCGTTCCAATACAACAAGTCAAAAGGCACGGGTTGCTTGCCTTTTAGATAATTGTTAATCACATAGCTCCACACTAAATCATTCGCACGCAAACTTGAAAAAGCAAAGGCCAAGTCTCGCCCCGGCATAATTCCACCTTCGGGGCCGCCATATTTCTTTTCGCGTTGGGTAACCAAGTTATGGTCAACATAGGCCTTAATATCACCCACATCAGAAAAATCTAAAAACGTTGTGAGCAGGGTAAGGCTTTGCGCCACGTCATGGCCCATACGCGCCAACACTGCCAGCGCCGACGTCAGCAAGGTGCCACCTACACAAAACCCGAGCAGATTGATTTTCTCCACATTGGTAATCAAACGTACCGTATCAATCGCTTTAATCACGCCGTCACGAATGTAATCATCCCAAGTAAGCAGAGCGTGCGCTGCATCGGCACCCACGTTACGCCACGAAATGATGAACACAGTATGGCCGCTCGAAACCGCATATTTTACGAAAGAATTGTCTGGTGCCAAATCTAAAATATAGTATTTATTAATACAAGGCGGCACAATCAATAAGGCGCGAAGATGTACGCTAGGTGTACTAGGCGCATATTGAATCAGTTGAAAAATATCGTTTTCAAATACGACGCTACCCGGTGTAATTGCCAAATTACGCCCGACTTCAAAAGCAGATTCATCGGTGATAGAAATGCGGTGCTGCGCTATATCATGCTGCAAATTCGCCATACCGCTTTTTAAGGATTCGCCATTAGTGGCAACGGCCAGCGCCAGCGCTTCAGGGTTAGTGAATAAGTTATTTGACGGCGCTAAAGCATCTAGCATTTGATTTACATAAAATCGCGTTTTACGCTGTAGCTCTGGCGACAGCGCTATGCAGCTCAACGCTTCCAACAGGGCATTGGCACTCAGTACATAAGCCTGCGCTTGATATGCGTGTAAAGGTGACTGTGCCCATGCCGCATCGCTAAAGCGTTTATCCGTACTTGTCAAAGGGCTGCTTGATGCGGACTCAATTAACCCCACGTTTGCCGCTACTTGTTTTAAAAGCTGCACATGCATTCCAGCATATTTTTTTTGCACGCCTGCTAATGCTAGCGCCTCAGTAGGTGAGGCTTTGATAATATGCCCGCATTCTGATAATAGTTGTTCCAGTGTGGCGCGTACATCAGGATTAATGCCGGAAGCTACAAATTCGCCAGCTTGCGATTTGGCGGCTTGCCATTGTGCTGAAAGCATTTCACCCGCTTGCTTAAATTGCGCAGCGAGTGCTTGGAAATTTGAGAGGTTAAAAGATTCAGATGAAAAATTCATATCGGCTTACGTTTGGTTTTAATGTTGCAGCACAACAAAAATGCGTGGAAGATGCATCATAATAGCCCATCTATTGCAATGCTAAGTCATTGGTCTTGCCCATTTACAGGATTACGCACTTTGTACATCGTCGCTATTGCTTATGTTTATGTCATTTTTATGATTGCGGTTACCGATAAAAGCATCGTCGGCGGCATTATTACTTTCGTTTTACTGGGGGTTTTTCCACTGGCAATTTTTCTTTGGGTATTTGGTACACCTTCACGTAGACGTGGCAGACGTGCCAAAATCGCGGCGGAACGCGAGGCTGCAGAAAAACAAGCGATTCACGATGACACAAAGTTAGACCAATAAGCTAGACCAATAAATCGCGCCGCACTACCCGCATTTCCGAATCATCAGGGTCAGCAGCGTTACTAAAACCCAAACGCGCCACCAGCCGCAGCATGCCGCTATTATTGGCTAATACAATTCCCTCCATGAGGCTCAATCCACGGGTTTTCGCAATTTCCATCAAGCGCTGCATTAGACTGCTGCCAACGCCTTGGCCTTGGAATTCATCGGTCACCACCAAACCAAATTCACAACTTTTTGCATCGGGATTCAGCATATAACGCGCCACACCAATGATTTTTGAATCATCATCTTCCAGCACCGCGACGATCGCCATTTCAAGGTCATAATCAATTTGCGTAAAACGTGCCAATAACCGAGGTGGCAACTCCTGCATTGCCCCAACAAAACGAAAGTAGCGCGATTGCTCGGACAGGCTGCGGACAAATTGCTGTAAGCCGAAGGCATCTTCTGGACGAATCGCGCGAAACACACTTAATACTTTACTTTTCAAAGCAACCCTAGTTTCAAGCTCTGCCGGATAGGGCAAAATTGCCATGTGATCAAAGGGCTGATCTTGCTGCGCGTCTGCCACGACAACGCGCGCATCAACTACCGCCGCGCCGTGTTCATCAATGATAATTGGATTAATATCGAGCTCGCGTAACCACGGCAGTGCGCAGAGCATTTCAGATACCCGCAATAGAATTGTTTCAAGCTCATCCACCTTGCAGGCGGCCATACCACGCCATGCGCTCAACTGCACCCCAATGCGCGAGCGAGCAATCATCTTTTTAGCGATAAAACTATTTATCGGCGGCAGCTCCACCGTGCGATCATCAAACATTTCCACCATCGTGCCGCCCGCACCGAAGCTGACGACTGGCCCAAACAATTGGTCGCGTACCATGCCCACATAAATTTCACGGCCATGGCGTTTTGCTACCATTGGCTGCAATATCACCCCATCAAGCCGAGCAGTTGGTGCCCGTACCGCTACATCAGCTAGTAAATCATTGAACATCGCGCGCACTTGCGCCGCATTTTTTAGGTTCAATACCACACCAGCAACTTCAGTTTTGTGGCTAATGTCGAGTGAATTAACTTTCATCGCAACAGGGTAACCAATGGCTGCTGCGAGTTCCACAGCTGCTTCAGCAGAATGTGCAATTTCAGTACGCGCGACTGGAATATGAAACGCTGCTAGCAGCTGTTTTGCTTCAACATCACTTAGTAAAGTCCGGCCTTGCGCGAGCGCTGTAGTAATGATCTGCTTCGCAATTTCAATATCAGGTGCGCCATCTTGCTGTGCGTTTTTATAAGGTGGTGCCGTTTGCATGAGCAACTGCTGATTGGCGTAAAAAGCCGCGATATTAGCGAAGGCATCCACTGCCGCTTCGGGCAACCGAAATACGGGCAAATTGGCTTCTTCGATGGCGCGGCGCGTGGCTGCCACCCGCGTTTCGCCCATCCAACAGGCCATTACCGGCTTTTGAATATCTGGCAAGCCGTGCAACGCTGCCGCCGCAATATCAGCAATTGCCGTGCCCGGTAGTGGCGACACAATAACTAAAATACCATCCACATTGGCATCGCGTGCCAGCGTTTGCACCGCTATCGTGTATTGATGGGCGGTGGCGTTATCACCCAAAATAATCGGGTTTTGGGTGATATTGACTAAAGGCAAGGCATGAGCGATTGCCGCTAAACTGCCCTCTTGTAAATGTGCTATTGCCACACCACGTAACAGCGCGTAATCAGCTGCCAGTAGCGCTGGCCCCGAGCCATTACTCACAATACCTAACCGATTACCCACCGGCTTAAAGCGCGAAGCCAAACACTTTACGGCCGAAAATAGTTGTACAAAACTATCGACGCGCACCGCACCAGCGCGTTTCAATGCCGCATCAAAAACATCATCCGCACCAATAATTGCCCCCGCGTGGGTTAGCGGCGCTGTTTCATCGTTGAGCGCGTTTTGGCCATAAAATCTGCGCCCAGCTTTCAACACAATGACGGGTTTAATCCGCGTAGCCGCACGTAGTGCACTCATAAAACTACGGCTATGACGCACCCCTTCCATATACACCACAATGCTTTGCGTCTGACCATCATGGGCATAAAAGTCGAGTATTTCCGCAAGTCGGATATCACCTAACTCACCTGATGACGCCACCGCAGAAAAACCTACAGAATGTGCCTCTGCCCAATCTATCATTGCGGCCGTAAGGGCGCTAGATTGCGACACCAGCGCTAAATTACCCACACGCTGTAAACTGGTGGCAATGCCGACATTGAGTTTACGATGCGGTCTTGCAATACCGATTGATCCGGCACCCAATAAACGCATGTGTAGCGCCCGCGCATGCGCGATGACATTGGGCATTTCCAAACCATTTCGCGCGCGGCTATACATAATCACCGCAGCGCAGCCTCGGTGCGCCGCATCCTCAAGCGCGGCCAGCACATACTCACCACTACAACTGATACAAGCCAAACCCTCAGGGGTCGGTGTTGGTTCTGTAAGTGACGGTGCCCATGACGTGGCTTGCACCTTGCCTAAGGTGGCGCAATCAACCAAGGTCTGCGTTACATTTGTGGTTGCCAAGGTACTCAACAGCCAACGCGTTAACGCCGTATTTTCGGTATGTTCAGCCGCAACAGCATCCCCCGAAAGCTCTACGTTCTCTTCGCTCAGGGTGGCACCAATCAAGGCGGCATCGTCTGACTGGGTGCCATCGGATAGCGCCTCGGCATTGGCGTAGCCAGGCTCGGCGTACACCACAATATGCGTGGGATCAAATAACGGTGTTAAGAAATGTTTTTCCATATTAAGTGCTGTCCGTATTACGCATCATTTATGCCAAGCATTACCGCAATATGCGCTGCCACGCTCCTCCCCAACGCAGCGAGCGCGTAACCGCCCTCAAGACTGGAAATAATACGCCCCTGCGCATGGCGTTCAGCCACCTCCACGATACGCGCCGTGATCCACGCATAGTCGGCATCACTCCAACCTAGGTTCGCCATATCATCTTCCAGATGCGCATCAAATCCAGCGCTGATAAAAATAAGTTCCGGCTTAAATGCATCCAGCGCGGGCAGCAGTTGTTCACTCACTACAGTGCGCATCACATCGCCGCGCGTACGTGGCGGCAGCCCAATATTAAGCATATTATTGCCCAGCGGTGCCTCGCCGCTGAAGGGATATAGCTGCTTTTGAAAAGTGGACGCCATAAAAATATTTACATTATCGGCGATAATGTTTTCAGTACCATTACCGTGATGCACATCAAAATCAACAATTGCCGCACGTTTAATCCCATGTACGGCAACGCTGTGCAGGGCTGCCACGGCAATATTGTTGTAAAAACAAAAACCCATCGCACGTTGCCGCTCGGCATGATGACCGGGCGGGCGTACCGCACAGAAAGCCCGCTGCGCATGACCGCCAAGTATTAAATCTACAGCTTGTACAGCAGCACCCGCAGCATAACGGGCTGCTTCAAGGGTAAACGCATTCATCACCGTATCAGCATCAATACTACTATAGCCTTGTTTTGGGGCGTGAAATACCAGATTATCCAAATGCTGCTGGCTGTGCGCACGCAGCAATTCTTCATCAGTAGCGGCGCGGGCAGTTTCTGTATGCAGGTAATCCATCAAACCCTGCCCCACCAACCGATCGTGTATTGCGGCTAAACGTGCAGGGCACTCAGGATGTCCCTGACCCATTTCATGGCGAGAAAATAAGGGATGGGTGATATAGACAAGATGGGGCAACATAAAAATTTCCGTAAGCTGTGATTAACACTATTGTGTCATGCGACCATCGTACTGCAGATATCGTTGTGTACACCACTATGCAGCTTAATAGATGATTATTTTATGCCAAACGGAACCATCGCAACGCACTTTGCTCTCACGCTAGCTGCCATAAACTGTGCAAGCCGTTACAATACAAGCTTCGTGAAAGAAATCCTTTAAACATGTTGAATTCCCGCGTATTTTACTTAAGCATCGCTATTTTTTGCTTCGCCCTATTGGGGGGTGCCTATTATTTACAGCATGTGGAAAAACAATTCCCCTGCCCTTTTTGCATTTTGCAGCGTTACGCCTACTTGGGCATAGCTCTGGTTTGTTTGATTGCGGCAGTGCATGGACCTCAAGGGTCTAATAGCACAGCACTAAATGGATCACGCGGTGGACTGAGCAGCGGACAACTCTGGCAACGCATTTATGGTGTCCTGATTGCCTTATTTGCGGACACAGGTATCGCCTTAGCAGTTTGGCAACTCTTGAAGGCTTCAAACGATAAATCCTGCGGTGCCGACGCCGTAGCGGAATTCGTGAACAGCTTACCGCCTGCTGGCTGGTACTCTGATTACTTTTTTGCCAATGGCGGCTGTTCAGATGTGTGGCCACCTATTCTCGGCGTATCCCTCGCCATGTGGTCGGCAATTTGCTTTACCGTTTTAAGTATCATCGGCATGCTGTCCATAAAAACGGCCTTCAAGAAATAATGCTTTCCGTATCTACGTCAGCGCAGGGCTATGCTCGCGCTTTAACCTATGCGGGCGCTATTCCATTTGTAGCAGGCACAATCATAGTTGTGTTTGGTGCGCCAACAGACTTCGTGGTCTTCAGAAATCTTATGATTACCTACGCAGTGGTCATCGGCTCTTTTTTAGGCGGCATTCAATGGGGCGTTGCACTTGCTAACTGCGAATCAGCACCCAAAAGTGCACGTAACTTATTTTTTATTTCAGTTCTACCATCACTATTTGCCTGGGCAATCTTGTTTATTCCCAGAGGCGAAATGCAACTTTTGGCGGCAATCATGCTATTTGCATCGATATGGGCTTTTGACGCTTTGCTAGCATTGCAAAAGCTCATTCCCGGATGGTTTTTTCGCTTGCGCAGCATCATTAGCGGCATCGTCATTTTCTGCTTACTGGTTGTACTAGTTTGCCCCCGCGTTCTTTAGTAAACGCATTGGTGTGAATAGCCCTTCATCCAGCAGCCGCCCTAACCATAGCCAAGTCGTTGACACCCTTCGCGGCATTGCTCTGCTCGGCATTTTTGTGGTCAATATCCAAAGCTATTTATGGGGGCTGGGCGCGCCGTCGCTCGGTGTGATTGACGCAAACAGCAGTACTTGGGATAGCGCCACATTACTATTTATTGCCACTATTTTCGAATACAAAACTTATCCAATTTTTTGCTTCTGTTTCGGCTATGGCTTTGCGGTATTAGCGCGAAAGTGGCGAATTTCTGGGGTTCATGGTGAAGCGCTGTTTTCACGCCGGTTAAATTTTATGCTGATTTTGGGCCTACTCCACGGCACGATAATCTGGTTTGGCGATATTTTGGCACACTACGCCATCGCCGGATTTATCCTAAAAAAGAGTATTACCAAAGG
>JANMDR010000100.1:0-12126 GCA_031376425.1 Betaproteobacteria bacterium
ACTAGCAACGCAACGAGCAATAACTCGGCTGGTGAACCAGCCGTCAAAGCCCCTAAAGCGCCTACAGCGCTTACCGTCAAAAAACCTAGTGTAACGGCTCCAGCACAAGCTTCAATTGCCGATGATATTATCAATAACTGGCCACTATGGGCTGGTGGTGGTGCCATCGCCGCAGGAATAATTGCACTCTTTTTCGCGCAACGACGGCGTAAGGCTCGCAAGCCGACTTATCGCATCGAAGAAAATACTTTATTGCGTACCGATAAGGTGACCGCAACGACCGTAAATCAAAATACTGCTGATGGCACGGCAGGCACAGTAGGTGTTGGGCAGGTTGCGAGCTTGGAGGCACGTCGGCAATCGGCAGAAGCGCTGTTAAGACCAGCCTCAATACCCATTGGGTCAACTCCACAAGACCCGAGTGATACAGATACTGATGTATCCTTCGAGCTTGATGCCAAGCCTGTTAAGAGCAGCGCAGCGCTACAAAGTCGCGGCCTCCACTCTCCCGAAAATCGCGTGCGCCGTCTTAAATACATGGAGGAGCGGTTCCCCGAACTGGGTAGCGGTACTGTTT
The DNA here is from genome assembly GCA_031376425.1 of Betaproteobacteria bacterium. Classification (GTDB taxonomy): domain Bacteria; phylum Pseudomonadota; class Gammaproteobacteria; order Burkholderiales; family Usitatibacteraceae; genus JANMDR01. The sequence goes on from JANMDR010000100.1 coordinate 578, forward strand.
CTATTGATGACTCTGTTTCCGTCATTAACGCCGCCCGCTTGTATTATGACGAAAAACAAGCCGACAAGGCCACCGAGCTTTTGACCTTTGGCGTAGAAGAACGGCCACAGCAATTAGCGCTCTGGCTGGCACTATTTGAAGTATATCGGTTAGAAAATATGGCCGTACCCTTTACTGAATTGGCCACAAAATTTCATGTACTATTTGCCGCAAGCCCCGAATGGCCAAAAGTACGGCATATCGGCTATGAATTAAATCCTTACGAGCATCTGTTTGCTGATGCGGTTGAAGGCGTGCTTACTGGACAATCTCCGTTTGATTCGATGCAAGATAATTGGCTCAACGCGCCAGTTGATATGAGCTCGCACTACTTTGCGCAGCAATTGCGCCAAAGCCTATTTACTGAATTTAATGTGCTGCCTAGTCAGCTAGATTTTTCTCCAACGGTCATTGAAGCGGCGGGCAGTTAATGAAAAAGTTCGCTCATTACAAATGGTGCGGTAACTATGTCTGATTGGCTATCTATTGCGCCACTTGCGCGACCACTTCCACTTAAAGAAATGACGGTGCTCGCGTCTATTCGCGATGCTGAACGGCGTGGGGGGGCAATCTCTACCTATTATAGTTTGGCGCGTCGCCCGTCTGATATTACGGTTGACCTTTTGCTGCGGCTCTTTGAAATTGAAGAGCATATGAGCATGGTGTTAGAAACGGACAAAGCGTGGTATTTTGCCGAGCCCGAGCATCTTGATCGAAAGATGTTTTCCGCCGAAATCGTCTTATTCCATCAGGTTGCCGCGAATACTTTAGAGCGTTTCATTGCCGCGCGCGAACAATGGGCGCAAACCGAGCAAGGGACGGCATTGGTACAAACTGCTACCTTATTCGCGACCTATCACTACGCAGCCGCCATGAAATGGTTGTTTTTGCGCCATGAACCAGTGCCAAACGCCTTCTGGCTCGGCTTTCATAAACATTATGCGTTTTCAGAAGAGCATAATTTTGCCACCGTATTAGCACCCTTGTTTGATGCGGAGAGCGAGCAACAAACCTCAACACGGGCGATCTATTTAGGCGCATTGCTACTTGACCTGCTCAATACCGGCAGCATGACCACCGGGCAAATTACTTTGGCGTTTAACTGGCTAGCGCAATGGGCCGTTGATTATAAACTCACCAAAGACAAAGCGGCCAGCACCGAGAGCGCTACCGAGAGTGTGCTATTTGTTGATTTTGTAAGCGCCGAAGGGTTACGCTTACATAAGGGTGAGACGGCTGTCGCGACTCAACGTTTTTTAGGTATTCCACAGTTAGTAAAGCAGATTGAAAATATGCGCTTGCAATTGCGCAGTGGCCGCCAGTCTATTGTGCGTGAAGGTGGCCGCGATGTGCCCGTAGAAGATCAAGCTGGCCTGCTACTGGCGATGGAACGCCTGTATCACACCTTGCAACAGGCAGCAGCACATAATATTGAAGTACGTAAGCAGGTAATGAATGTGGAAACCCGCGTATTTCGGGGCTTTAAAGATGCCCGCGCCAGTCTTTCACTAGCCAGTAGCGCAGAAAATGACGCGGCATCAAACAAACCCGCTGACACGGATTTACCGACATTATCGCTTAGCCTTCCAGACTCACCTGTGGCATCGTCGATTCCATTACCCCCACAATCCAAGGGATTTACCCTATCGCTGGTGCCGGTAACTTCAAAAGAAGGTGAATTTGCTGCAAACTTAATGTCGCCCCCCCCTGCTGCATCTACAACCGCTGCATCCATCGGTGCAAGCGCGAAGCAAGATGCACAAACAGATGCTAATCCCTTACCGGTATTAAATTTTTCCAATGTTCCGCAAGGTGGTGGTGCTGGCACCATGCATGTCGCGCTTGGACAAGAGCAATCGTTAGTATCGTTGTATGAAAACGCCCCATTTTGGCGGGCACGCGATATCAGCTCAAAAGGATTTGGCTTTAGCGTCGGCGCTAATGAAGTGCGAGTGCCACCGCAACTGGGCGAACTACTCGGCTTATTACCGCCGATGGTGAAGCACCCGCTTTTAGGCGTGGTAGTAAGAAAAATTAATGATCCGCAGACCAATGAGATCACCTTAGGCGTCGAAATTTTGTCGCCACGGCCACTACCCGTCTCAGTCCACCGCGTTCCCGCTATTGCTGATGAACAAACCCAAATCGGCACCGATGGCGAAGTCGAAGAAATTTCACCTCAAGCACCAGTGCCAAATGAAAGCATGGTGATACCGGCCATTTTCGCGCCTGGACTTGAGTTTGACGGTCGCCTAGATACTCTCGTATTACCAGCGAATAAATTTTCCACAGCCGATAATTACATCATTGAATCTGGTGGTAATAAATTTCGCATTGTAGTTAACCGCGTCGTGCGGAAAAGTGATGATTGGGTAGCCCTACGTTTTGAAGTGCGTGAGCAGCTTTAAGTTCAACGTAACAATAGACACCCGAATTAACTTCCCCTAAGATTAGGCTTTAGGTTTAGTCCCAACGCGCCTTTTTTTATTTCCCCGTGCGTAGATACTGCGCCCTTCCGGCGCGTTTGTGGGCGGCGTTTCAAGGGCACGGCGACGGCGTGTGGCTTTGGGGTCGGCAATGAGGGGGCGATAGAACTCTAAACGATCACCAGCTCGCAACACCGTTTCACTATCTACCACCTGCCCCCAAATGCCGCAAACTTGGTCAGGCGCAATTTGCACACACTCTGCGGCTAGCAATGCGCAAGCTTGAGCCACCGTAGCACCGTCCGCTAGCTGCAATTGCCGCTCACTTAAGGTCGCTGCAGCACCGGTACAAACTGTTACCGTTATTTGCCCCACAGCCCCATAGCCCCATAGCCCCATAACCTAAAATTTTCCCACGCGGGGTTGCACGTCCGTACGCGTCAGATCGTAAAGCGCGTCAGCGCGTGCTACAAAGCGCTCCACTAATGTTGCCGCAATCAGCCCAAACACCGGCCCGACGGCTGATGCGAGAAAGGGTGTGGCCATGCTGTAACGTAAGCGCAGAATTACCTTACACGCATTCGCCTGTAACGCTTGGAACTGCCATTGACCATGCAATTCGGTAAATAAGTTCAAACCAGTATCAAGCTGGATGCCACGCGTTGCCAATGACCCTGTTGTGGGCTGGCGCAGCTCAATGCGTTCATGCGGAAAATTAGCATTTTCAGTTGTGAAAGATTGCTCAATACCATGCCAAGAAATGCGGATAGTGGCAATTGTCGCAGTGGCATCCCGAAAATGGATCTCTGAACCTTGGCACCAAGGCAAAAACTGCGGATAGTGTTCTACACCGTCCACTAGGGCAAACATCTGCGCTGTACTATGCAACACTAAAGCAGATTTTTCGATTTCAGGCATGAGATTGGTTTAAAAAGGGGTTCTAAGTGCGATAATTCAAGTTACCTGAATCTTACGGCATATTTTTACAAGACATTGCAAAGCATTTATGAGTATTGTTGATAACAGAAAAGCATTTTTTGATTTTTTCATTGAAGACCGCTACGAAGCCGGGCTAGTGCTACAGGGCTGGGAAGCGAAAGCGATTCGCGCTGGCCGCGCACAGCTAAAAGAAGCCTATGTACTCATTTTAAATGAAGAACTGGTGCTAATTGGTGCGCACATCAGCCCACTTACTTCTGCGTCCACCCACATTACGCCTGATCCCGTGCGCACCCGCAAGTTGTTACTCAATGAAGCTGAAATTACCAAACTAATGACAGCAGTAGCACAAAAAGGCTATACCATTGTGCCGCTTAATTTGCATTACAAGGGGGGGCGCATCAAACTTGATATTGGTGTTGCCAAAGGCAAGAAACAACATGACAAGCGCGATACTGATTCGGAACGCGATTGGAAGCGCGAGCAAGCACGCATCATGAAGCACAATTATTAAATGAAATTGCTGTATCATGCTGCAAAGTTACCAGATGCGCACATCGTCATGCATCTGTTATCGCAAGCGGGTATACCCGCCCATGTGCTAAATGAGAATGCCCAAAGCGCCTTTGGCGAAGTTCCCGCTGGCGCGGCCTGCCCACAGGTTTGGATTACGCAACTACACCAAGAACCCCAGGCACGGGCGGTGATCGCTAATTTTGAATCAAACACCCCACCAATAGGTGATATGTGGCAATGCCGTCAATGTGCAGAACAAAACCCCGCTACATTTGAATTGTGCTGGGCTTGCGGCAGCAGCAGTTAAGCCAACATTTACGTTTTTAAACTAAACGGCGTGAATTTAGTATCACGGTCATAGGCATCGACACCTTCCGCACGTTTTAAAAAATTAACTATTTTGTACGTCACTGGTGTAAATAGCACCTCAACACCCACCTTCAACAAAAACTGCGCAAACATGACTTGCAGTAATTTGTCGTTGGGGATAATGCCGCTATTGTAAAATGCCAATGGGTAAAACAAGCTTGAATCTACGGCTTCACCGACAACGGTAGAACCTATGGTGCGCATCCATAAATGCCTTCCTGCTGTTAAAATTTTCATTTTAGCCAGCGCTAAGCTATTGACGAATTCGCCGCAAAAGTAGGCCACCATTGACGCCGCCACGATGCGCCATGTAGAGCCAAAAGCTGTTTCATACGCAGCTTGGTTATTCCAAAATGGTGCTGGCGGCAAGGCCACCACCACATAGGCCATGAGCGATGCAAACGCCAAACCCGCAAAGCCTGCCCAAATTACCTTGCGGGCATGGGCATAGCCATAAACTTCGGTGAGCACATCACCAAAAATATAGGAGATGGGAAAAAACAACACCCCTGCGCCGAATACAAAGGTACCGATCACCGGTAAATCTACCTGTGCAATTTTTGCTGGGCCAATTAAGTTGGAACAAATTAGTACGGTGACAAACGCCACCATGACTAAATCGTAATACTTAAAATTGCGCCCCGCGCTAGAACTGCTCAATGTTACTTATCCTTTTTTACTGCACCTAAAACCGTCATCGCACCGGAGATCATGCCAGCGACATCGGTTAAATTAGCGGGAACAATTAAGGTGTTGCCGGTCTTGGCTAGATGCCCGAATTGAGTGACATACTGTTCCGCAATTTTTAGATTTGCCGCTTGCATCCCCCCCTCAACCGACAACGCTTCTGCCACCTGTTTCACCGCGCTGGCGGTGGCTTCAGCGACAGTAGTAACCGCAATAGCTTGGCCTTGCGCCATGTTTACAGCGGAGGTTTTTTGGCCTTCTGATTTTAAAATTGCGGATTGCTTTTCGCCTTCAGCTAAATTAATTTCCTGCTGCTTTTGGCCTTCTGATTTGGCAATCAAGGCGCGCTTCTCACGCTCGGCTGTGATCTGCGCTTGCATGGCGCGCAGAATAGATTCTGGCGGTGTGAGATTTTTAATCTCATAGCGCAACACTTTTACGCCCCAAGTACGGCCAGCCTCGTCTAGCACCGCCACTACCTTTAAATTAATTTCATCGCGACTTTCAAAGGTTTTATCCAATTCCATGCGGCCAATTTCACTGCGCAATGTCGTTTGCGCCAATTGAGAAATAGCTAACTGATAATCACTAGAACCATAGCTGGCTAGACGTGGATCAATCACTTGATAATAAATAATGCCATCTACTGCGAGCTGGGTGTTGTCGCGGGTAATACATACCTGCTCAGGAATATCTAAGGGCGTTTCTTTAAGCGAATGGCGGTAAGCTACTTTTGAGAAGAACGGGTTGATAAAATTAAATCCCGGCTCCAATACCCCTGCAAATTTGCCCAAACGCTCAACGACCCAAGCGCTTTGCTGTGGCACAATGCGCACGCCTTCAATCAAAAAAACTACAAGCGCTGCGAGACCAAAAAATATAAGGGCATAGCCTCGCAATTCGGCTTGCGTATACATAATAAAGGCGATAACGCCTGAAATCATTAACTTTGGGAACATGGTTTTACTCCGATAATCGTTATTTAAGAAGGAATCGCTATGCCTTTACCGCTGACACCAAAAATACCCCATCTTGCTGCCCAGAAATCATTAACACATCATTAACATTAACCGCACCGCTTTGGCCTGCGTCAAGCTTTGCATCCCATTGGCTACCGCGATAATTAACACGCACTAAGCCCTGCGCCTGATTTACCCATTGCAAAACAGTAACGGGCTGCCCAATATCGAGCTGGTTGGTGTTGGGCATGCCGGTTTTGGCCTTTTCGGCCGTCAATTTTTGGTGCGCATACCATACCCCAATTAAGCCAGAGATGCCTGCAATTAGGGCTTGTAACCAAATTGATCCGCCTGCGAAGGCCACAATCGCACCAATCAATGCGGCGATTCCAATCACCAACAGGTAAAATGTACCGGTAAGCATTTCAATCGTAATTAGCAGCAAGCCTGCAACGGCCCAAATTAAATACGCTGACATGGTTGTTTCCTTTCGGTTAGAAACGCGTTATGCAACTTTAGCTAATTAGATTATCGCAGATATGGTGTGTTCCAATGCAAAATTCAATTGATTCAAGCGTAAAAATTTCGAGGATCACAACGCGCTTCCGCGCGCTAGCAACCTGCCTATACCTTATTGGTATTGCTAGTGGCGCGAATGCGCAGCCAGCACTCGCGCTTGGTAATCACAGCGTCACCACGCCGCTGGTAAATCGCGCCCTGCTGCCTGTAGGGTGCACCAATATTGCCCTTGATATCGAAAAAATTACCCAATCTGGCCTACCACCGGCCGATTACTACGAGGGCATCCCGCAAAACGGGCAATTGCGCTATATTAATCAGGTACTGAAAGAGCCCACCTCAACCATCCAAATCGCGCCTAAAGCGCCTGATGAAGGCTTGTATCCGCAGTATAAAAACGACAATGTGCCATTTGTAATCATCGTGTGCTATCCAACGCTTAGCACTAACACACGCCCAAATTATGTATTGCCCGACGGCCAAATTGTGCCGCGAATGCAGCGCCTGGGCGATAAACCCATTTTTGACACCATCACACCCACTGCACCCCTTCCAGCTGGAAATCCGCCACCAATAAGCGTACCTCTGTCCACCGCCACGCTGCCGTTCAGTACGGAGGCTGGACCAAATCCAAACAGTCTGCCCCTCATTTTATTTTCACATGGCTTGGGTTCCAGCCCAATCGAATCAAAGTCAGTTGATTTTTTGGTTCGCATGGCAGGCTATGGCTATATCGTGGCCGCACCTTTTCATGCCGATGCCCGCTTCTCAAAAATTCGCATCGCCGATGTTGGCGATTTAGTCGCCGTCATCCGCGATTTTGATCGCTTTGTGGAGCTTCAAGCGATGCGGCCTTTTGCCATCAAAAGCACAATCGATGCGCTGCTCGCACACCCCGATTTTATTAACACCATTGACCCAAAACGCATCGGTGGCCTAGGTGGCAGCATGGGCGGGGCAACTTTAACTTGGCTCGCAGGTGCGCACGTGACAGACAATATCACCCGACTAAGCACCAAGCCAACGGTTCAAGATCCCCGTGTTAAGGCCGTTGTGGGCTATGTACCTTATGCAGGGCAACGTTTTTTACCGGCCTTTGGCAATGATAATAATACGGCTAAAAACGTCAACATTCCCTACCTTGCCATTGCTGGCACTGCCGATACCACAGCCCCCATTTACTTGATGGAACAGGCGATGAATAATTTCCAAAACTCTCGTTATATGGTGGCACTCACTGATGTTACTCATGGCTATTCCACAACCTATGCAGACGATGTATTTGGCTGGCTGATTCCGTTTTTTGACGGCTATGTGAAAGGTGATCGCGCGGCGTTGCAAAAATTTATCACCATGAAAAATATTACAGGCGGGCTTGACGATAATGTACGCATTGATTACACCGCACCGACGGCATTTAACGCCCGTACGCAATTGGGTGTGGAGTTTTATCAGAACAATTTGAATCGCTATTTAATTACCGCCGATGCGGGTGAAATTACCGCGCTAGAAGCTTCAAGCTCAGGATGGGTGCGTACCAACAATAATATGCGCGTTGCCCAAGCACCTCTACAAGCCCCTGAAATAACACCGCTCACTACCTATACTGGAGTGGAGCAGGTGTGCCGTTTTTTTAACCCCACATCAAAAACACACTTTTACTCTGTTGAACCCGCTGAGTGTTTCGCCCTACGCGCAAACCCAACCGTATGGACTTATGAAGGCATAGCGTTCTACGCCAAGCGTATTAATCGCACCACACCTGCCAGCGGCACCACGCCAGTGCAGCCTTGTAGCGAGGGCAGCATCGCACTGTATCGCGCCAACAATAACCGCCCTGCGGCTGAGCTGGACTACCGCTATTCCACCAGTAATACCCTGATGGACGAAATGCGGCGTAAAGATTGGGTACTAGACGGCGCGGCAATGTGTTTGCCTATATGAGTAACGGGCTGTAAGCGCAACTGATGGACGCTCCAACTTTTTTAATACAAGTCCTCAACGCCGTGCAATACGGCTTGTTACTGTTTCTGGTTGCGTCGGGGCTTACCTTGGTGTTCGGCATCATGGGCATCATCAATCTGGCGCATGGCAGCTTTTATATGCTGGGGGCGTACGCGGCGTTTGTGCTGGCTGGATTTACCGGTAATTTGTTTGTCGCTATGGTGCTTGGTATAGTGCTAACAGTTATATTCGGTGCACTTCTTGAGCGCTTTGTGATTAGTCGATTATATGCACGCGACCATTTAGAACAAGTACTGCTCACCTACGGATTAATCCTAATTTTTGAACAGTTGCGCAGTATTTTTGTGGGCAATGATGTACATGGCATTGCCATTCCCGCGTGGTTAAACCACTCCGTGCAATTAACTGAAACCTTAAACTATCCGGTGTATCGGTTGTTTATGTCAGCCGTGTGTTTAGCACTGGCGGGCGGCTTGTATTACTTAATTTCCCGCACAAAATTAGGCATGACTATTCGCGCCGGGGCGGAAAACCGTGACATGGTGGCAGCCCTTGGCATCAATATTAAAACCGTGTTTCGCGCCGTGTTTGCGTTGGGTGTGGGGCTTGCAGCCTTTGCGGGCATGTTGGCCGCACCCGTTTCCTCAGTCGCACCAAACATGGGCAATCCCGTGCTGATAATTTCGTTTGTGGTGGTAGTGATTGGCGGCGTGGGCTCGGTATCTGGCGCACTCATTGCCAGCCTGCTTATCGGTGTGGTGGAAAGCTTTGGCAGCATTCTATTACCGAATTTTTCAGGGGCCTTAGTGTATGCATTGATGGCTGCGGTGTTACTGTGGCGGCCAAATGGACTATTAGGCAAATGAGTGGGCAAGGCACAATGAAGAAACCTACCGTCGTCTGGTTTATCGCCACAGTTCTATTGCTCGCCCTCCCACTTATTCCAATGTTTAGCACCGGTTACTATTTGGAATTTGCCACTAAGGTTTTAATTTTTGCGCTGTTCGCCATGAGCTTAGATTTATTGGTGGGTTGTACTGGCTTGGTTAGTTTAGGCCACGCCGCTTATTTTGGCATAGCGGCCTATACGGTTGCGCTTACCGCGCCTAAATACGCGGCTGCCAATCTGTTTTTGGTATTTAGTAGCAGTGTATTGGCAGCGGGTTTAAGCGCACTCATCATTGGTTTTTTTGCGGTTCGCACTAAAGGCATTTACTTCATTATGGTTACCTTAGCCTTCGCACAAATGGTGTATACAGTGTTTCACGATACCAAACTTGGCGGCGGATCAGATGGCATTTACCTTAACTTTAAGCCAGCCTTGCAAATAGGTGAAACGGTATTGCTGGATCTAGCTAATACCACCCACTTTTATTACCTTGTAGCTGCATGCTGTGCCACGTGTTTATTGGCTTTACGCGCATTACTGCGTACGCCGTTTGGGCAAACTTTAATCGGCATTAAGACTAACGAAGCACGTATGTTGAGCATGGGCTACAACACTTTTCGCTACAAGCTTGCAAGCTTTACCTTGGCGGGAGCGTTAGCGGGCGTGGCGGGGTTTTTAAGCGCCTGCCAGTTTGGCTTTGTAAATCCAGAAATGTTGGGTTGGCATAAATCTGGCGACGTATTGATGATGGTAATTTTGGGCGGCCAAGGCAACTTTGTGGGTGCCGCAATAGGCGCTTTGGTATTTACCATAGGCCAAGAAACGCTGGCTACTCTTACCCCCCACTGGCCGCTATTCATGGGGCTGATTATTGTGTGCGTCGTGCTATTTTTGCCCGGTGGCTTGCGGAGAATTTATAAAAAATGAATGCTGCTGCTCCCCCGTCCGCCCCCTCCCCCGCTCTCACCACCAAAGGCTTATCCAAGCATTTTGGCGCACTCAAAGCCAATGATGCAGTCTCGATATCGTTGTGCAAAGGCACTATTCACGGCCTTCTCGGGCCTAACGGCGCGGGTAAATCAACGCTGATCAATTTGTTAGCAGGCGAAGCCAAACCAACCTACGGCCACGTGTTTTTGCACGATGGTGACACAAAAATAGACATCAGCAAACGCAACGCCCACCAACGCGCCCGCGCTGGTATTGGCCGTAGTTTTCAGCGGTCAAATTTATTTTTGGATGCAACCGTGATGGAAAATGTGCTGTTTGCTGCAAGGGCAAACCACCAAACCTTTAGCACTCTATTTTCGACCAAAGCTATGAAGGTGCGCTGTGAGGCGCTTGCGCAATCAGCATTGCAAAAGGTTGGCTTAACGTCGTACCTAAACGCGCACACGAACACCCGTGCCGATGCACTCAGCCACGGTGCACAACGGCAACTAGAAATTGCGATGGTGTTAGCCACCAACCCAAAAATATTGCTGCTCGATGAACCCTTAGCAGGCATGGGTACATCCGAAAGCGCGGACATGGTGGCGCTACTGGCGACATTGCGCGATGACTACGCCATGTTGCTGGTAGAGCACGATATGCAGGCAATTTTCACGCTAGCTGACACCATTACCGTCATGGTTGAAGGTGCGGTAATCGCCACCGGCAACCCCGTGGATATTCGCGCCAATAGCGCCGTTCAAGCTGCATACCTTGGTGAAAATGCTGCGCCATGACTTCATTAACCACGCTACTAGAAGTTAAAAACCTAAACGTAAAATACGGTGCCAGCCACGTGCTACACGATGTAAGTTTTAGCGTGGCGAAAGGTCAAGCCCTAGCCCTGCTTGGCCGCAACGGCATGGGCAAAACCACCTTGATCAAAGCCCTACTAGGTCAACTGTCACGCCACAGTGGCGATATTATTTGGCGCGGCAACGACAAGCTATTACAGCACGACGCACCCCATATCGCCGCCCAAGCCGGTGCCGCCTATGTGCCAGAAGGTCGGGGACTATTTGCGAGCCTGAACGTACTCGAAAACCTTACCATGACTGCCCGCAGGGGCAACTCAACCACCGAGCCTGCATGGGATTTAGACCGTGTACTCACGCTATTCCCAAGAGTAAAACAGCGCCTCCACCACGCCGGCAATCAGCTATCCGGCGGCGAGCAACAAATGGTCGCCATTGGCCGCGCCCTAATGACCAACCCCGATATCATCTTCCTAGACGAAGCCACCGAAGGCCT
>JANMDR010000202.1:0-5400 GCA_031376425.1 Betaproteobacteria bacterium
CAGCAACGAACACGGCACCACCACCTACAGCTATGACAACCGTGATCGCCTAATTAGCATCACCCAGCCTTATGCCAACATCAACAGCACCACAACCGCCACCAGTGCCGGCAACACCGTCACCATCACCTACACCTATGACCTTGTAGGCAACAAGGCCAGCGTTACCGTTAAAGTCAACCTCAATGCAAACAACGCCGCCAACCCCACCAACGCCGCCAACCCCATCAACACCGCACCCCGCACCACCACCTACACCTACGATGCACTAAACCGTCTACAAACGGTAACCGACTGGAACAACAAAACCACCACCTACCAATACGACAACAGCAACAACCGCACCAGCACCACCCACCCCAACGGCCTACAAACAAGCTACACCTACGATGCGCTTAACCGCTTAACTAAAATAGAAGTAAAGCGCCTAAGTGACAACGTAATCATCCAAACCATTGACTACGGCACCATCAACCCCAATGGTCAAAAAGCCCAACAACAACTAAGCTACCCTACACTAACCGCCACGGACAATAGCAACATTGCCTATCAATACGACAACCTCAACCGTCTAAAGCAAAGCCTAGAGTCCGGTAGCCCCTTCAACCCCACGGGAGCCGTCTACAACTACGATGCGGTAGGCAACCTTAACACCAGCCCCACAGGAAACAACACCAACGGCAACCTAGCCCCCATCAACACCCAATACGACAACCTTGACCGTCTAACCCAAGCCACCATCAACGCCAACACCGAAACCTATCGTTACGACCTTGCAGGCAACTTAATTAGCAAAGGTAGCAGCCAACAGTACCGCTTCGATACCCTAAACCGCCTAACCGACACCCGCACCTTCATCGCCGCCCCAGCGGCAGGCAGCTATGTAAGTAACACCGCCCGCGTTAACTATCAATACGATGCCGACGGCCATAGAATCAGCCGCGCCAAGACCAACGTCGGCAGCATCGCCATCATCGCCGCCCCCCAAGCTGCAAACCCGCAAGACATCACCCACTACACCATCGACAAAACCGCAGCCTACGCACAGGCAATAGAAGAACGCGACGGCAACGGCACCCTAATAGCCGCCTATGTCTTAAGCCCCAGCGGCGAACGCATCGGCGAAGAACGCAATATGGCGCATAGTCAGAATGGCGGCACCAATACCGGCACCAATAACGCCAACACCACCTTCAGCCTACAAAGCTACACCTACCACGCTGACCATCTAGGCAGCACAAGAATGGTCACTGATTTAAGCGCGGCAATCACCAGCACATGGCGCTACACCGACTACGGCCAAGTAGCCTTCAAAACCGGCACCCACCCGACTAACTATCTATATGCAGGTGAGCATATGGATGCGGATAATGGGCTGATTTATTTACGGGCGCGGTATTACTCACCTAGCATGGGGAGGTTTGTTAGTCAGGATAGGTTTCAGGGTAATCATAGACGTCCGGCAACATTGAATAAATACCTTTATGGCAATAGCGATCCGGTGAATATGACTGATCCTAGCGGGATGATGAGTTTAGGTGAATTAGGTTCGGCGCAGAATATTCAGGGAATATTGATAAATGTGGCGAAAGATGCGCTCACAGATTATGTCAGTGATTTTATCTTTGGCGGTAGCGACGAGGTAGATGGCATTCCGGGGCTGTTAGAAGTACTTCTTGCCCAACTAATTCAAAACTTTTCGCCAAGTGCCTTTGGAGGTGGCGGACCTAGTGGTTCACAGATGCAGGCCGCAGGCAGCGGTGGCGGTCGCACTCACGCTCACCACGTCATTCCCGAGTATATGTGCGGCGCGGCGAACCAGTTTGACCTCGTTAATCTCGACGTAGGTGACCATATTATCTTACATGCGCAGATGCGAGCTTACGACGCGGTGCTGACACTAGCGGGGGTAGTTCTTACTAAAGCATTCAGATACAGGAAAGGAAAAAGATCTAAACCTGCTGAACCTTTCTCTCCAGTAAACCAAGTTGCCAAAACCAAAACGGGAAGAGCGGCTATTGCCACCGCCTTGGGTGAATTTTACTGGGAAATGGGTTGGGCACTGGAAGGTGTTGGGGTAAAAACGGGGCTGCCGATTGGTCTCGTTTTAGGTGGGGAAACGCTTCCTTTTACTAGAAATAATCACAAATATAACGCGCAAATTCCATGTAAAAAGTATTGATTACTTCTTCTTAAAACACTAAATAATAATGGGGCGATGAAGTTTATGAAAGTAATTTCTACAGAAGAATTTGATGTGGTGAACGTTGAGCGCTACGTTACCCTTATGCGATATTGTTCAATGGTGCTCCAAGTGTTTCGACCATTCCACACTGTCGCGAATCAACTGAATGCTGTATATGAAGAAGTTAAGTTTCGTCCCGAAAGGGGGCAACCATTAGCATCGGAGTGGTCAATTTATTTTAGTCTTGACACAAGCGGATATGGTGCTATTTCAGGCTCTAGTCTAGATAAACACCTTGAGATAGCACTCGAAATTTATGACCACCATGTATTTAAGGACGATATTGCGGAGGTAGTTACCGCACTAGGTTTAAAGGAAGGGGAATATGTGTTTTTTGCAGTTTATCGCGCTATTCCTAGCCGCACAGAAGGCCACGGTAAGTTTTTAGAACGACAAGCAAATGCTGCGGCTGAAAAAGTGAAGGCTGAAATGCCGAAGCTAAAAAAAGTGAAGGCGTCGCAAAAATAGTTAGCTTTTTTAATCGAAGCGATGAGACTTATGAGAGTAATTTCAACTGACGAAGCTTGTGTCTCGAATCTTGAACGCTACATTTCACTTTTGAGACACCGAGGAATGGTGCTACAAGTTTTTCGACCGTTTCATTCGGTTGTCGATTTGTTGAGTGCTGTTTATGAAGAAGTTAAGTTTCGCCCAGAGAGAGGGCAGCCGTTGGCATCGGATTGGTCAATTTATTTTGGTCTCGATACGGGTGGATACGGTGCAATTTCAGGAATTAGTATTGATAAGCACCTCGATATAGACCTTGAAGTTTATGACGGTCATGTTTTTAAGGATGACATTGCTGAAGTAGTTAGTGCGCTCGATCTAAAAGAAGGGGAGTACACAATATTTCAGGCTTACCGCTTTGTTCCAAGTCGCACACAAGGCCACGGTAAGTTTTTAGAACGACAAGCAAATGCCGAGGCTGAAAAAGTGAAGGCATCGCGAAAGTAGTTAGCCTTTAAATTTTAGCGAAAAAATTTATGAGAGTAATTTCAACTGATGAATCTTGTGCTGTAAATCTTGAACGCTACCATTCGATACTGAGAGACCGAGGAATGGTAATCCAAGTGTTTCGATCGTTTCATTCGGTCGTAGATTTGCTAAGTGCTACCTACGAAGAAATTAAGTATCGGCCAGAGAGAGGGAAGCCGTTAGCATCAGATTGGGCATTTTATTTTTGTCTCGAAACAGGTGGGTATGGCTCGATTTCAGGTAGCAGCTTGAGTAAACACATTGAGATAAACCTCGAAACATATGACGACCATGTTTTTAAGGATGATATTGCCGAAGTCATTAGCGCGCTGAACCTAAAAGAAGAGGAGTACGTACTCTTTGACGTTTACACCTTTCTTCCAAGCCGTACAAAAGGTCGCGGCAAAATTTTAGAACAAGAAGCAAATGCCGAGGCTGAAAAGGCGAAGGCGTCGCGGAAGTAATTTGTTGCGCACAGCGCTTCCGTTTTATTCTTAGCCAAACAAACATCATACGAATTTGGTTCGATAAAGTAGATATTGTCATCACCGCAGCACATGCTTAGGAGCATTGCAAAATCACCCAAGGGTTAGAGAAGTCGCCTTTCATGGCATCGGCCTCACGTATCCAAAAGTAGAGTGTGCCGCAATCGCCCCACATCCAGCCCATATCGTCGTCAGAATCAACCTGCAACAATAAGCGCCACTCGTCTGCGTGAGCCGCTAATTTTTTGCCACGTCGGCTTGTGGTGTCGATGCCATAACCGCAATCTAAACCGTTGCTAGCAAATTGGCACATCAATTCCATATCATCGCCCTGTACAGGCACGGGAAACCCACCCAATTGGTGGGACGGCTTCTCTTTGTAGATTTTTGCCGCTTTATCTTTGTGGCGCTGTTCTTCGTCAAAAGTCAGGTCGGCAACACCTAAGCGATGGGGTGAGGCGGGCACCATAATTTTTTTGAAGGCCATATTCACGCGGGTATAACTTATGCACGATTCTTTGCCGCCCTCGTCTGGCCTGAGAGGGCTTTCTGGGGGCAATGCCACGTCCAAATCTTCAACGTGCAAAATAGCCCGAGAGTCTGCGTCCAGCGGATCAAAACCCCATGGCTCCAATCCGGTATCGTAAAAAAATAGTAATGCTCCTGTTTTTGGCAGCCAATCAATAGTCATGGCCGCTTGTACTTCTACTAGGGAAACACGCGCAATCAAGTTGAGAGGTAGAACATCGCTACGCGGCCAATCGTCTGTGTTAGCCAAGCGCGGCGATCCGCCGAAGTACGACTTTGAAGGTTTGCTCGTGGCGGTGAGATGCAGAGCGGGGCTGGATTTAGCAACGGTCATGGCGAGAAATCCATGTGGGTAAAACGACGTTTGGAGAAATGCATTTTTTTTGGTTGGATTAATTTGTCATGCACGTTGAGCAGTCTAAATCTGGCATAGATTGATTTTCAAGTTACGGTTACAATGAAAGATATTGTAACGTCGTAAATCCGCACAACTACTACGCTTGTTCAGGTGCTTTTCAACTCAAATAAGTGCCTGAAGGTGCCCTAAAATAAATCATTTCCAAGCATTATTATAATACACCTTCTACAAAATATTTCCCTCAAATTCGTGCCACCAACCAAACAAAAAACCTCAACAATCGCCATCGTGTATCTTTGCATGATGGCGATTTTTTTTGCACCGCTGAATCTAAATTTTGCGTTCGCATTTTCGTCACATAACAACGCCACACCCACCTTCAACAACATCGGCAGCTACACCCAAATAGGGCAGGGCATCACACCAATTGCCACCTCAAACCTACTAGCCACCTTTGACCCCACAACGCTCACCAATGGCCAATACGATCTCCGCCTAATCGCCATTGACCTCAACGGCAACGAAGCACAAGACAAAATCACCCTAATCGTCATGGGTGAATTAAAGGTCGGCATCTTCACGGTATCCTTCCTAGATTTAGATATAGAAGCCGACGGCATCCCCATCCGCATCACCCGCACCTATGACAGTCGCAAGAAAGCACAAAACCTAGACTTCGGCTACGGCTGGAGCGTCGATTACCAAAACTTCCCCCTACAAAAAAACGCAACCATCGGCGCCGGCTGGGAAACCTACACCCAAGGTTTAATCAAGATATGCCTACGCCCCATCGGCAAACGCATCATCAC
>JANMDR010000179.1:0-9752 GCA_031376425.1 Betaproteobacteria bacterium
CCTGCATAAGCAAATTGCTAATGTGCTGGGCGAAGCCAATGCACTGCAAGGTCTGGGTCGAATCGAGGTGGCACTAGGTCGCAATGAAGCGGCACGTACCCATTTTAGCGAAGCCCTGCGCCTGCATAAGCAAATTGCAAATGTGCTGGGCGAGGCCAATGCGCTGAAGGGTCTAGGTCGAGTTGAGGCCGCAGTGGGTCTCAATGAAGCGGCGCGTACCCATTTTAGCGAAGCCCAGCGCCTGCATAAGCAGATCGGTAATGTGATGGGCGAGGCCAATGCGCTGGATGGTTTAGGTGAAATTGAGCGCGCACTAGGTCGCTATGAAGCAGCGCGTACCCATTTTAGCGAAGCCCAGCGCCTGCATAAGCAGATCGGTAATGTGATGGGCGAGGCCAATGCGCTGCAAGGGGTAGGTCAAATTGAGCGCGCGCTAGGTCGCAATGAAGCGGCACGTACCCATTTTAGCGAAGCCCAGCGCCTGCATAAGCAAATTGGTAGTGCGCTGGGTGAGGCCAATGCCTTATATGAGTTGGCAAACCTTGAGCGTAGCTGTGACCGTGAAAACTTGGCACGGGAGCATTATCGTGATGCAGCAATACTGTTTGGTTTATGCGGTCAGCATGAATCACAGGCACGAGCGCAAGCCTTAGCGACCGGTACGTGGGCAAAAACTGGCGCGAAATCTAAATATTGGCTAATCGGCCGAGGTCTCTTGGTTGGATTACTCCTCGGTGTTACTACCTATGTATTCCTAGACTGGAACCGTCCGCAATTTCTGTACGCCAATACTACCTTTCCTGCTTGGCATGTTGTTGCCGAGCCAACAAGCGATACTGCGATTGTGTTCGTACACGGCATACTTTCTGGGCCAGAGTCGGCCTGGGGGAAGTGGCCTGAGGTGCTTAATGCGGACACACGGGTTCGCGATGCACTGGGTGGTGCACCTGATATTTTTTTGGCGCATTATTACACTGCAGTGGATTCGGGAAATTACAAAATTGAGGATGCAGCCGATGCATTACGCACACAATTGCGTACGCCTATCAAGGGCGGGCAGCAGCCCGTGCTATCGCGAAAACGCATTATTTTTATTGCGCATAGTATGGGGGGCATCGTGGTGCGCGATGTGTTGGAACGCTATCGCGATGACTTCGCAGGGAAAACAATTGGCTTGGTACTCATGGCTTCACCATCGCGCGGGTCGGAATGGTCAGATCGGCTAGAGTTGCTGACAAAAGTGGGTAACAACAAAATGGCGCAGCAACTAGCTACCACTAACGATTATGTAGCTAATCTGGATAAACGCTTTTCTGATTTTGTTAACAAAACGCCTTACACATTAACTGGCCTTGATGTGTTTGAACAAAAATTTGAAATTCCCAATCGCTGGTTGGGTATGGTGTTACCGTTTCCGCGTGTGGTAGAGCCAAAGGCGCAATCTTATTATTTTGGTTCGGCAAAAATTGCCGCCAATACCGATCACTCCTCGGTGGTAAAACCACAGGATGCGTCACATCCATCCCATGCTTATTTGGTGGATTACCTAACGCATACCTTTGGTAAAGCGCGCTAAGTTTAAAATGGTGATGAAGGCGAATGGTGCCGTAAAATACGGCAGCACTCGTTCTTAATCTATTTTCAAGAAAAACAACCATGATCAAACCGCCAAAAACCGTTGCACCATTGCGTATTGCTGATATTGAATCTTTAAATCATGATGGTCAGGGTGTCGCGCATGTAGATGGCAAGGTGGTGTTTATTGATGGCGCATTGCCGCGTGAGCGCGTGCAGTATCAGCCGCGCCGCAGTAAAAACAGCTATGAGCTGGGCGAAACGGTGGCGATTTTGCGCGAGGCATCTAGTCGCATAACCCCTAAATGTGCGGCGTTCAAGGTTTGCGGTGGTTGTGTGCTACAGCATGCCGAACCGGCGCTGCAGGTGGCTGCCAAGCAACGTGTGCTCGAAGATAATTTGCAACGCATTGGTAAAGTAACACCGGGGCGCGTGCTGCCGCCTATTTACGCGGCACCGTGGGCGTATCGCCATCGGGCGCGCGTGTCGGTGCATTACGTGGCTAAAAAAGGCGGTGTGCTAGTAGGGTTTAGAGAAAAGAAAAGCAGCTTTGTGGCGGAGATGGGGCGTTGCGAAGTGTTGGCGGGCGGTGTAGGCAGTTTAATTATGCCGCTGCGGCAGCTTATGACCACCCTAGAAGCCCGTGCACGCTTGCCGCAAATAGAGATAGCGGTGGGGCAA
The DNA here is from genome assembly GCA_031376425.1 of Betaproteobacteria bacterium. GTDB lineage: Bacteria > Pseudomonadota > Gammaproteobacteria > Burkholderiales > Usitatibacteraceae > JANMDR01. The sequence goes on from JANMDR010000179.1 coordinate 2,257, forward strand.
AACGTAACGGCATTGGTGTTGCGCATAATGGACCCGCTGGTTGCCGAAGATGGCGAAAAGCTTAAAACCTTCATTGATGCGCAAAATCTGGCGTGGCGCAACACCGATAATCCGCCTTTGCAATGGTGGCTGCAATCAAAGGGGCCAGAAACGGCTTTAGCGTGGTATCCGGAAATAATGCCGAAGGTAAGTTATGCCCTACCGGAATTTAATTTGGATATGCAGTTTAAGCCCACTGAATTTACGCAGGTAAATTTCGCGGTGAACCGCTTGATGGTGAAGCGTGCTATTGATCTATTAGAAATTACTGCAGGCGATAATATTGCCGATTTATTTTGCGGCTTGGGCAACTTTACCCTAGCCATCTCCAGACGCGGTGCCAATGTTGTGGGTGTGGAAGGCAGTGAAAGCCTAGTAGCACGTGGCTATGAAAATGCGCAACACAATGGCTTCGCCGCCGATGAATCGCGTTTAAGCTTTTTTGCGGCTGATTTATATACCAATCAGGAAGCGGCAATGCAATGCGTGCCCAAGGTAAACAAAATGCTGATTGACCCGCCGCGCGATGGTGCTTTAGAGGTATGCAAGCTGCTCACGCGTGAGGCACGCCCCGAACTAAAACGCATTGTCTACGTCAGTTGCAGCCCCAGCACACTGGCGCGTGATGCGGGTGTGCTGGTGAATGAGCTAGGCTGGACTTTAGCAGCGGCAGGGGTAGTAAATATGTTTCCACATACTAGGCATGTAGAATCAATTGCGCTGTTTGTGAGAGATTAGTACCTACCCTGAGAATACCTGACTTTATCGGGCTTTCAGCGCGTTGGCTCGAAAATGACGACCTCAGCGAAGTGATCTTAATGCCAGCACATTTATTGGTTGTTAAGGTGGCGTTTGAGTGGATGTGTGATTCAATAAAATTGCGCGCACTTGTTCATACTCCTTTAGCCGTATTAGGTCTTTTTCTGTGAGTGTAGGAATGCGCGATAGATTCATGTTGTCACCGACATCGGCTAGTTTTACCACGCGCGCAATAGCGTTAGCCGCAGCGCGGTGTGCGGCAGGCAGCCGCGCTTCACCCTTAGTTTTTGTAAGAGCAAATATGGCATCAGTTACCTCTACAGGAAAACCTTCTGCCTGCAATTGCGCAACTGTTATCGCAGTGTCTTCCACCACGTCGTGCAACACTGCTGCCATGCGTTCGTGAGCAGTGGTTACGGACAGCATGACGCGCAAGGGGTGCAGAATATAGGGATGACCACCCTTATCCGTTTGGCCTGCATGCGCGCGCGCAGCAATTTCGATAGCGCGTTCTAGTGTTGACATTGGTCGCTTTTTGTTATGGTTTTACGCATTATTGTGTCAAGTCACTTTGAGATTTAACCAGCGCTACCGCATGGCGCACGCCCAGCTCAGGGCTGCTAAGGGCGACGATGCCGCGTGCAGCCAGCGGTGCCACCGCTTTATGCATAGAAGCTTGAGCGAGGACGATAGTATGGTTGGCTAGGTCGGCGGTTAGGTTTGTGCTTATCACTGAGTTGACGATGCTATCAATATAGCCAGAAAAATTTCCCGCTTGAAAAAGCGCCCACGCGTCTGAAATGAGTAGGGGCTTAATTTGCATTTGGCAACCTAGCGCTGTGGCGGTGGATTGTAAAAGCGCTGTCGTGGGTTGCAGGGTACTTTGCAGTGTTGCTACTAGCAAAATCGGTTTGCGCGTATTTATAGCAGCATCGGCCATGGCGCGATCAATGCGGGCGGTGGTGACGGTTTGTTTTCTAACTGTGATTCGTAATGACTCCACTACGCCACCGATTGTGGAGCAGGTACACACCACCACGCGCGCACCTGAACTGGCGGCTTCTTTAACCGCATACTTGATGTTTTTGACAAGATGGTGGTTCTCGATGCCGAGCGACGGTTGTTGCGCGTCGATTAGTAAATCCTCGCGGATGAAGTGTGCTGCGCGAAGTGTCGGTGCCACCTCGTACATGAGGTCTTCAATGAGTTCAACGTGCGTTTGTGCGGTGTGTAAAAACGCGATGTGGATTAATGGGCGGGGCATGAAAACTCTAGGTATAACAAAATTAAATAGGTCGCGTTTGTTCCGTGATGGTGCGTGTTTTATCAGTCACTACGCTACCTGTGTGCAGGGTTGATTTTTTCTCAATGAGCATAATGAGGCACTCGTTGTTCGCAATCGGGTTATGCATTACCCCGCGTGGCACCACAAACATTTCACCTTCACGCAGCAACACACTGTTTGCTTTCATTTCAATCAGCAACTCACCCTTGTGCACCAAAAACATTTCGTCTTCATGCTCATGGTTATGCCATGCCAAGTGCCCATGCACTTTGGCAACTTTGATATAAGACTCATCAAGTTCCGCCACGACACGCGGTGACCAAAGTTCTGTCAGGCCTTGAGCAATACTAAGTGGAGAGCTAACTTGTGGTGCAGAAATCATAATAAATAATTACCGTATTCCTTGTAGGTAGCTGAAAATAGGCTACCTACAAGGGGTCATCAAATAAATATATCGTTACGGTTTAATTGCCAACTACGGTTTAACCGCCAACATGACGTTGCCGCTGATGGCTGCGTTAGCCTTGGCAGTTGCGGTAATTGTGACTATTTTACCGCGATCCGCTTCTGCTGGTGTGTAGTTAGTGACAGGGCCAGTGGTGTTGCTTAATTTTCCAGCACCAGTGGTAATTTTCCACGTTACGTCGCGATCATAATTGCCGGTGCCGGTCACGAAGGCAAACAAGGGATTGGCTTGATTCACGGTGGCCGGTTTGAACAACGCTTCCACCTTCACGCCAGTTACCGTAATGGGTGGTGGTGGTGGGGGTAGGGCAACCGTTATTTTTACCGTGGCGGATTTACTGGCATCACCCACAGCAACTGCCTTTAAGGTTACTTCGGTATCCTTGGTGACTGTTGGGGCGTCATAAACAGTTTGTGATCCTGCTGAGGTTGTGACGGTACGAATTACCCCCCCGCCAGCAACGATTGACCAAGTCACGTTGCGGTTATAGTTGCCGCTGCCATTTACTGCGGCGAGTAAGGGGGTAGATTTTCCAGAAAGTACCTTGCCCTGTGGGGCAAGAATGCGCACGCTGGTAATCGTTGCGGTACTTGAGGGCTTGGGCAGCACTAACAGCTCGGCGGTGAAGGGTTTATAGTTAGTGCCATCTGGTGTGGCGCGAATCATCACCCGTGTGGCTTTTTCTACAGTCGGCGCAGTGTAGGTGACTGGATCACCACTAGTGGCTGAAAGCGTTCCGCCGCCACTTAATATCTCCCATTTGGTAATTTTGTAGGCAAAAATAGGTCTAGCGATTCCGGGAAGATCTAAAATACGCGTGCTTAATACCGATGCTTTGCCACTTTCTAGCAATGGCGGTGTGGCAACAACAACGAGTTTTGGGAAGTCTGCTGTAGGGGCAATGCTTACGGGGCCGTTGGCCGTAACGTTAGCAGCGCTCAAATAAGCGCTTGCAGATTCTCCAGCAGCGCACATTGCTACCCCTTCATCTTGCCAACCACTCGCCATCATATTGTCGGCAATTTGTGGCTCTGCGGTGAAGCGGTGGTTAATTAGGCCTTCTGCTGCGCGACTATTAAAGCTGCGCATGATGGCTGTACCCGTTTCGCATTGGCCAGATACCGCAGGGGTGATGTAAAAGGCGATGCCTTCATATTGCCAATAGGGGGTGGCATTTTTTACCACTGCGCATTCATTGGCGTCGGCGGTATGAAAATGTGATTTTGCCGTAGCCGAATAAAACCGGCATACGCCAACGGCATTATCCGGTGCTATTGCGGCCAACGGCCACGCTTCAAAGCTATATTCGGTGCGTACCCAGCCGAATTGCTCAAGACTGCTAAGTACTGCGATTTCGTTACTATCAGCAGTGATAAAGTAATTGCCTGTATTGGTGTTTAAAAACTCGACCACCGGCACAGTTTGCGCTTGTGCAGCAGTGGTGGAAAACATCACCAGCGCGATAGTCATCGCAATACTGTTGATGAGCATCTTTAGATATTTACGGATGGTAGAAATCATGAGTTCCCCTTTTTTATCTTTGTAAAATGAGCATTATTAAACCGCGCATTGACGGCTTCATGAGCTGTTTTATGGACGACTTATGAGCGGTCAAGGCACTGCAAAATAGACGATACCGCATTTTCACATTTGATGTGTCAAATTAGGATGCGTTAAATTTACCGCATCAGCGCATTATTAGTGCGACAGTCAGCCCGACAGCTAGCATAGCTAGACCAATCATGATTAGCATCGGTAATACCGTGTTTTCTTCACGAACGCGGCGGGTTTGCTGGCGTCCGGTGCGGGTTGCTTCGTTGCCTATGGTTCGGGTGCGTTGCGTTAAATCGCGTTGATTTTGCGCCGACGATACTATCCCAATTTTATTTAGTGATGAGATAGAGCGGCTTTTATCTGCCGTGGCTCTGGCGATGTCTTCAGGCTTGGCATGAGCCTTAGCGGTATCGGAAAGCGGCTTAACCGCCATTGTCATATTGCCTGCTTGGGTAGTGGCTTTGCGTGGCACTTGTTGCGATGGCGAAATATCGGCTTCAATTTTTCCGGGTACATCACCCGAGTAGGCGCGCATCTTTTTTGTTTCTGAGATATAGCCCTGAAACTCACCAGTTTGATCCGTGTGGGCTGCCAGTTTTAGGGTGGCGTCAAAAGAATCAAAATTTTTGGCTAATTTTAGGGGCTTTACGCTTTCGTCACCCTCTGGCGCTTGATTAAATCTAGGCGCATTTTGCGGCGTGTTTAATGACGCCGTGCGGCCATCAGTTTTAGTCGGTATCGGTGTGGATTTGCCTGCAGCGCGGGCGCTTTCGGGCGATAAATTGCCGCCTAATTTGCCTAAAACACCGCGTAAATCACGGGCAAACTCACTCATACCCTGATAGCGTTCATCCACTGTTTTTGCGAGCGCCTTGGCAACAATTAAATCTAGAATTTGCGGCACGTCTGGTACTTGGCTCGATGGCGTGATCGGCTCAGTATTCACGGTGGCATACATAATCGCATTCACGTTATCGCCATCAAATGGTGCATGACCAGTTAATGCTTCGTAGAGCACAACGCCGAGTGAAAAAATATCGGTCCGATAATCAAGCTTCTTGCCGATGACTTGTTCTGGCGACATATAACGCGGGCTACCTAGAATCATGCCCGTCATGGTTTTAACGGCGGAAGCTGAGGTGCGGGCGATGCCGAAATCGGTGATTTTAGCCAAACCTTCGCCAACCACCATAATATTAGACGGCTTAACATCGCGATGAATGACATCATTTTTATGGGCGAAGCCTAAGCCTTCAGCCGCTTGGGCAATCCAATCCACCACGGCATAGGTGCTGGGTCGGTTTTGCTCGGTGAGTAAATCTTTAAGCTCCCGACCCTCTAAAAACTCCATCGCCATATAGGCTACGGTATCAGTGCGACCCACGTCGTAAATTGTGACAATATTGGGGTGGTTTAAGCGGCCAGCGGCTTTAATTTCTTGCTGAAAGCGTGCCTCGTATTCAACCAGTTCCTCGCTATTGAGCGATAAATTGATGGTTTTAATGGCCACAGTACGGTCAATCATGGGGTCCACCGCTTTGTAGACGGTGCCCATCGCGCCTTGACCAATTACGCCGATAACCTTATATCGGCCGAGAGTTTCAATCATATTATTTTTTTACAGGAACAGGGGGGGGCGCAGGCTTGGCGCTAGGAGCCGTTGCCGATGCGGGCGCGTTGGCTGGAACCGTAGCAGTGGCTGCGCTACTAGTAGAGGGAGCAGCAGCACGGGGCTTTTGCGTGAGCGCTTTGAAAATAGCACCCCAAGATGGATGCCCAGCTTCAGCGGCGCTGAGCTGGAATGCGGAATTGCTATCCAATAATTTTTGAAACTCCGCCCGACACAAGGTATTTTTACCAATCAAGCAATAGCTAAACGCCGCAAATTTGCGGGCGGTAACTAAAATATCGTTAGCAATGGATTGCTTTTGCAGGTCTAAAAATAACTTAGCGGCCAATTCATAGTTGCCGTCATCATAAGCCTTAGTAGCGTCGGCTTGCAGTACTTGGGCTGCCGTGGGCTTTGGGGCGGGCGGTGGAATAACCACACCACGGCGGCGCAAATCGGCCTCAACAACGACGGTTTTAAACACCGGCCCCCATGTGGGGTGCCCAGCTTCGGCCGGACTCAATTCAAACTTTTGATCGAGGGCAACGGCTTTTTCAAATTCTTCTTTGCAGCGCAATTCGCGACCGGCGATGCAATGCATAAATGCCATGGTTTTGCGTGCAAGTAGCTGTTCTTGTAGGGTTAAGGTTCCGCTATCAAGTGCGACGAGAAAGCTTATCTGTGCTTCCTCATAGGTGCCCGCCTCGTATTGTTTTGTACCTTCTGCAAAGGTAACAACGGTACGTTCCCGTTTTTCTTTTAGCGCAATTTCGGCTGGGGTGGGACCTGTGGGTACTGGCGCAGGCGGTGGTGCTGGCGCTTGGCAAGCAGCCAAGGTGAGCGTTAAACCGATAGCGGCAGCTTCAACGCCAAAGTTAAACTTGAAGAACGGGATGTTCCAGTGCTTGAAAACGGCTAAGCGCATCGATTCAAAAAATTGTTTCTGATCTGACAATTGATGATGCTTAGCGGTTGATGTTGCAAACATTACAAGCCCTCGTTGGCAGGAGCAGTCAGGGTAAATTATAAAAAATAATACGGTTGCTGGCCTTATTCGAACTTATGCGCAATAGGGAGAGTTTCTTTAGCTTTTAACTCAATAGGAATTATACGCGGAGGGAAACTACTATTTCGAATTTCAATTTTGTGTTTTCCGGGTGGCAACGCGAAAACTTTCAACGGCGGTGATGTGCCGATGGATTTGCCATTAACGATCACTTCTCCCCAAGGACTAACGGAAAACTTAAGGCTGGCCATTTGCAGCGCTTGCACGGTTTTAGGATCAAGCTTGCTTGGATCAGTTTTTCCATCCGTTTTGGCGGGATTGGGTTTAGAATCTAATTTAGGATCGAGCTTAGGATCGGTTTTTTCGTCAGTTTTTGCGATAATAACGTCACCGCTACTTGGCTCAGTTTTGCCGGGCTCAGTAGTGCTGCCACCTGTTGGGTTTGTGCTGTTAGTGCTTACACTCGGCTCAATGGCCTTTACTGGCGGCACGGGCGCTACAATTACCGGTGTTGGGGCTGCAACAATAGGCTGCGGGGGTTGTTTCAAGCTGAGTGCTACCGCTAAACCAACAACGGCGCACGCAAAAACACCACCAAGAAGCCAAAGTTTTTTACGATCTTGCAAAAATGGTACTGGCCCATCATCATCAAATTCAACGGATTCTGTGGCCGGATGTGCACCAAATCCACCTGTGGCGGTGCCGACGGAATTGCCGCTGCCGTAAGAGCCGGTAGCAGAAGCACGACCTTCCATGCCAGCTTTGGCGTGGTTAAACG
>JANMDR010000181.1:0-1887 GCA_031376425.1 Betaproteobacteria bacterium
AACCAGGGTACGCCCCAAAATTTTGAAGCGTCGAGTCGGTATGCAGAAAAACTATCTACGCTTAGTCCCGAGCTAGCGCAACTGATCCTAGATGCCCGACTGGATGATAGACAGCTCAGTAGAATTTTGGCAACAATTGGCGTAGAAACGTATCCTTTTAGTTATATAGAGTCATACATTCGCCTTTACGAAAACAAATTTAAACTGAGTGATTTACCTTCAAATTTACGAACGTGGTGGAACCAGTATGGCTTTAGCGAGCCCACTGTGGAAGGTCAAAAAGTGCTGGCGCAATTGTTGCCCAATCAAACAACTGTTGCAGATTTTGTAAGCGCCTGTAGAAGTGCTAATCTTCATCCGCTTGCGTTAGCATTGACGACCAGTGTGATAGCGGATCAAAGTAAGCGGTTTGTTAAAACGTCACCAGAAATGCAAAATCTTGTTCAGAGGTTTCCGGTGTTATCTAATATCATCGGCGTGATAGCTGAGGCTAATTTGGGTGCAGAAGAAAATAACAAAAACTATAGTTTTGATGGGACTTTGAGCTATCGACAAATTCCTTTTAAAGTTGAAGTTCGCCAGTTAGGCTGGGGCAATCAAAGTACTGCGTACACCTTGAAAATGACAAACATGGTAACGAATGACACAGCAAGAGTTGTTGTCAAGATTGAAAATTCTCGCAACAGAATTAGCGATCTCCTTCCGAATGAAGCCACTGTACCTTTTGTAGTAACTCAACAAGCCCTCAAAATTTTGCAAGCAGATCCTGAACTACGTGATTTAATGGCGAAAAACAAAATCGTATTAAATCCTATGCTTTTTGCGATCGAGCGCAGTGCTAAAGACCGTGCGGATGATAAGGGCTTCAATTCAAATGTCGCTATTGCTCCATTAATACAAGACCAAGACATTGATATTGATGCAACTATTGCGTTACATGGAAAGCATAGATACGTTTCAGAAAACCTTTTGAGAATAAACTTGATAGAAGAGCAAGCGAACCGAGTATTGGAGAAAAATGCAAAAATACTAGGGATGAGACTGGTTTTAGATAAGTTTAATTTAGCTAATTGGATAGTTCTTAAGAATGGAACAATTGTATGCATAGACAGCTTCCATAGACACGGCTCAGCGCCATAATGTCCCTGAGTCTAAAATCGATCCAGTGTATGAGTTTTTATGCTTTTAGTTACTGCAAAGTCTACCCGGCCAGCCTGCATGGCAAAGTGCGCCTCGGCCAATAGCCGCTTGAGTTTGTCGTTCTCCAATTCGAGCTCGCGCAACCGTTTGGCCTCGCTGGCGTCCATGTCACCATACTTGGAGCGCCATTTGTAAAAGCTGGCATCACTGAAGCCATGTTTGTGACCGATTTCCTTGATCGGCATGCCAGCTTGGGCCTTGCCTCAGAAATCCAATGATCTGCTCTTGGCTGTATTTGGTTGTTCTCATGTCCATCATTCTCTTTGGTGACAGACTTTTTGGAAAAATGGTTGGTATGGTTTATGGGGTGGGCAGGTCAGTACCACAACTCAAATAGCTCAAAAATAATTAAAACCGAGTTTCCGCACAATATTACGTCTATCAAATATGCTATTTCTCGAATTAATCACAAGATTGTGCGGAAACTCGGTTTTTAGGTATTTGCGGCATATTGCCGTACCTTTTGTCTTTAGCGCGCCTTGAACACAAGCTGCGCAGCGTGCAGGACGCACTGGGCCTGGTCACGGACATCGCGCGTGATCGACGCCTTGTACTGCTCGAAGCCTCGATAGTCGTGCTCATCGTGTTCGAGATCATCCTGTCCCTGGTCGGGCGATAGGGGGCAGGAGCCAGAACGGCCGCTCGGACTCCGGCGAACATGTGAGCGTCTCCGTCGGGTCAGCGCAC
>JANMDR010000253.1:0-12189 GCA_031376425.1 Betaproteobacteria bacterium
GCACCTTAGTACCGAATGTTCTTACCGATAGCTCTATGACGCGCTCCAGCCTAGGCGCTTCTCCGACGGTCGCCTTGTTTTTCTCGTGAAATCGTCGCAAGTCCCGATAAGCCTTATCGGGACACAATTGCTTCAACCATGCCCAAGTAAGCTCATGCCCTAGCGGCATACCCGACGCTGCTGATACACCAGCGCCACACCAAATGATTCTTGTACCGCGAATCACTACCCCCCCTGTTCACCTGTGTCCAGCCGATTTTGCACCCGAGAGATGAATCAACGAAATTTATTGCCATTCAGCGCGATACAGGACGACCCACTTACTCCCACTCAATAGTAGCCGGTGGCTTCCCCGAAATATCGTACACCACCCGATTAAACCCGCGCACTTCGTTAATAATTCTATTCGATACCGTGCCGAGCAAACTATAGGGCAATTCTGCCCAGTGCGCGGTCATGAAGTCTGTGGTTTGCACGGCACGCAGGGCTACTACATTTTCATACGTTCGGCCATCGCCCATTACGCCTACGCTTTTCACGGGTAGGTATACGGCGAAGGCTTGGGCTACTTTGTTGTACCAGCTTATGCCGTTTTCGTCTTTGTGCTTATGCAGCTCTTCGATAAAAATGGCGTCGGCTCGGCGGAGTAGGTTAGCGGCGTCTAAGGTAACAGCACCTAATATTCTTACGCCTAATCCGGGGCCGGGGAAGGGGTGGCGGTAGACCATTTCTTTTGGTAGACCCAGTTCTAGTCCTAATAGGCGCACTTCATCTTTAAACAGTTCGCGCAACGGTTCTAACAGCTTTAGGTGAAGCGTATCGGGTAGGCCACCCACATTGTGGTGGCTTTTGATGGTAGTGGCTTTTTTGGCGCCTTTGCCAACTGAGGCGGATGCGGATTCGATTACGTCTGGGTAAATGGTGCCTTGCGCTAACCATTTGGCATTGGCTAGTTTTGCGGATTCGCGTTGGAATACATCTACGAATAATTTGCCGATTATTTTGCGTTTTTGTTCGGGGTCACTCACACCTGCTAATGCCGCAATAAATTCAGCGCTGGCGTCAACAAGGATCACCTTCATGTGCAAATTGTCAGCGAATATTTTGCGAACCTGTTCGGTTTCGTTAAGCCGCATTAGGCCGTTATCAACGTATACGCAGGTGAGTTGGTCGCCAATGGCTTTATGAATTAGGGCAGCGGCTACGCTGGAATCTACGCCGCCGGATAGCCCTAAAATTACTTCCTCGTTACCCACTTGCGCTTTGATGTTGGCGATGCATTGGGGCACGTAGGCGGGCATATTCCACGCACCATCGCAGCCGCATATTTCATGTACAAAGCGGCTAATCATGGCGCTGCCTTGCTTGGTGTGCGTAACTTCAGGGTGAAACTGCACAGCGTAAAAACGCCGCGCTTCGTCGGCCATGCCAGCAATGGGGCAGGTGGCGTTGGAGGCTATAATTTTAAAGCCTTGGGGTAGGGTGGTTACTTTATCACCGTGCGACATCCATACATCAAGCAGGCCGTGGCCTTCGGCGTTGGTGGCGTCTTGTATGTTGTTAAAGAGCTTGCTGTGGCCTAGTGCGCGCACTTGGGCGTAACCAAATTCGCGTACTTTGCCGTTTTCAACTGCCCCGCCTAGCTGCGCTGCCATGGTTTGCATACCGTAGCAAATACCCAGCACTGGTACGCCTAGCTCAAACACAATTTGTGGGGCGCGGGCGGTATCTTCTTCGGTTACGGAGGCATGGCTGCCGGATAAAATAATGCCGCTTGGCGCAAAAGCTTTGATGGCTTGTGCATCCATATCAAATGGATGACATTCGCTGTAAACGCCCGATTCACGGACTCTTCGAGCGATTAGCTGGGTAACTTGGCTGCCAAAATCAAGAATCAATACTTTATGCTGCATGAGGATTATCAGTCTTTGTTTGGTTGCAACTGTGGGGATGATTGCGGGTGTGATTTAAAGAATTTCCAAGCAACATAAACGGCTATCACTTGTAGCAGGGCGCAGCCAAAAAATGTAGCGCCCACACGAAAATCATTGGCAGGATAGTGGCTTACTTTTGCCAGCAACGCTGTGCCTGCAATGGGCATGATGATAGTAGCCACACTACTCAATGATTGCAGCGAGCCCATAAGTGCGCCTTGCTCTTTAGGGTCGGTGCCTTTTGAAATAATACCTTGCAGTGCTGGGCCAGCGGCGAAGGCGAGCATATTGGCAACGATCAACGCATACATCATCCAACCCTGTGTGGCCAAGCCATAACCCACCGCCACTAGCGCACCCGAAGCTAGGCCAAGTAGTGATAGCTTCACTTCGCCAAAGCGTTTAATGAGCATGGCTAATAATCCGGCCTGCACCACGGCGGCGGTAAGCCCTACAAAAAATAGCGCAATACCGTTTTCTTTCGGGCCCCAACCAAAACGAAAGTTGGTATACAGCACCCATGTGCTGTGTTGCAGCATTTGCGCGGCTGCGCACAATGCATACACTAAAATCAAGCCACGAATATCGGCACGCTGGCCTAGCCGCGCAAGGGATGAAAACGGATTGGCGCGTTTGAGCGAGAAGGGCGAGCGTTTATCCAGCGCTAACGATTCTTTCAAAAATATATAGCCAAATATGGCATTGGCTAGGCAAATGCCGCCACCGACAATGAATGGTAGTTTTTTGCTAATTTCACCCAATAAGCCGCCAAGCATCGGCCCACAAATAAAGCCTAAACCAAACGCCGCACCAATTAACCCAAAAGTTTTAGCGCGGTTTTCAGCCGTGGTCACGTCAGAAGCGTAGGCGCTTGCCACGCTCATGCTGGCGCTACAGGCACCGCCGATTACGCGACCAATAAACAACGCTGCCAACGTAGGTGCCCATGCGGTCGCAAAGAAGTTTACGGACATGCCAATCATAGAAATCATCAACACTGGCTTGCGGCCAATCTTGTCGGATAAGGCACCTAAAATTGGCATGAAAAAAAACTGCATTAAGCCAAACACCATCGCCATGATGCCGTACCACATGGCTTGTTCATCCTTGCCTGATACATACTCACTGAGCAGCAGCGGCAATACAGGCACAGCCAAGCCAATGGCAAGCATGTCGATAAAAACGCAAAACAGCACAAATTTCATGCCATTGGCCGTTGCTACAGGGGTAGATGTAGGGGGGGGCGCTATCGTTGTTGCCGCAGTTGAAACATCTGAATCAGACAAAATTTACTTCCCTTGAACTTAAGTACCTACGTTTCGTCATTCCCGTCGCTATCGACGGGAATGACGGTAGACGGAATTATCATCTATCGCTAATGCCTTAATCCACCCGATAATTCGGTGCTTCTTTGGTAATTTGCACGTCATGCACATGGCTTTCACGAATACCAGCGGACGTAATTTCTACAAACTCCGCCCGCTCGTGCATCTCGGCAATCGTGGCACAACCTAAATAGCCCATGCTGGAACGTAAGCCACCCGTTAGCTGGTGAATTACGCCGAGCACGCTGCCTTTGTAGGGCACACGGCCTTCAACACCTTCGGGCACAAATTTATCGCTATTGTTTTGCGGGTCTTGAAAGTATCGATCATTCGAGCCTTTTTGCATCGCGCCCACACTACCCATGCCACGATAGCTTTTATAGCTGCGGCCTTGAAATAGCTCCGTTTCGCCCGGTGCTTCTTCAGTGCCAGCAAACATGCCACCTAGCATGACTGTGGATGCACCCGCCGCCAAGGCCTTAGAAATATCGCCAGAAAAACGAATGCCGCCATCGGCTATGCAAGGCACGGTTTTTTTCAGTTTAGCTAGTGCTGCGGCGACGTCGGCGATGGCCGTAAGCTGTGGCACACCCACACCCGCCACAATGCGGGTAGTGCAAATTGATCCTGGACCTATGCCCACCTTAACGGCATCGGCACCGTTATCTACCAACGCTAATGCTGCTGCAGCCGAAACAATATTGCCGCCAATTACATCCACATGCGGGAAGTTCTTTTTTACCCATTTCACGCGTGAAAGTACATTTTTTGAATGGCCGTGTGCGGTATCTACAATTAACACGTCCACACCCGCTTCTACAAGGGCATGGGCGCGTTCTTCAGTGCCTTCGCCTATGCTGATGGCGGCACCCACGCGCAAACGCCCTAAATCATCTTTGTTCGCGTTTGGGTGCTCTGTGGCTTTCACCACGTCTTTTACGGTAATTAAGCCACGCAGCTCAAAATTTTTATTTACCACCAATACGCGTTCTAGGCGATGCTTGTGCATTAGTCCTAGGGCTTCTTCACGCGGGGTGCCTTCGCGCACAGTGATGAGCTTTGATTTTGGCGTCATCACGTTTTTAATCGGTTGATCTAGCTGGGTTTCAAAACGTAAATCGCGGTTAGTGACGATACCAACGACTTTTTTGCCATCCATCACCGGCAAGCCCGAAATTTTGTGCTTCTTCGTTAGCGCAATAACCTCGCGCACGCTCATGTGCGATGCTACTGTGATGGGGTCTTTTACCACCCCAGATTCAAAGCGCTTTACCGCTGAAACCTGTGCCGCTTGGGCTTTTGGCGTTAAATTCTTATGGATAATGCCAATCCCGCCTTCTTGCGCTAACGCAATTGCCAAACGGGATTCCGTGACGGTATCCATAGGCGAGGAAATAAGGGGGATTTGCAGTTCAATTTTTGCGGTGAGCGATGCGCGTAGCGACACATCACGAGGCAAAACAGCAGAATAAGCAGGAACCAACAGCACATCGTCAAACGTATAAGCTTTTTTGATAACTTTCACAGGGACGCTCCGGCAAAACCGCGATTATACGCGAGCTAGGGCTTGCATAGGTGAGGCACGCTGGTAAAATGCGTTACTCCTAGGCATTGTCCTACTCCCTGCAGGAATACTTCGCTTAGAGCCCGCTTAGCCCGCAGCTGGTTTCGGCTTCAAAAATGCTTCAGCAAAAAGGTCTGCGGGTAGGGGGCGTGCTAGGTGATAGCCTTGCGCTTCATCGCAACCGGCGCGCGCGAGTAGGCTTAACTGTTCTTCCGTTTCTACGCATTCGGCAACAACGTGCAGGTTTAAATTATGCGCAAGCCCGATGATGGCCTGCACAATGGCGGCATCGTCGCGGTCAGTCACGAGATCACGAATAAATGAGCCATCAATTTTGAGCGCATCGATTGGTAAACGCTTAAGTTGTATCAGGCTGGAAAAGCCTTTGCCAAAATCATCAATAGCCGCATGCACGCCGTTGCTGCGCAGGGTTGCCAAGGTGGCGTGCGCCACTACGGGATCGGTAACAACGCTGGTTTCGGTAATTTCTACCATTAGGGCATTGCCGGGCAGGTTAAAGCGCGCTAATTCAGCCAAAATTTCATCAGCAAGCGTCGTGCGCTTGAGCTGTACGGCCGATAAATTTACAGCGATTTGTGTGGACTCAAAGCCTTCTTCACGCCATTTTGCAAGCTGACGACAGGTTTCAGTGATCACCCAGCGGCCAATATCAACAATAAGGCCAGACTCTTCCGCAAAGGGGATAAACGCGTCTGGCGGTACTAAGCCGCGTACCGGATGACGCCAGCGAATAAGCGCTTCGGCACCGGTAAGGCGCTGCGAATTGATATTAATTTTGGGTTGATAATGCAATTCAAATTCATTTTTTTCAATGGCATGACGCATCGCTGATTCGGTTGAAAGCCTTTGCGGGCGGTCGCTTGCGGCGGTATGCGAAAAAAACTGCACATTATTGCGGCCATTATCTTTGGCCCGGAAAAGCGCCCAATCGGCATTTTTGATAATCTCAATATCATTAACGGCATCATCGGGATAAATAGCAACGCCGATGCTTGTCGTTACAAAAATTTCTTGGTTCGTAAGACGAAATGGCAGTTTAAATTCTGCGGCAATGATATCGATGCGGCGTTGAATCATTTCAGTGTTATCGCCGAGTTCAAAGAGCAGCATAAATTCATCACCGCCTGCGCGCGCTAAAAAGTCGGTTTCACGTACGCTATTTTTTAACCGTACCGCAACTAGCTGCAGCAGGGCATCGCCCGTTTGATGGCCTAGGCTATCGTTTACGTATTTGAAGCGATCTAAATCTAGCAGCACCACCGCTAAGCGCTGTTTATTGCGGTGCGCACGGGCGATGGTAGCAGCTAGGCGTTGCTGAAATTGGGCACGATTGGCAAGGCCGGTTAGCAGATCGTGGTTTGATACAAATTGCAGATGGCTTTCAGCGGCAATTCTGGCTGAAATATCTTGCACCAGCATTAAATAAGAGTCAACTTTTTCATCCCTATCGCGTAATACCGAACCATACCATTCGGCATGAATGGTTTCGCCATCGCGTTTGGTATTGCGAAACTGGGCGGTAAAACGGCTGCCGCCGTGTAACAACAGTTGCATGCGTGCACTAAAAAGGCCGTGCGCCTGTTCATCAAAAATGCGTAACTCATCAAGCGTTTTGCCCAATACTTCTTCTTCGCGCCACGCAAAAATGGTTTTGGCGCGACCAATCCACTGCACAATGCGCAAATTATTGTCTAGGGTAATGACACCAAGTGGCGTGTTGTCTAGGTGCGATGCGAGCTTGTTACGCTCATTATCTAGCGCGGCTTTAGCTTCAACGCGTGCCGTTACGTCTTGGAAAATGCTAATACTGCCGTTAATTTTTCCGGCTTCATCAAGTGAAGGTGCGACAGTTAAATCTAGATATCTTTCGGTCGGGTTACCGTGCATTTTTGGATTTAAGCGGAGATGTACGGTTTCGCCGTTAATAGCGCGTCGCCGGGCATCTAAGGTAATATTAAATTCTACTGGTCCAGAAATATCGTCAATATGTAAACCCAACATGGCCTCTGGCCGCATTTCATAAGGGTGGGCAAAGCCTGCGTTTACGAAGGTAAATCTATCTTCCTTATCTAGCTTAGCAATGGCAACCGGCATATTATCGGCCAGTTCTCTTAATTCTTTATCGACAGTTTTTACGTGTTGTTGGGCGAGTTTTAGCGCATGAATATCGTAGGCAAAAATAAAACCGCCTTCAACAGCGTTAGTCTGCGTCGTCTGTTGCATTTGTGCATCTGTGTTATTGCTTGCCGCTGTTTGTATAAAAGGCACAATATCCACTTGAATCCACCTTGGTGGTTTATCGTTATAAACCGCATGGCGCTCATAGCTTGCCCTTGCTCCACGCATCACCATGGGCCAGTGCATTTCGTTCATGGCTTCGGCTTGGGCACCAGATATTTCACCTAGAGTATGGCCCAGCACATCCTGTGGCTTTTTATCAAGCCAATTGCAGAAAGTTCGGTTTACAAATTTATAAACCTTATCCCGCGTTACATAGGCTACCGGGTTTGGGTATTCGTCGGCCAAGCGCTGTAATAATTGCTGCGATTCTTGCGCCACATTTTCTGCCTCAACCTGATCCGTAATATCAAATGCTTCGGTGTGCAGCACTTTTTTGCCAGTAACGGGGTCGGGAATAACGCGACCCATAAACACATGCCAACGGGCACCCAGTTGCGTGAGTAGCTGCACGCGCGTGCGTGATTCACCAGCTTCAATTAAGCTTTTGCGAATGCGATTGCCCTCGGCGCGATCCAAAAACAATTGCAGGAAAACATCAGCATTACTTTGCTCATGAAATTGCTGCCTATCCCCGAACTCACGAATGGATGCGGCATTTTGTTCTAGCAAACGGCCTTCCAAATCAAACATCGCAAAAAACGCGGATGAATGTCGCGCAGCTTCGATCATGCGCAACGCTTCAGGGCAGGTTAGCTCATCTATTATTTTGCAATCAAAGAATAGCGTGATGCGCTCATCCGCCATCTGAAACGCAGACACTGTTGCTAGCAAGGTGATTGGTTTTACGGATGTGTGGGTGGTCCACTGCGTAACTACCTGACCGCCATCGCGCACACGGGTGAGATAGGTCCAAAGGCGTGTGCGCGATGCCACTGAAAGTGGGCTGATATCGCGCGCGTAAAGTTCTAAATCTGAAGCTGCATCTAGCGCATTGACAGCAGCATCGTTCGCCCAAACCACGCGCGAACGATATATATCTTGCACCCAGCAAGCGTTGGTGGATTTTGCAAAGCCGACAAGATCAGCTTCGGTGAGTATTTTTGGTGATTTCGATGGAGTATTTGCCATTCAAATAGTTTACTCCAACTCTATGACGAATCACTCACCGCTTTCACGCTTTAACGATTGAATAGTTCGGTATTAACCTTTTAGGGTTTTTAGTCGCTCATTCACATCGTCCACGGCCTTACCTGTACTTTGGTAGCTGAGAAACTTAGTGAACGCTTCAATGGCTTTGGCTTTATTGCCTTTTTCTTGGTAGGCAATGCCTAGTCGGTAGTGAGCAGGCTGCGTACTATCTAAAACCAAGGTGCGCTCTAAGGATGCAATGGCAGCATCGTGTTGCTTACTCGCCAATTGGGCGCGGCCTAGACCAAAATGTGCTGTTGCAAATGTTGGTTGTTCGGACACCATTTTTTGAAAGAGCGCGAGCGACTCTGGCACTTTGTCATTCGTGAGGTAACTTATACCTAGTCCGAAAAAAGCATTATTAATGAGCCGTTTGGTTTTGTCGTCAGTGGCAGCCGTTTCGCTAAGCAGCTTTTGCGCTTGGGGATATTCTTTTTCATAAATATATACTTCGGCTAAAAGCAACTTTGACAAATCTGCACTGTATTGTTTAAAAGACTCCGCGTTGGCTTTGGCTTTAGAAACACTGCCCCCAGCAATGCCAGGCGCTTGGAGATAAAACTGGTTTAGGTCGCGGCGCGCGTCGAAATCTTTTGGCTGAAGTTCAACAGCTTTCAACATAAACTCTTTAATTTTTGGGGCGTATTTCATCCCTGCCATCATGCCGCCGCTCATCGCCATGACGCCATAAAGCTGCGATGCCGCACGCGTACACTCAAATGACTTTGGGTTTGCACCAAGGCAGGCTTCGGTGAGTTTAATCGCGTTATCGCGCGCTTTTTCTGCGTCGGGCACTCGGCCTGATAACACCAGATTACTCAGTATCATAACGGCAATGCCATCGGCAGGATCAGCTTTTATCTTACTCTGCGCTAAGGAGTAAGCCTCAGCAGTTTTTTTCTCTTTCAGCAGCGCGTCAAATTCAGCTTCGGTAGAAGTGGCAGACGCCATATTTAATCCCGTAGTGAAGAGAGCAATGGCGATAGCAGTTCGCTTTAAACCGAGCATATTGGTAGAAAAAGTCATTTTAAAAACCTCAAAGTAAAATAAATGAAGGGGCAAACTGTTTAGTGTTCAATAATTATAAATGTAACGATACCGCGCTTAAAACGCAGCTAGGTTGCGATGAAGTGCAGCCAATAAGGACTAAACGACGAAATAACACCGCCAGCGGTAATGCGCACGTTTAGCTAAACCGCAAATTATAGAGGCAGAATTTGCTTTAAAAATGGAAATAGCAGGGTGTTTTGTTTTAAAGTGTGCGAATGAATTTAAAAATTGATGGATTATTGGCCTATTGTCGCGCTGGTTTCGAGCGTGAAGCCCACGCTGAATTGTTAATACTGGGATGCGCTAAAGACGCAGACCTAGCGGAACAATTTTTTCCTAAAACTGTGGTTGAGAAGCCTGCAAAAGTGCCAGCGACTAGCAAACAAGGCGCTGATAAGGCATTGACCAAACCTGTTAACAAGCCAGCTGCCAAAGCTGCCGCGAGCGCCTCGAAAGCTGATAATTTAGCAGGCGGCACTGATGTAGGCATAGGTTTTGCCTTGGCAAGCCTGATAAAAACCGGCTCAGGCACGGCTGCGGTGCCGTTAGTGGATGATTGTGTGTTTGCGCGGCAGCTAGTACCTTGCGCTACCACGCCGATCAAGTTGCCTGCGCGTGATCGTTTGAGTGTGTTGCATGCGGCGGTGAATGAATTTTGTGCGGCTAATGGCATTTCCTCATTTTCTGAACTGCGTATCGAGCATCCCGATACCAATAATGGCCGCGCCGCGTCTGGATTTGCGCGAAATTTTCATCCGATATTCTCGCAGGCGCTGGTGGATGCTGCGCAGCTTGATTTCCGACCGAATTCGGTCAATAAGCCCGTGTTGCATGTTTTTTTGATGGATGCGCATCGTGCACTTATCGGCGCGTCGCAACCGGGCCGTTCCTCCGTTTGGCACAATGGCGTGCCACGTTTGCGCATGCCAGCAGAGGCACCGAGCCGTTCTACTTTAAAGCTGGCTGAAGCGGTATTTACTTTTTTAGGTGATGATGCCGAGCGCATGATGGCGCCCGATATGAATGCGGTGGATTTAGGGGCCGCGCCGGGTGGCTGGACATGGCATTTAATTCATCGCGGTTTAAAGGTAACCGCGATTGATAACGGCCCCCTAAAAGGCGATTTAATTGATAACGCCATGGTGCGCCATCTGCGTGAAGACGGTTTTCGTTATCGGCCAAAAGCCGAAGTTGATTGGTTGGTGTGCGATATGGTGGAACAGCCTATTCGCATTGCTAATCTCGTGGCGCAGTGGTTGGTAAGAGGCGATGCGCGGCATGCTATTTTCAATTTGAAAATGCCGATGAAAAAGCGTGGCGAAGCCCTGCAACAGTGTGCCGACGCGATTCATGAGCAAATGCAAGATGCTGGTATTCGCTATCAATTACGGTTTAAACACCTTTATCATGACCGTGAAGAAATTACTGGTTATTTGGGTAAGGTTTCGAGTAGGGACGCGCAAACACGCGATATCCGTAGCTATCGGGATGATAGAAAAAATCCAAATAACCCCAAAAATATCAAAGCACGTGAGGAGCGACAAGCGCGGGAGGCCGCCGAGGCTGAGTTTCGAAAAGATGACGGCTCGGGCTTCCGCTATGTTGAACGCGATGCGTTTGCCACCAAGTCGGTGTCGAGTGCCCGTGATGCATTTATAGACGATTTGGAAGACCACGTTGAACCCATCAACCCGTTTTCACTACGCCCCAGCCCGTATGCGGTGAGTGCCAATTCACCCAAAGTGCGGGCACCAAAACCGGTGCAAGAGGTGTTGCCGCAGAAAGCTAAAAAGCCTGTTGGTCATCCCAAAGGTGCTTATCCGCCCAAAAAGCCGGTGGGGCGGGTAAAAAAATCGCGTAAGTAATGGTTTGAATCTGTCCTAAACACAAAATACCGTATCATTGATGTTCTTCATTTCTTTTTTAGGAAATTATCATGCGTAAAATATTTTCGACCTTTATTCTGGGTGCCACGTTGACGCTCTCTGGCTGTGGCTATAACGATTTTCAAACCAAAGATGAAGCCGTAAAGAAGCAATGGGGTGAGGTGCTGAACCAATACCAGCGCCGCGCTGACTTAATTCCAAATTTAGTAGCAACCGTACAAGGCTATGCGACACAGGAAAAAGATGTCTTTTTGGGTGTGACGGCAGCGCGTTCTAAGGTTGGATCAATTCAAATGACGCCAGAATTAGCTAATAACCCCGAAGCGCTAAAAAACTTTCAAAAAGCACAGGGTGAGCTCAGTTCTGCTTTAAGCCGTTTGCTGGTGGTATCTGAAAATTATCCTCAATTAAAATCAGACGCAAATTTCCGTGAGCTCCAATCGCAACTTGAGGGCACTGAAAATCGCATTACCGTTGCCCGCAAACGCTTTATGGAGGCGGTGGAATCTTACAACGTGCTAGCACGGCAGTTTCCTTCGAACCTAACAGCCATGATGTTTAGCTATACCGTCAAGCCAACTTTCGCGGTGGAAAATGAAAAGGCAATTTCGGTTGCGCCTAAAGTAGATTTTGGTGCAAAACCTGCCGTGCCTACCGACGCAAATAAGTAATTCAGCACGGTGTTAGCACAGGCATTTTCTGCATCAATAGCTAAAAATAGATGCCCTAAATTTGGGCATCTTCAGCTATTTTTTGCGTTTGTATTGGCGCTCTTTTTAGGGGTCAGTAATACGATTGCAGCGCCCGTAAGCGCAGATTTTATAGCGATACCCCCAGTTGCCCGTGTTGTTGATAAGGCTAGCTTACTCGATGCCGCAACGGTGGCGCGTTTGCAGCAAAGCTTGCAAGCTTTTGAAACGGCTAAGGGGGCGCAGATAGCGGTGCTCGTCGTGCCTACTACGCAACCCGAAGTTATTTTTGACTTCAGTTTGCGCGTTGCTGAGGCGTGGAAGCTTGGCCGTAAAGGTGTTGACGATGGC
>JANMDR010000268.1:0-2117 GCA_031376425.1 Betaproteobacteria bacterium
CGATGGCTGGAAGCGAGGCTACTAGTCGCAATGATTGCCGACGCAACCGTTGCTAGCAACGTAAATCCATATTTTGTAATGCGCACAGTATTTCTCCTGACAGGTTGTAGTTGGGGTATCCCATTGGTGAATACGCACCAACCTTATTAATGGATTCAACAAGCTCAGCTTTGTCAGACCATTGGTTTGCCGAGGTTGGACTGTTTAGTACACAATGCCCCATGACGAAAAGCGGTGAGGCCCTGATAGATCCAAAAAAAGAAGACGTTCGCCTTCGAGATCTTGTCTTAGCCATGGCTCAGGCTGACTTGCCGACCATTCAAAACGGCCCAGACTATCGGTTAGACGCGGAGCGTGCTTTCGGAGAACTCTACGATGCGACTGTTCACCGCGTGTATTTTTTGATTCGTCGATTTATTCGGGACGAGGGCGCTGCGCACGAAGTCACCGCCGATGTTTTCCATCAAGCTTGGGTTCAAGCCCACCGATTTGATAGCGCCAGAGGCAGTGTCATCGCATGGCTATTGATCATGGCCCGCAGCCGATCCTTAGATGCTTGCAGGCGGCAAGCGGCGCAAAGAGTGATATTTGACAGTGACATAACGGATGCGGCGTTAGCGGAACTCAGTCACGTGGAAACACCCTTGGATATCCTACTATCGATCCATTCAAACTTCGCACTGCATAGCGCGCTGACTAGAGTAGCACCGACCGCACGGCAGATGATCAGCTTGGCTTTTTATCAGGGATTGACCTACAGTGAAATTAGCGAGCACTTAAAGATGCCTTTAGGTACAGTGAAAACAGTTATTCGACGAGCTTTGCGGGCATTGCGTGCGGATCTTATGGCACTTTCACATGCCGAGCACAATTGCTTTGCGCTACTTCCCGTGGAACTAGAACCTGACGCACATGGGACGGAAAATCAACATGAGTGAGAAACAAGTTGTTCTGCCTGCAGCCTGGGTCGGATTAATCGCGCAATGCGTGCCCGCTGCTGATGCCAGTGAGTTAAGTGCGCAGGCGCAGGCCAGCATCAAGCAAAAAATTATGCAGCGTATTGGCCCTGCATCGGCAGCACCGGCAACATCGACAACACCGGCATCGCCAACC
Organism: Betaproteobacteria bacterium; assembly: GCA_031376425.1. GTDB lineage: Bacteria > Pseudomonadota > Gammaproteobacteria > Burkholderiales > Usitatibacteraceae > JANMDR01. Next base: position 1,114 of record JANMDR010000268.1, read on the forward strand.
AATGGAGAAGTGATCAGCGTCATGCGCGACAGTGCATGGATCACACTGGGCAAAAAACTTCAAGTCAAGCTCTTACATGACGACGGGATCACCATTTCTTGGCTGTTGAAAATGTTGCCGGGTGGTCGCCTGCAGCCGCACGAACATGCAGACGGCGCCGAAGAATGTATGGTGCTTGAAGGCGAACTAAGTATTAACGGCGTCAAGTTCAAAGGTGGAGATTACCAAATCGCTCACCCCGGATCAACGCATTTTGAGGTGGCAACCGAAGTGGGTGCCCTGCTATTTCTAAAGTCGCCCGCGTCGCGCAAAAAAGATTTGATGCTCGCCTAACTTGTCAGGGTGTGTCTAGATTTTCGTGCACCGATCATTCCAAGTAACAAGCCCATTGCCAGCAACGCCGCCGATGCCGGCGTGGGCACAGCATTAATCGTTAATGAATAGGTGCTTGGGTCGGTAGCACCGTCTTCCAAAAAGAAGCCCGCAAAGATATTGCCCCCTGCATCGGCCAACACACTGCCCGTCGGCGTATTCGAATCAAACACGTCCAAAATAGAATCTGCATCAAAAAATAGACCGAAAGCAGTCGCGCCCGACTGAGAAAACCCATACTCGTAGCCCGCGCCAGCGAGTAAACCTGAGATCTTCAGGAAGTCAGAAAGATCAAAAGCGTTGCTACCTTCAGGGGTTAAATCACCTTGAATGATGAAAGACGTTATGCCAGGTAGAACGAAGCAGGGGCTTTCTGAAAAACCACTGGCGTCGCCGCCGCAAGCCACGCTTTCCAAGAGTGAAAGTGGTGCGGCAGAAAGGCACAAGCTAGATAAGGCGAGACTGGTAGCAACCAGCGTTTTTACAATTGGCGTTTTCATCTTTAGGCTCCGATGGCGTTTGGGGTGTAAGAGATAGGTCTACTCCTTCCATACGCAGGTCCAACCCTGGTTGGATTCACTTTTTTAGCCGAATCCAAGGTCGCGGGAGCAATCCAAATTCCACTTAGCTGA
>JANMDR010000283.1:0-17403 GCA_031376425.1 Betaproteobacteria bacterium
GCAATGGACTTACAATAACGAAAGACCCAGCATGGCATTGAATGGTTTGACGCCAATTCAATGCTTAAATAACTTTAATTTAAAGATGAAATCCCAACCCGTTTCTACTTTAACTTGAACTGAACAATGGGGGTATTACCGCAGGACTTCAAAAACATCAGCACACTCTTCCAGGGAAAGAGCCTCCTTAAGTTCATCGGCTTCTTCGTGCAATTTCAAACACAACCAATGAATACGTTCGTCGTTGTCAACATATCTGAACCTCGCGGTGACACCGCTCTCAGACATGACGGCTGGAATCCGGTCGCGAACAAGCTTTTCCACCTTCCCCCCTTTTTAGTTTTCACGATTTGTGGCACTACTTTTTCACTTACTTGAAAATACACTAAAGATCGCTGTCTTCAACTTATTAACGAAATTTAGTTACTGTCTTGCGCCACCCATCTTGCTTGTTGCGCTACAAGCATTGCTAAACACAAATGTTGGTTTTAACGAAAAGCCTTCTTCATTAAATACGCCATCGGTAGCAGAAAATGCGCCTGTTGAATTGTTGGTGCAGGCAAATTGACCATTTCTAATTTCAATTTGGCTACCGAATTGCTCTGCTGTCCCGGTGTAATTGCAAACGACGCCTTGCACATCGGTTGACTGCATTGTCAGCGGTCCAACTGTTGTGCCAACTGGAAAGTTAACGTTTATGTTATACCGTTGTAACGCGAAATAATTACCGCCAGGATTACACCCTTGGGTTAATGTTCCCGTTTCACCACCGTAATAAACACCGTTTACCGGCACTGCCGCAAAGGTTTGACGGAAAATATTTTTCTGTACCGTTACGCCATTGATCGTATAGCGTAAGGTTAGCGATTTTTTATCAGTGAATGTAAATGTCGCTGACCCAGTATCTGGCGCTAATATTTGTGCTCCTTGCCAAGGTGCACCCAAGTAGCTGCCGCGTAATTCATAAACTACGCCTGTGAATACTTCACCTACTGCCGCTTTTTGGCCTGCGGACAGTACATACCAAACAGGGCGATTGTCCGTGCCATACACAAACCAGGTTGCAAAAATAATATTGCCCTGCTGGGCAATATTTACACCCCAACCTGGTTCAGCTGGCGTCGACCATAAGTCTTGATACGTCGCAGCTTTTACCGGTACGGCAATGGTTGCTACCGTGATCGCTAAAGCTGCTGCAGAAAAAACCGATGTTACTGTGTTTTTTACGGCTTTTTTCAAGATTGCGCTAAGCTTATTCATGTTGTACCTCAGTGAGTTGATAAAAAGTAATTGCTATCGGTTTTTTGAATGCGCCTTATTGCATCTAAAACTATTTTTATAACTACCTTTTTATACAATACACTATATATCAATGTTTTTAACGCTTAGTGCGTTTGTTTCAATAAATGCACGCCGTGGCTCAACATCATCGCCCATTAAGGTTGTGAATATTTCATCTGCACCAATCGCGTCTTCAATTCTCACTCGGTTCAAAATACGTACTTTTGGATCCATTGTGGTTTCCCATAATTGCTCAGGATTCATTTCACCCAAGCCTTTATAGCGCTGAATGTACATACTTTCACGTGCCTGCGCGAGCAACCAGTCAAGCGCTTCATTAAAGCTCTTTACCGCGATGGCTTTCTCGCCGCGTTTTACTTGCGCACCATCACCTACTAAGCCGTTTAGGGTTTGCGCTGTTTTAACGATTTGAGTGTAGTCACCGGTTTCAATAAAGCTGGTATCAATAATAGTTTCACGACTATTGCCGTGGAGCATTTTTATACAACGTAGCCGCCACGCATCATGCACTTCATCGGCTTCCACTTTAACGGTGATGCTCGAAGCGCCAATAGCATCGGTAAGCCAAACAGCCGCTTTGCTGGCAGATTCAGCCGAGCTTAAATCAACCGGGGGCATGATCAGTAGGCCATGCAATACTTCTGGATCAAGCGCCTTGGAAAGCCGCTCAATGATGGCATCGGTAATCAAAAAGTCTTCAGAAATATTAGCCAGCGCTTCACCTTGAATCGGCACAGCGTTTGCACGCGGAATTAACACAGCATCATTGAGCGCACGTTTTAACTGGACGATTTTCATATCGTGTTCGTTTTTCACATAGCGCTCTTCTTTGCCCATTTTTACTTTGTATAACGGTGGTTGAGCAATATAGATATAGCCGTTTTCTACGAGTTGCGTCATTTGTCGGTAGAAGAAAGTAAGCAGCAGTGTCCGAATATGCGCACCGTCAACGTCGGCGTCGGTCATGATAATAATACGGTGGTAACGCAATTTATCGTGATTAAAATCGTCCTTACCTATACCGGCACCCAGTGCGGTAATTAAGGTGGCAATTTGCTCGGAAGAAATTACTTTATCAATACGTGCCTTCTCTACGTTTAGCACCTTACCGCGTAGTGGTAGGATCGCTTGGAATTTACGATCGCGCCCTTGCTTGGCAGATCCGCCCGCTGAATCGCCCTCGACGATATAAATTTCGCAAAGCGCTGGATCTTTTTCCTGACAGTCCGCTAACTTACCTGGCAAGCCAATACCGTCTAATACGCCTTTACGACGCGTGAGTTCACGTGCTTTACGTGCTGCTTCGCGGGCGCGGGCAGCATCGACAATTTTGCTACAAATGGTTTTAGCATCGGCAGGATTTTCAAGTAAATACTCAGAAAGTTTAGCGCTAACTATTTCTTGTACCACTGGACTTACTTCCGAAGAAACAAGCTTATCTTTGGTTTGCGATGAAAATTTTGGTTCCGGCACTTTTACTGATAATACGCAGGTGACACCTTCGCGCATATCATCGCCTGATGTTTCTACTTTAGCTTTTTTCGCAAAATCATTTTCATCAATAAATTTATTAATAATGCGCGTCATCGCTTGACGTAGTCCCGTTAAATGGGTGCCACCATCACGCTGCGGAATATTGTTGGTAAAACATTGTACGGTTTCACCATAACTATCATTCCACTGCATTGCTACTTCAACGGTAATCCCATCTTTTTCACCAATGGCACTAAATATTTTTGGATGCAAAACCGTTTTGCTACGGTTCATGTATTCCACAAAACCTTTTACACCACCAGAAAACGCAAAGTTTTCGCTTTTACCGCTGCGCTGATCTATCAATTCAATCTTCACGCCGTTATTCAAAAACGATAATTCACGCAATCTTTTCGCTAGAATTTCATAGTGAAATTCAATCAAGGTAAAGGTTTCTTTTGAAGCCATAAAATGCACTTCGGTGCCGCGTTTTTCGGTTTTACCAACCACTTCCAACGGTGCGACTCTTTCACCGTGTCTAAACTCCATTGAGTGTTGTTTACCATCGCGCCAAATGCGTAAACGTAGCCATTCTGAAAGCGCATTTACTACCGATACACCCACACCATGAAGACCACCGGATACCTTGTAGGAATTAGCGTCGAACTTACCACCGGCGTGCAATTCCGTCATTACAATTTCTGCGGCTGATCGTTTAAATTCGTCGTCTTCTTTAATACCTGTTGGTATGCCGCGGCCGTTATCCATCACTGAAATGGAATTGTCGGTATGGATAATAAGTTTAATATCATCACAGTGGCCAGCTAAGGCTTCATCAATCGCGTTATCTACAACTTCAAATACCATATGGTGAAGGCCACTACCATCTGAGGTATCACCGATATACATACCAGGACGTTTACGTACTGCATCGAGTCCTTTTAAAATTTTAATTGAATCAGAATCGTAAGCTGCAGAAACAGTATTGGTTTGCGATTTTTTTGGTTCAGACATTTTGGTTTTCTATTTACTTTAGGTTTTTATTCAGGTGCCGTAAATTTGATGAAGCTAAATAATCAAGCTAAATTAAAGCCGCATCGGCATGACTACATACTTAAAATTATCACTACCCGGTACCGAAACTACGGTGCTTGATGTTGTGGCATCTCCCAAAGAAATAAGAATATTTTCTTCGGTAAGGTTATTAAGTACATCTAATAAATAAGCAATATTGAAAGCAATATCCAATGCTTCTCTATCGTATTCAATTTGCAAGCTATCTTCCGCCTCTTCACCTTCAGTATTAGAACAAACTACTGATAAGGAATCTTTCGTCAATACTAAACGTACACCGCGAATTTTATCGGTTGATAAAATAGATGCGCGCTGCATCGAATGCAGTAATTCAATACGATTTATCGAGACATGATTGGTATAGCCTGTTGGAATTACCTTATTGTAATCAGGACTTTTACCTTCAATTATTTTACTGATTATTTCGATACCGCCAAAGCTAAACTTCACTTGATTCGAATGTACTAAAACACGCACTGGATCATCGCTTTCATCAAGCAATTTAATTAATTCCAATACGGTTTTACGCGGCAATATCGCTTCAATATTACTGACTGGTTCTGGCAAAGTATAGGTTGCCATACTTAAGCGATGTCCGTCCGTTGCAACTACCCTGAGCGTATTACCTTCGGTAGATAATTGCACGCCATTTAAATAATAACGAATATGCTGAATTGCCATTGCAAACTGTACTTTACTGAGCACATGTTTTAATTCGCGTTGCGGTAAGGTAATTTCAGAAACGTTATCTGCAGATTCAGCAATCTTAGGGAAATCGTCTGCGGCTAATGTTTGCAGAGCAAAACGACTTTTAGACGCCTTTACCGTCATACGGCTATCTTTATTATCAAGCGTTACATCAGAATCAGGTGGTAACGCCCGCAAAATATCTTGTAGTTTTTTGGCTGCCACAGTAAGACTGCCATTTGTTTGCGGATTTTCTAACCGTGCTGTAGCTTTAATTTGAACTTCTAAATCGGTTGCTATAAAGCTAATATTTTGATCTTGTATTTCGATGAGTACATTAGACAAAATAGCCAATGTATGACGACGTTCAACAACGCCAGTCACAAATTGAAGTGGTCCTAATAAGGAACTATTCCTAGCTTTTACTGAGAACATAAATAAACCTATTTAATAGTAGTAGTAATGATGATGAGTTACGCACAGATACAAAAATTTCTTATATAAATCAATACATTAAGTAGTTTAATGGTGATGCTAATATTGTGTAGAGTAGGACTAACGCTAATTGGATAGCTTGTTGATAATTATCTATAAGTAAAAAATTCAAAAAGTTATCCACAGAAAATATACAGAATATACCAGCATTAACTGCTTACTTATACAGCAATAAAATCATGTTTTTAGCGTAATTAACCACGTAAAATTTGTAGTAATAAGGAGTGATCGCGCGCGATATTGCTATCAGATTCAATTAATTCTTTTACTTTACGACATGCGTGCAATACCGTTGTGTGATCCCTGCCCCCAAATGCTTCGCCAATTTCTGGTAATGACATCGACGTTAAATCTTTAGCTAGTGACATTGCTACTTGTCGAGGCCGAGCGATTGATCGGACTCTTTTCTGCGAATACATTTCAGAAACTTTAATTTTGTAATAGTCAGCAACGGTTTTTTGAATATTTTCTAGGGATACTTGGCGACTCAATACCGCTAGAATATCTTTAAGCGCTTCAGTTGCTGTAGCAATGGTGATACCAGTATTATTAAAACGAGAAAAAGCGACGACTCTTTTTAATGCGCCTTCTAATTCGCGTACGCTGGAACGAATATGTTTGGCCACAAACTTTGCTACTTCTTCGGGTAACTCAGTATTATCGCCTTCAGCTTTTTTCATCAAAATAGCCACGCGCATTTCATATTCAGGCGGTTCTACACTTACGGTTAAACCACAGCCAAAACGAGAAACTAAGCGATCTTCAATCCCGGATATTTCTTTGGGATGACGGTCACAGGTAATTACTACTTGTTTATTACTTCCTACTAGCGCATTAAAAGCATAGAAAAACTCTTCTTGCGTGCGTGATTTACCACCTAAAAATTGAATATCATCAATGAGTAGTAAATCAAGAGAATGGTAGCTACGTTTAAAAGAATCAAAGGCTTTATGTTGATATGCTTTTACAACATCAGTCACAAACTGTTCAGCGTGAATATAACGAATATTGGCATTAGGGTTTTTCGTCATCACCACATTACCAATGGCTTGAGCTAGGTGGGTTTTGCCTAAACCAGTCGGACCGTAGATAAATAAAGGGTTATAACCTTGACCTGGATTATCAGCTACTTGTAACGCCGCCGCTCGCGCCAATTGATTGGCTTTACCGCCAACAAATGTGGCAAAGGTAAATGCAGGATTAACACGATGTAGGCCCGCAGGGGCATTGTTAGCGACAGCAAGGATCGCTGGCGAAGCTAATTCAACATCTGTTAAATCAGACGGTAGCGTTGTTTCATCCGCTAAATCGGTGCTACGTTTATTAAACGAAGTCGTTTTTTGAGTTTCAGGCGTCTCGGTATCATTTTCAAGAGCGAGGGCAACAGTAACAGGGCGCGCAAAATACTTTTCTGCTTCATGGTCAATTTTTGAAAGCAGTCGATCTTTTACCCAAAGCAATACATGTCTATTCGGCGCGACAACGGTAAAACCAAAACTATCGCTATCAGTTTCGAAACGCAGGGGTTTAACCCACGTATTAAATTGATGTGGAGATAGTTCCTTTTCAAATTCAGAACGGCATGACTGCCAAAAAACATGCATAAATGAGAACTTTGGTTTTAGCCTAAGTGCACATATGTTTATGTGCACATGAGATCTGAATGAAAGGACAGGCGTAATTAGCTGTAAGGAAGTTGCTTAAGATCAAAATGCTACTAAGACATTACCAAGATATTCAGGAAATATGAGTTGTACCGTAATAAATTGATAGCTTAGGATGTTTTTGTATAACCTTTAAGTGAACATAATAGTTATATTGGGAACAGCAGCATTGAGATAGGTAACCGTTGATTTTAGTCGTTTTAAAAAAAGTTATCCACAGTCTGTTTGATTTTGAGCTAAAAATAATTTGGTTGCCTTTTTAGAAAAAGCTTACCCAAATTACGCAATACAACGAAAGAGGGTACTAAAAAGGACGTAAACAGCGGTGTTTATTGACTAAGGCACTGAAAACAAGGGATAATCCACGGCTTTGCTTCAAATTAACTTAATAAGGAATGCATCATGAAACGTACCTATCAACCGTCCGTTGCCCGTCGTAAGAAAACGCACGGCTTTTTAGTTCGCATGAAAACAGTAGGCGGTCGCGGTGTTATCCGTGCACGTCGCGCTAAGGGTCGTGCTCGTTTAGCGGTTTAGTCTATTACTGGGTCATTACTACACAGTTAACGTAGCAGATAGTAACGAGATCGCCTGATAATGATAAATGCCTCAGTTCTTGCAGATGAATTGGTGCAGCAGCAGTTAAGCGCTCTTTGGATTGGTATATTTTAAATGACCAATTCAACTTCATCACCATTAACGAAGTTTGCCAAACCACAGTCGCAGCAGCGTAATAATGCTAAGTTTGGTAGTGATAGAAGACTCGATAAAACGGGATTTGCCCAAATTTTGACGCCATCTAAAGAAGTTAGAGTGGCGTCTTTGGCACGTCGTGGTTTTTTAAAAGGATTAGCATCGCAAAGCCAATTTTTATTGCACTCATTGTTACCAGATGAAGCGATTAATAATACCGCGCGAATGGGTGCAGTAGCACCGAAACGCTTGCTTAAACGCGCAGTATTACGCAATCGAGCAAAGCGAATTATGCGAGAAACAGCGCGGCAACATGCGCTTATGGCAGAGCCGGTCGATTTTATTGTTTTTTTGCGGGAAAAAGTGCCGCTTAAGAATAAAGCTGGACGTCAGCAGTTTAAAGTGGATGTGCAAACGGTGCTAGATAGAACCTTTGAGCAGGTAAGCAAGCTAAAAAAGCGCGCTAGAACCGCTTAGGGTGATGAGATGAATAAACTTTTAGCAAAACCATTAATCTGGCTAGTACGTTTGTATCAGTGGACGTTAAGTCCTTTTATTGGCCGGCAGTGTCGTTTTTTGCCTACTTGTTCAGTGTATTCCGTAGAGGCGTTGCAAAAATATGGCGCAGTACGCGGGAGTTACTTAACGGTTCATCGCTTAGCACGCTGCCACCCTTGGTGTGCTGGTGGGCATGATCCAGTACCTTAAGTAAGGAAATGCTTTCGAAATCGTTTTTAGTTTTAATGAAGTTATAAAGTAACGTAATTCAAATATGATCGTCATAAAATTTTTGTTGAAAGCTTAAATGGATACCTCTCGACTCATCGCAATTGTGCTTTTCGCTTTCTCTGGCCTCATGTTGTGGGAAGCATGGAATAAACCGCAAACGACTGATCCTGTACAACTAGCAGCAGCTACGGCGGCTGCCAAAGCGAGCGAAAAGGCAGCGAATGGCGTGCCGGTTGGGGCGATTCCTTCGGCTACGCCAACGACAGGTGTTAACGCTTCCGGTGTGCCAGTATCAAGTGTTCCGCCAGTGACGGCAACCGCTGTTCCTGTTGCCGCTACGAATGTACCGGTTGCTGCGCCAAATTTGACGCCACAGATTAGCAAACGCGTTAAAGTTAAAACCGACAAGTTTGATCTTGAGTTTGATACTTTGGGCGGTGATATTCGTGTAGCGGTATTAAATGAGCATAAAGCATCGAAAGATAAGGCGCGTAACTTCCCATTGTTACAAGACCTAGAAAATCATTACTTTGTTTCGCAGATTGGCGTAATAGGCGCATCTTCATCAGAGTTAGTGCTTCCTAACCATTTATCATTCTGGAATACGGCCAGCTCAAACTATGATATGGGGACTGGCGATAAGCTAGAAGTACGATTTGAAAATAAAGATATTCCAGGATTGACCGCTACAAAAACCTATACCTTTACCCGTGGTAAATACGACGTAGGTGTAACGTTAGAGTTGATTGGCAAAACGAGCGGTGCGGATAGTGTTGTTGTTGCACCTACTGCGTATTTTCAATTTATGCGCGATGATAATGCCCCAGAAGGTGAGAATAACAGCAGCAATCCGTTTACGGGCGTAGTGACGTTTACCGGCCCGGCAGTTTATACCGAAGCTAAAAAATTCCAAAAAATAGCATTTGCAGATATTGAAAAAGGTAAGCCCGAGTTTGTGAAGGAAGCAAATGATGGTTGGATCGCTATGGTGCAGCATTATTTTGTATCTGCATGGTTGCCACAAAAAGATGCTAAGCGCGAATTTTATGCTACTAAAACCAGTAATAAACGATTTGCGTCCGGCGTTAAACTCGCATTTGCGGCATCACCGACGGGCAGCCAAGCCGTTTCTACTACGCTGTATTTGGGCCCGCAAGAACAAGAGAAGTTAAAGAAATTAGCGCCAGGGTTAGATTTGGTGGTGGATTATGGCTGGCTAACCGTAATCGCTTACCCAATGTTTGTTATTTTATCGTTCATCCACGGCATTATCGGTAATTGGGGTTGGGCTATTATTTTACTAACAATCCTGATTAAGATCGTTTTCTACCCGCTTAACCAAAAAGCGGGCAAATCAATGGCACAAATGAAAGTGCTTGCGCCGAAAATGGAGGCCTTAAAAGCACGATTTGGTGATGATAAGATGAAAATGAACCAAGCGGTAATGGAGCTTTATAAGACCGAAAAAGTGAATCCGCTAGGAGGCTGCCTACCCATGTTGGTACAAATGCCGTTCTTTTTAGCGCTTTATTGGGTACTTTTGGGTGCGGTAGAGTTACGTAACGCGCCGTGGATAGGTTGGATTACCGATCTTTCTACGCCAGACCCATTCTATATTTTGCCAATTTTCATGGGTGCCTCTATGATTGTGCAAACCAGAATGAATCCAGCGCCACCGGATCCAATACAAGCTAAGGTAATGATGGCGATGCCTATCGTATTCTCCATCATGTTCTTCTTTTTCCCTGCGGGCTTGGTGTTGTACTGGGCGATGCAAAACTTGCTTGGTATTGCACAAACATGGAATATCAATCGTCAGTATAAGCCTGCGGAAGTGGTGCATAAGCGCTAAAACAAGCTAGGTAAATTTAAACGCCGTGGTGCAATTTGCCCACGGCGTTTTTGTTTTTTACGGTTAGACTTATAGATATTAGCCAATCAATTCCAATCAATGTTCCACGTGAAACAATATAATGCTATCCAATAAACCCAGCACGATTGCCGCTATTGCCACCGCTTCTGGACGAGGCGGTATTGGTGTAGTGCGAGTGTCAGGTAAAAACCTAGCTGCTTTTGCAAAAGCGCTTACCGGGAGAACCTTACAGCCCCGCATAGCCACCTTGTGTACTTTCCAAGACGCTGTCGGTGCGCCAATAGATCAAGGGTTAGCGCTCTTTTTTACAGCCCCTAATTCATTCACTGGCGAAGATGTACTAGAGTGTCAGGGTCATGGTGGGTCTATGGTGTTGCAGGCACTATTAGCAAGAGCCGTGAACCTAGGTGCCACACACGCAGCGCCTGGGGAGTTTACACAGCGTGCGTATTTGAATGGCAAAATTGATTTGGCACAGGCTGAAAGCGTAGCGGACTTGATTGACGCTTCCAGCATTGAAGCCGCAAAAAGTGCGGCACGATCGCTCACGGGAGAGTTTTCTAATCGCGTTAATGCCTTAGTAGCAAGCCTCATTAATTTACGCATGCATATCGAGGCATGCATTGATTTTCCTGAGGAGGAAATTGATCCTGCGGATATTGCTCACCAAGCGCAGGCGTTAACAGCAATTCGTCAACAGCTGGCGCAGTTATTGCAGGTCTCTAAACAGGGCGCCGTGTTGCGCGACGGTTTGCAGGTGGTGTTAATTGGTCAGCCAAACGTAGGTAAATCCAGTTTGTTAAACTGTCTAGCGGGTGAGGAACTCGCTATTGTTACGCCGATTGCGGGCACGACGCGCGATAGTGTGCGTGCCACCATTGCTTTGAATGGCGTGCCGATTCACTTAATTGATACTGCCGGTTTGCGCGAAACGACTGATCCAGTAGAAGCGATTGGCATTGCGCGCACATGGACGGCGGTCGCGCAAGCCGGTGCAGCGTTACTTATTAGCGACGCGGTAAACAATACTATCAGTGTTGCTGAGGCCGATATTCTTAAACGGTTACCCCAGACCATGCCTGTGGCTCGCATTATAAATAAGGCCGATCTTGATCCGCACAACACCGCTGTAGGGAACAGCGCATCTGCTGGCATTACCAAGGAGGGTAATGCGGGTACCTCTAATGAATTCTATGTTTCAGCCAAAACAGGGCAAGGTATAGAAGCGCTACGTAATTGGTTGTTACATACCGCTGGTTGGCAAGCTTCGGGCGAGGGCGTATTCTTAGCAAGGCAAAGACATTTGCGCGCTTTGGAAACTGCAGGGACGTACTTACGAGATGCTGCCGAACAGTTAAGCCAGTTTGAGCTTTTTGCGGAGGAGTGTCGTTTAGCGCAGCAGGCCTTATCTGAAATTACGGGGGAATTTACACCCGATGATTTATTAGGTGAAATTTTTAGTCGGTTTTGTATCGGTAAATAAGTTAAGGGTGAAGAGCTTATGTTCCACGTGAAACATAAATGGATTATTGGATTGGGTTTTCTAATGTTGACTAGCTGTGCGCAGCATTCAGCACCCCTAACAGTAACTGATACGGCTATGCAGATCGTAAAGTTTCCCAGTGAAGAACCAAATAAGCCTACCGAATTACGCGGTTTTTTCTTTCCGCCTATTCGATCAATATCTGTCGCAGCGAAAACTGGAGCTAAAGCGCCAGCGATCATCTTGGCGCATGGTTGCTCGGGGATGGTGGATGACAACGATAAACTTAAACCCAGTCTTGCTGGTTGGGTGGAGCAGCTAACGGGCGCAGGTTATGCTGTTTTGGCGGTAGATAGTTTTATTCCGCGCGGGCATACAGAGGTGTGCACCAAAACCGATCGGCCAATTACCGAGCGCCGCGAACGACCACGCGACGCTTATGGGGCGCTTGCTTACTTGGCTAAACGTGCTGATATCAATCCAGACGCCATTTACTTGATGGGATTTTCAAATGGTGCTACCGGCAGTATGTATGCTGCTGAGGCCGACACAGCGCTATTTAAATCGGCGCAGGTTAAATTTAAGGCAATCATGGCGTTTTACCCCGGTTGCACTGCGGCTAGTCAGCGTAACTTGAAATTTGGAGTGCGAACGGCCATATTTATAGGCCGTGAAGATGATTGGACCCCCGCAGCAGCCTGCGAAACACTGGTTGCGGGCAATGGCAATCAGGCACAAATTTATTTATATGATAATGCGTACCACGGCTTCGATGCGCCAGGAAATAAGGTGAGGGTGCGTATGGATGTGCGTAATCGCAATATTCCTAGTTTAGCTAATGGCGTGCATGTCGGTGGTAACGATATTGCGCGAGCTAAAGCGCAGGCCGATGTGATGGCGTTTTTAGCTAAATACTAGTGACCCTATAAGTTGCAACGATGCTGCTAGCAACGGTGAAAGCACCACACCAGCAGTATATATCCATCGTTTCTATACTTAAAGGTTGTTCCACGTGGAACAATCGCATAAAATCATAGACCTTGCGCTATGCTGCGCTAATAGCCTGAATTTAATCAGGTTATTGTTTAATAACACTTAAGTATCATGCTGACTTTTCCTAAAACCTTTGATGTGATTGTTATCGGCGGCGGCCATGCTGGGTCTGAAGCCGCCTTGGCGGCGGCACGCATGGGTTCGAAAACTTTGCTCCTTACCCATAGCATTGAAACCTTGGGGCAAATGTCGTGCAATCCGAGTATTGGCGGAATTGGCAAAGGCCATTTGGTTAAAGAGATTGATGCTTGGGGCGGTGCGATGGCGATCGCCACTGACGAAGCAGGTATTCAGTTTCGCACCTTAAATGCCAGCAAAGGGCCAGCAGTACGCGCGACGCGTGCGCAGGCCGATCGGGTGCTCTATCGCGCTGCGATTCGTAAGCGTTTGGAAAATCAGCCAAATTTATGGTTATTTCAGCAAGCCGTTGACGATTTGTTAGTTGATGAAAGTGGCGGAGAAGCCCGAATTACCGGTGTTATCACCCAAGTGGGCATTCGCTTTTCGGCTAAAACCGTGGTGCTCACGGCGGGAACCTTTTTAGCCGGCAAAATTCATGTGGGTCTGCAAAACTATGCAGCTGGTCGCGCGGGTGATCCGCCTGCTATCTCGCTCGCAGCGCGTTTGCGCGAACTCGCCTTGCCTGTTGGCCGCCTAAAAACCGGCACACCGCCACGTATTGATGGCCGCACAATTGATTTTAGCAAGCTGCAAGCCCAGCCAGGTGATGACCCCACGCCAGTATTTTCCTATTTAGGAAACCGTGCGATGCAACCGCGCCAAGTGCCCTGCTACATTACCCACACCAATGCGCAGACCCACGACATTATCCGTGGCGGCTTAGATCGTTCGCCTATGTTTACCGGCGTAATTGAAGGGGTAGGGCCGCGCTATTGCCCTTCGATTGAAGACAAAATTCATCGGTTTGCCGATAAAAGCAGCCATCAGATTTTTTTAGAACCCGAAGGTCTGACCACCAACGAATATTACCCAAACGGTATTTCTACCAGCTTGCCTTTCGATATTCAGTGGCAGGTGGTGCAAAGTATGAAAGGCCTAGAAAATGCGCATATTTTGCGCCCAGGCTATGCCATTGAGTATGACTATTTTGACCCGCGCGGATTAAAAGCGACATTAGAAACTAAAGCCATTAATGGCCTGTTCTTTGCCGGTCAAATTAACGGCACTACTGGCTATGAAGAAGCTGCAGCACAAGGCCTGCTTGCTGGTGCCAACGCCGCAGCACAAGCACTTGGCCGTGCCGCTATTACGCTTGGTCGCGCGGAAGCTTATTTAGGGGTGCTGGTGGATGATCTTATCACCCGTGGCGTAACCGAGCCTTACCGCATGTTTACCAGCCGCGCTGAGTATCGTCTGCAATTGCGTGAAGATAATGCGGATACTCGCCTTACCGAAATAGGTCGTAATGCTGGTTTGGTAGATGATATTCGTTGGGAAGCCTTTTGCCGTAAACAAGAAGCTGTGGAGCGCGAAACAGCGCGTCTTAAAGCCACATGGGCGCACCCTTCAAAGCTTGAAGAAGCCCGTATGACAGCGGTCTTGGGGCAGCCTTTAGAGCGTGAATACTCACTTTTTGAATTATTGCGTCGGCCTAATGTGGCTCATGATGCCTTGCAAAAAATGGGTGCTGGCGAAGCGGTGAACATTGATCCGGTAGTGGTTGAGCAGGTAGAAATAGCCGCCAAGTATCAAGGCTATATTGATCGGCAACAGGTCGAGGTAGAGCGCAATCAGGCGCAAGAAATCGCCCAATTGCCGCAAGACCTTGACTACGCGCTGGTTAATGGCCTATCGCGAGAAACGCAGCTAAAACTAAATCAATACAAACCCGAAACCGTGGGGCAAGCCGCGCGTATTCAAGGCATTACCCCAGCCGCAATTTCCTTATTATTGGTGCATTTAAAGCGCGGGTTTGCTGGTGCGCGCGCTTTAGAGAGTTTAGAGAACTTAGAGAAAAATGCGCAGGTGATAGAAGTTGCGCACGCGGCAAACGCCACCAATCAAGTTAAACAGGCGTAAATTTTGACGGTAAAAGCCCATCCACAGCAACATATTGTGCCTAAAGTATCGGCGCTGCGTGCGGTACAACCTAATTTAGCGTCTTTAGAAAAATTGCTCAATGATGGCATTGAGCTGCTTAATTTATCTGCACGGGTTAGCCCTGCGCAACGACAAAGCTTATTGCAATACGTGTTGCTGCTGGAAAAGTGGAATAAAACCTTTAACCTCACTGCAGTACGCGAGCCTGCGCAAATGATCGGTGTGCATATCTTAGATAGCCTGGCAGTTGTACCGATGTTTGATGCATTGGCCGATCAACACTTTAGCGTGCTTGATGTTGGCACCGGCGCGGGTTTGCCGGGTGTGGTGTTGGCGATTATGTTTCCGCACAATAAAATTACCATGCTTGATTGTATTGATAAAAAAATTAGCTTCGTGCGTCAATCTAAAGCGCAGCTAAATTTAAAAAAATCCCAAGCCTTATGCGCGCGGGTTGAGCAAATGAAAGTACCAGGTGGATTTGATATTGTCATTTCTCGCGCCTACGCCGATATTGCCCAATTTATAAAGTCCACCGAGCATTTATCTGCGCCTGCAGGCCGATTATTTGCAATGAAGGGGCAGGCGGTAGATGCTGAGTTAAAAGGCCTTCCCAGCCATTGGCAGGTAGAAAATAAGCAGCAATTTAATGTGCCGCAGGTCGAAGGCGTGCGCTATTTAGTGTCTTTAAAAAGAGCGGTATGAAAACATACGCAGTAGCAAATCAAAAAGGTGGCGTGGGTAAAACCTCCGTTGCTGTAAATTTATCCGCGACCTTGGCGCACTACGGTCAACGAGTGCTATTGGTTGATCTTGATCCGCAGGGAAACGCCAGCACCGGCAGCGGTGTCGATAAAAACAAGTGCGAAAAAACGCTTTACGGCGTTATGCTAAATGAATACCAAGCTGCAGAGTGTTTAGTGCGCGTTGAGGGCAATTTTGATGTGCTGCCGTCAAATCGCGAACTTGCTGGCGCTGAAATTGAAATGATCGATATGGACAATCGCGAGCATGTGCTAAAAACAGCCCTCGCCGAAATTGCCGCAAATTATGACTACGCGATTATTGATTGTCCACCCGCACTCAATATGTTGACTGTAAACGCGCTTACCGCAGCCGATGCCGTCATCATTCCCATGCAGTGCGAATACTACGCCCTAGAAGGCTTAAGTGATTTAGTCGGCACCTTGCGCAAAGTAAAAGCTAATTTAAACCCAAATATTGAAATCGAAGCGCTGGTGCGCACCATGTATGATCCGCGCTCCAGTCTAACGCAGCAAGTATCGGCAGAAATTAAAAGCCATTTTGGTGAAAAAGTATTCGATACCGTCATCCCACGCAATGTGCGCATCGCGGAGGCGCCCAGTTACGGCAAGCCGGTTATTTTGCATGACGCAACATCTAAAGGCGCTATCGCCCACCTAGCCTTTGCGCGTGAGCTACTCGCCCGAGAAGGTAAGCCTGTTGCTCAAACCGAAGCGCAGAAAGCCGCAAATGCCAAAGCGGAAAAAGACGTTAGTGATGCAAATTAAAATGAAGCCGATTATTTCAATAATCGCTGGAATGACGCAACAAACAATCACCAGAAAGTGAAACACCATGAGCATTAAACCCAAAGGCCTAGGCCGCGGACTCGACGCACTTCTAGGCGGCGGTAAAACCGATGCGCCTAATGCAGCCCCCCCTAAAGTTGATGTGTTGCGTGACGTACCGCCAAGCCAGCTTAAACCTGGTAAATATCAACCGCGTACGCAAATGGATCAAGCAGCGCTGCAAGAGCTTGCTGCATCCATTACGCAGCGCGGCATCGTGCAGCCGATTTTAGTGCGTGAAATCGGTAAGCAGCAATTTGAAATTATTGCTGGTGAAAGACGCTGGAGAGCTGCGCAAATAGCGAACCTTCAGACCGTGCCGGTGCTGGTGCGGGAAATTTCCGATGAAGCTGCATTGGGGATTGGCCTAATTGAAAACATCCAGCGTGAAAATTTAAACGCGATGGAAGAGGCGGCAGGTATCGCTAGACTAATCGAAGAATTTAAACTCACCCACGACGAAGCCGCCCAAGCCGTAAGCCGTTCCCGTAGCGCTGTTACCAATTTACTCCGCTTACTTGATTTAGCCAAACCAGTGCAAGATATGGTCATGCACGGCAAACTCGATATGGGCCACGCCAGAGCGTTGTTAGCGCTAAACAAATCCGCCCAAGTAGAAATCGCCCATCAAGCGATTAGCAAACAACTATCTGTACGTGATACCGAAGCGCTAGTGCGTCGTGAACAAACCGCACCTAACGTCAGCACGAGTAAAGCTAAAAACGTTACGCAAGATGCCGACATTCGCCAATTAGAAAATGAACTTAGCGAAAAACTTAGTACCGTAGTCAGTATTAAAGCCAATAAAAAAGGCAAAGGCGAAGTCGTGCTCCAGTTTCATAACTTAGAAGCGTTAGACGGCTTGTTAGCCGTGCTACGGCAAAAAGTGGTGGTAAAAAACTAGTTATTCAATGCTTGGAGATGCCCTAGAATAGCGCGTCTTAGGGCATATAGCACAACCCATAGGGCGCAATCAGCGCGGAGAAAAGTTGCGCCGAGTCATGGAAAAACCGCAACTCCAGCCATAAACTCTCGCTGGGTAAACCTTTGCCAATACGTTTTTCAACCTAGAAACAGTAGTTGAAAGACCTCTGCACAACTGAACTTTCAATCAAGATTGCTATCAAAATAGCGTTAACAGCAAAAGAGTAAAGTGCCATGCAAGAAAGCTTTGGAAATCTTGAACTGATTGCGCGAATCAACCGAGAAAGTGCGCTGATGAAA
>JANMDR010000284.1:0-14272 GCA_031376425.1 Betaproteobacteria bacterium
CGTGACAGGCGAGGCAATTATTGGCTTTAGCGAGCGCATACGTTGCTGCATTGACATTATTGCCGGTGTTTGCGTTTGTTCCTACCGACGCTTGCGGCTTGGTCGCGATCTTTGTATTGCTCGTGTTCGCAGAGGTATCAGTACCGCGCGTAGCACCAAATAAACGTTGCTGCTCGGCTAAATTACCGCTGGCATTGCGCGCGTATTCCGGCAGATATGAACTCAACTTAGCCGCATCTTCGCAATTTTTTATGCACAGCACGTTTGTTACATCACCCTTGCCATTTATATCCCACAACGCATCGTATTTCTTTAAACCGTTACGATTAGGCAAAAGTTGCTGCACCTGCGCGATATTGTTGTTTGACAGCACAAAATCAGCGGGCACTAGATCCGCCAAATGCAGCATATAGGCCGTTGCCGCATACACTTCATTTGTGGTGAGTGTTTTTGGTGCATTCCACGGCATAGCCCTATTAATATAATCCCATAAAGTTGAAATTTGCGAGAGTTTCATCATCGTGGTGCGCGGCGTGCCCTCGGTAAGCGCTTTAACTCGCCCTGTTTTAACATCCTCCGCTTTGGTGTTGCCAATTAAGGATGAGAAAACTTCATTAGACTCACCAAATGTGCCATGACAAGATGCGCATTTTGCTTCCCATACCTGCTCGCCCATGCGCACATTACCTTCCCCATTAGGCAATCCTTTAAAATCTGGGCGCACATCAATGTCCCACGCGGCAATTTCGGCAGCTGTAGCTAGTCGCCCGATATTTTTATATAGAATTTCAGCATTTACTTTCTGAGCATTTTTTTGTAGATTGGTTAACGGTCTTTGCGCCACGCTTTCCGCGCACAACAAGAGCAGCAAAATACTAAACAATTTGTACATTGCTCACCTCACCATCATCGGCGACTTTCCATGTCTGAATCGCGTTGTTGTGGTATATCGAACGTACGCCACGCACTTGTCGTAACTGTTTGATTTTTGGCTGCACATAACCAGTATCGTCCACAGCGCGGCTCTGGAGTAACGCGGGATTACCTTTCCACACCCACGGTGCGTTAAAGCGCGTTAGACATTTTGGCAAAACTGGCCCTTCAAGCTTTGCAGCTTGCCAATTATTACCACCGTCGGTACTGATATCAACACGCTTGATTTTTCCACGCCCACTCCACGCCAGTCCGGTGATGTTGTAATAGCCACGGTCTAACAGGGTCTGCCCGCCTGAAGGAGAAGTGATTACCGACTTACATTCCTGAATACTGGTGTATTGGCGATGGCTGCCGTCTGGCATTAAATCAATGTAATGTAGGGCTTCGTCTTTCGTTGCCCAGGGCATATCGCCTACTTCGATACGACGCAGATATTTTACCCATGACACGCCCTGCAAACCAGGTGCCACAATCCGCAAAGGATAGCCATTTTCTGGGCGTAGCATTTCGCCATTCATGGCATAGGCCACCATACAATCATCTAGCGCACGCTCCATTGAAATAGTGCGCGTCATCGACGAGCCATCTGCACCTTCGACCAAAATATACTTACCCAGTTTTTTATCGTAGCCCGCAATATCGAGCAAGGTTGATAACAACACTCCCGTATATTCGCAACAGCTCAACATACCGTGGGTGTACTGGACTGTGGGCACGGCAACATTGCCCCATTCCATACCAGTATTCGCGCCGCACTCAATAAAATGCATGCGCGAAACCGAGGGCAAGCGCATTAAATCATCCATGGTAAACACCATCGGATTTTTAACTAAACCATTAATCATCAACCGATGTTTTGATGGCTCAATATCCCACCATCCTTGATGATGCCGCTCAAAATGCAAGCCATTTGGGGTGATGATTCCAAACAACCCTTGTAGGGGCGTAAACGATACCGATGCCGCTGAAACCCGCGTCAATCCAGGGCTTTCACGACGCTGCAAATTACCTTCATGCTGTGAAGGCGAGCCATAGCCAGTCGCTGCAACAGGCTTACCTAGGCCAGTTGAATGCGCTGGGAGCGTAAGAATATTCTCATCCCCAAGCGTTTTATTTTCAGCATGCGCGCTAAATCCAAACGATCCGGCTACAGCCGCAACCGCAGCTGCGCTCGCGCCGCGTGCGCCATGCAGGGCATCACGTAAAAATTGGCGTCTACCCGCACTATCCTTTGTGCCGCTATCGCGAACCGCATCAGCGCTCAGGAAACTTTCTGGCGCACGTAATATACGGCCAGACAAACGGCCAGACGTTTTTTCATCGGCTTTAAAATCGATCGGTTTATGATCCATAAATATTGATACTCCCCAAACACTTTACCAAATATTAGCAACTCCTGATATTTAAATATTAGCATACTCTAATAAATAAGGCTAAAAAATTTCACTGCTCAATGTACCGCTTACCTCACGTACAATAAGCACAATATAAAACATAGGATAGTGGCTAATATCCACAGTGCCAATATGCCCACCACGAAAAAAATGCAACCTGCATTACTCGAAAAATCTGTAGACGATATGGATATTTTTGAGCTCCTAGGCAAGTCAGAAAATATTGAACAGGCCGCGTCCGCCATGCAAGCAATGGCACATCCGTTGCGCATCAAAATTCTATGCGTACTCAATGGTGGCGAGCTGATGGTGCAGGACATTCTAGAAGCCGTCGGCACCACACAAAGCAATGTTTCTCAGCACTTGGCCATATTGAAATCAAAAAACGTCATTACTTCGCGTAAAGAAGCCACTAAAGTTTTTTATCGCATTGATGACGCCAGAATTCTGCGCATGATCACCCTCACCCGTGATATTTTTTGTGGAATGAATGATGATTTTTCTGACGTTAACGAGAAAAAATAAAAATGGATTTTCGCTCTGATACCGTGACCAAAGCCAGCGCCGAAATGCGCCAAGCTATGCACGACGCCGCTGTTGGCGATGATGTATATGGTGAAGACCCTACTGTAAATTCACTAGAATCAGGCATCGCCGAGGCCTTAGGCTATGAAGCTGGGCTTTATGGCGTATCGGGCACACAAACGAATTTACTCGGTTTAATGGCGCATTGCCAGCGTGGCGACGAAGTGATCGTCGGCCAGCAGGCACATACCTACAAATGGGAAGGCGGCGGAATGGCCGTGCTTGGAAGTATTCAGCCGCAACCAATATTGCAACAAGCTGATGGCACGATTGCGCTGGCCGACATTGAAGCGGCGATCAAGCCTGACGATTTTCACTACGCAAAAACCAAATTAATTGCGCTAGAAAATACTTGGGGTGGCCGAGTCTTGCCACTAGCATATTTTCCAAAAATGAAAGCCCTTGCCAATGAGCGCGGCCTACTCACCCACTTAGATGGTGCGCGCTTGTTTAATGCGGCTATCGCCAACAATGTCGGCTTAAGTGGCTTAGCGCATGCACAAGTGATGGAAAACGCCCGCACTATTTGCGCCTCGTTTAATTCTGTATCTATCTGCCTTTCCAAAGGCTTAGGCGCACCAGTTGGTGCACTGCTTTTGGGTGATGCTGCATTTATTAAACGGGCTCGACGTTTACGAAAAATGATCGGTGGCGGCATGCGCCAAGCTGGTGTCATCGCGGCGGCTGGGCAATTTGCACTAGACAATAATCTGGTGCGCTTGAGCGATGACCATCGCCGCGCTACCCAATTAGCTGCGGCACTCACGCAGGCTAGTAATGGCAAACTGTTAATTGAACCACCGCAAACTAATATAGTTTGGGCCAAACCCGCGCCAACAGACGCAGAAGCCCTATTTACATACCTTTACAGCCGAGGTGTAAAAGCAGGGGGGAAGCCAACGATCCAGCGTTGGGTACTACATATGGATATCAGCGATGATGATATAAGGGCTGCAACGGACGCGGTAGTAGACTTCTATCGGACGCGATAGCACAAAAGAGTTGAACTAACTCTTTGCAATCGCGCCCTCTCGAAAGCCTAAGAACAGCGGCAGCGCAAACCCAAGACCAATGCCAAAACTAAGCAATACATAGGCAAATGGCCATTTCATGCCAACCCGCTTTGCTTCACGAAATACCCAAATAGAAAACACGACCGCACAAACATAGATATCAATCGTAACGGCAGTCGTAGCAGGGTTCACCAGCAGAGTACGTAGGTAAGTGCTAAAGGCAATGTCCTGACTAGCGATAAAATACTGAAGGTTAAATACCCATGTTGCAACAAGACCAAGAATCGCCAGCGCAAAGTAGATGGTAGAAAATAGTTTGGTATTAGTCATAGTAGGTTGCCATCAGTAGGTTAAAGGGCGCATGTGAAAAGACCTTCTAATTTCAATAGAAGGTCTAACTTGCAAACGATATTAGGCCATAAAAAAACTGCACTGCTGCGCAATTATCGGGATTCCACAAACTGCAATAAATAATCTACATCTCCACAATCAAACCCTGATCCGGCGCAATGCGCCCCGCACATACATTCGCATAAACATTAGCCAAACCATCCAAACCCTGAAGCTTGGTAAAAGTCAGCAAGCTCATACTTTTAATCGCGGATTCCCGCAAAAAAGCAGATGTTCTAGCGTTGAATTCTTCCACACCCCAATCCTTCATGCGCATTTGAATATGCGCGGGCGCAAAGAAAAATTCACTACGTTCTGCGGTGCTTGTTTCAGCAAGCGCTGTTTCATCCCAGTGGGTAAGGCCAACATTAATACAGCGCAACATATTATCGCCTAGGTGCGCGCGCAACTGCTTAAGAACTTGACCATTGCCGGACATATCGACTACGACCGTCGGAATACTTGCATCAATAGCATTCATAGAATCATAGCTTACTGTTTGCGCGTAAATGCCTAATTGGCTCACAAAATGACTATTCTTCTCCGAAGTTACCGCAACAACAGTTGGTGCAGACACGTCGGCCTGTATTGCGTAGCCTAGGCCAATACTGGTCTTGCTAGAAGCGCTTAAAATCACGATTTGCTTCGCATCAAAATATTTTTTATCCTGTAATAGGTCACCCAAACAAAAAGATGTTATATGCAATGGCCAAAGTAGCATGCGCACATCGTCCATTTTGCGGTCATAGCCCGGTTCTGCAAGCACACGTGTATAGCTGTTATAACCGGGTGGCAGCATGGCGCGATGCATACCACCGTCAAACAAACGCATGGAAGTCATGCGTACCGGCAGCATCTTGAGGAATGTGGCAGGCGGAAAATAGCCAAATAGGCGCTCGCCTACAGCTACTCCTGCCGTATTGGACACCACTACATCAGCAAATCCCCATACCGGCAAAATACCCCATTCTTGGGCATCTTTAAGTGGTGGAAAGAATTTCCAGTAACCCAGTTTATCGCCTAAAACGGCATAGGTGATATTGTTTGCCGTGATGGCGAACCGATCAATCTTAACTAAAATTTCGCCATCCGCGAGTACGGATGTCGCGCTCAGTGTTGCACTTTCCACGACCCGGTTTACTGCAAAATTATCCTTGCGAATTTGGAATTCCGACATGATCATCTCCATTAGGCCATCTGCGCAATAAACTTCTGCAAGTTTGCCATCGCTGGCATCACATTACCGCGCATACGCGCAATAATTGCCAGCTTTTCAGTATCGTCAGGGGTTACTTTCGCAATCATTTTCGTCACCGCATCCAAGCGGCTTTCAAAAAGCCACTTACCGATGCTCGGGTCTTGCGACCACGTATATTGGTTCATCATTAGTGCAGCCATCATGCGCAGCCAATCGGTATCTAAATTAGGCAGGGGCACCACCGTACAAATTTTATTTTTAACCGCGTCACCATCATATTTGGCTTCCGCTTCAATATGGGCAATGAAGGCAGCACTAAAGACTGGTTGATATGAACGCACAGTTTGCGGTGTGATGGTATTGCCGTTAAAAATTGGCTTCATGGCTAAATTACTAATTGCGCTTGCGGAACAATCAATATGTAGATGCTCAGTACTCGTTGGAATACTGCCATTCACAAACACGATTTGATCTTTCTCAATGCGCGTCACGCGGCCAAGACGTATAACTTGCTTAATTTTACGCAGAGCAACTAATTCGGCATGACTAATGGTGGCACCGTGGAACATGCTGGGTCGAACGGAAGTATCGATGCGTAACAACACACCAGCAGCTTCGAGCCGGTCAAACAAATTTGTAACGGAATCGGCTTGCGCTGCAGCCTCAAATTGCGCAGCCAAGGCACCAACGGTGTTGCCAAAAAACTCTTGTGTACCTTGAGTATTTTTACGGTCAAGCAACCATGCATCGCGCGGCATAATCCACTGAATTTTATCGGGATTAACATTATTCTCCAGCAGCCATAGACAAGCATCAATACCGGTTTTACCACCACCAATAACCACATAGCCTGCTGGGGGTGATTTCACTTTTGGCAAGTTATTGAGAGGCATAAATTGAATTTCAGGCGCAATCGTAAAGCTAGGGGTGTGCGTAGACGGCACAGTGGTTTTCAAATAAGTGGCGTCAACCGTTTTTTTGTTCACTTGTACCTGATGCATCTGGCCTGTGAGTTGCGATACAAATTTTCCATCACCTAAATAGTCGCACATTGGAAAATACTGAACCCGACCGCTAGGCAACAGCTTGTGGCGCATTATTTCATCAAAATAAGCACACACTTCTGCACCAGTTGCTAAGTCATTTAGTCCCTTATTCAACCCCACTTCATCTTTACGACCTTTACTGAGCTCTACCGAGTTCACGCCATAAAAGGCGGAGGGCTGATGCAGAGTAACGAATGGATATGCCACATTCCAATGCCCACCCGGTTTTTGGTGTTTATCGACGATGATGATCGTTGCGTTGGTCTCGGTGACTAGTGTATCTGCAAAGGCCATACCCACTGCACCGCTGCCAACAATCAAATAATCCGCTTGCAATTTACTGTCGCTCATCGTTTTCTCCAAGAATATAGTGTGTTTAATTTAAGGGCATAACATTGTTATGACGCCATAATACATAACATTGTTATGATAAGTCAAGCATTCAAGTATAATTGCGTAATGAATACTCCCAAGGCAAATATACTCAAAGCTGCATCGATACTTTTCCTAAAAGGTGGCGTACGCGCACTGAATGTGCGGGCCATTGCTGAAGCAGCTGGTATCTCTACCATTGGCATCTATAGTCACTTCCAAGGCAAGCAGGGTATTTTGGATGCACTCTATATTGAGGGTTTTGAGCAAGTTTCCAAAGCAATGGATGTACTTACAGAAGGCGTAAAGCCCAAAGAAGCTGTGCTTAAAGCGTGCAGTAATTATCTAGAAAACGCCGAGGCCTTTGAAGCGCATTACCGCTTAATTTTCGGGCAACCCGAGGAGGGTTATGAGCCATCAAAAGCGGCGCATGAAGTGTCAATTACCGCCTTTATCGGCCTAACTAAACTCGTCGCAAAACTATTACCAGCAACAGCAACTCGCCTAGAGCAGCAAGACGCCGCTATTAAAGTATGGTCAGTCGTTCACGGGTTTGTCTGCTTAAAGCAGCACACCGTGGCCAAATTTGTGGATATGCGCAGTTGGAAAACACGCACTATGCAGACCCTAGAAGGGGTAGTAAACGATATTGAAAAAGCGGCGAGGGTACGCAAAAATGATGCAGCTGGCACAAAATGAAAAAATGAATTTCAAAAAGCAGCTTTACGTTTGTAACGCCCTTGCCTGCAATTCTTGCAACTCCACTACTTCTAATGCTTTTTCGTGGGTAGATTCTAAAACGACAGGCGGTGCTACCCCTGCCAAAAATGCTTCTTCCCAACGGCTAACACATATGCACCATTTATCACCCGGTTTTAGGCCGGGAAAGTCAAATTCAGGCCTTGGCGTAGAAAGGTCATTTCCTTGCCGTTTACTAAATGCCAAAAATTCTGCCGTAACTTTGGCACATACCGTGTGTGAGCCGCGATCTTGCGGGCCCGTGTGACAAAAACCATCTCGATAGAATCCGGTGCGCGGCTCTAAACAACAGCTTTGTAGCGCACCACCCAATACATTTTTTGCGGTTTGACTTGGCATTTTCCACTCGTTTAGTTTTGATTCCAACGCTGCAACGCGGCAGTATCGGATACTCGTGCATCAACCCAATGTACGCCATTTTCAGTGCTTTCTTGCTTCCAAAACGGTGCATCGGTTTTCAGAAAATCCATGACATATTCGCATGCGGCAAATGCGGCTTGGCGATGAGCGCTTGCCACGAGAACCAAAACAATATTGTCAGCAGCGAGCAGTTTACCCACGCGATGGATTACCGTTACCGCCTGTAAGGGCCAACGCTGACTGGCTTCTGCAACTATGTTCCGCAATGTCTTTTCAGTCATTCCTGGGTAGTGCTCTAAGGTCATTGATGATACTCGGCTGCCAAGATTTGCCTCTCTCACCAAACCAATGAAACTACAAATCGCGCCAATATCGGCACGGCCTACGCGCATTTTGCTTAACTCCGCGTTAACATCAAAGTCAGTTTCGCTGATCTCAATACGTACCGCAGTTTCAAGTATAGAAGTCATCTTTAACCGCCAGTCACTGGTGGAAAGAATGCAACTTCGTCGCCGCTTGCAATCGGTGTATTCGTATTAGCTATCTCCTGATTTACTGCTACGCGCCAATTACGCGTTGGTGCTAATGCCTCAGAAAATGCCGCGCTGCGTCCACGCAATGCTTCAATCAAACTGGCAACATCGGTAACCGAGGATAGCTTGCAATCAAATTGTTCGCGATTAACACCCAGTGCCTCGCGCAGAGAAGCGAAAAATAATATCGTAATCATTGTTGTTGACTCTGCATTTGTAATTCCTTGGCCCGGAGCACCGCAATTTCAGGCAACGTGACCGCATGCTCACGAATAAATATAGTAATGGCAGCAATATCATTTAAGTTAAAAATAACGATACCCGCACATGGTGCCATATGTTGATCATTGCTTGCGACAGCCTTGATGCGGGCATCTCTAGGGTACAGCGCTGGTTTATTCACCTCCATGCGCTGCACCTCAAGCTTAGGCAACACGCTATTTTTCCAACCCTCTACTAGCACCAAATCTGCCTCTCCCAAACGCTGGAGATGATCTTCAAGGGTCGGTTCACCCGCACCATTCATTTCCGCCATCAGCACCCAGCGATGTGGCGCACTGATTAAAACTTGGCTAGCGCCAGCGGCGCGCATACGATAGGAATCCTTACCAGGCGTATCCATATCGAATCCCTCATGAGCATGCTTCAGCGCAGCAACACGTAGGCCTTCACCCACAAATTGGGCGATCAGCTTTTCAATAAGGGTGGTTTTACCGGTACCGGAATAGCCAGTGATTGCAAATACTTTCATGCGCTAAATGTAGCAGAAAATACCCGACATTACGGCAAAATTGCGATTGTTCGCGCATCTAACCGTCCGGCTCCGGCTTGCGCCTTGAGTGTCACGCGTTTGCCATTGGCAAGGTCAGCTAAATTACCAGCTGTAAAGCTTGCTTGCATCGCGTTAACTAGCTCTCCTTGGACTACAAAACTTGCGGCGGAGGTAAATTCAGAGATAGCACCCTCAAGGGTAAATTCAGTGCGCTCCTCAGGGGGCACTAACCGCATTTTTGACGCCACCAAACCGGTGCTAAGCTGGGTTGCAGTAATTTCTACCTTTGCATTTAGCCGCACTTGACTAAGTAGTTCGCTGGAAATTTTGGCGACGTCAAACATCGTATTTGCCACTTTGATACGATTGATCGGGTTGCCCGTCGTTTCTTGTACCAAACCCTCAAGTTGTACTTCTGCATTGGCCTTACGAATCGTTTCAAGGCCGGTGATAATACGGGTGGCATCCACACTACCTGCTGCGTTTAATGTGCCCAACACACGAACCAAGTTAGCAACCCCTAATTGCATTGGCGCTGGTGCCGTTGTTTGCACCGAGCCTGGTAGCGGAATGGCAAAAGCGCCAATGGTGCTATTGACCTGTACATTCGGCAGCGCAAAACCCTGTGCACTCAAGCTAGTAATGCGTCCCAACACCTCTACGGTATCGCGAGCAGGGTCAAAGTTCGCACTCACACGCACTAAGCGTGTAGCCAATTCAGCAGATTGTGGTGCAGCTGGCGTGGCAAATATTTCTACAAAATTTCCCACACTCAAATTTCCAACCCGATCAACGCCACTTAAAATAGTATTTGCATCCACACGATAAGAGCGATTGAGGACGGTAATTTCATTAAGTACGGCATCTACTCGTTGCACCGGCCCGCGCACGGCACTTTGGGCAATAAGTTGCGTCAGTTTTGCTTTCGTAGCCGCATTAGTGACGGGCACGCCAATGGCATTAACCTGCATACCGAGTCGCAAATTGCTCGGCATACTGATAACTTGAGTATTAATTGCTATAGCCGCAGTGGCATCGTCAACACTAACGCCACCAATTTGCGTTGGCCCTAGGCCTTTAATACTGGCCTCTAAACCCACATCTTCGACAGGTGCTGCAATGCCAGTGCCATTTGAGCCAACTTTGACTTCTTCTGTGCAGCCGAGCAACAAAAAACTGCTCATTATTACCACAGAGAAACCCAATTTTAGGTCATCTACAAGCGGTTTGATAAAACGTCTATTCTCAGGAATTAACATCATACCCTCATCAAGTTTTACAATTTAAGAGCTGGAATCGCGGTTTGGCGATTCAGCATAGAAATACATGCCAACACGAATACGGGTTTGATTATTTTCTGGGCTATTGCTCGCATCCTCAGCCTCCAAGGCAATCGCACGCGCCACCAAATCATCATGAAAAACCTGCCACTGTGCTTGACTGATGCTGTGTAGTTTTTGCGCGGAAGCTTCTGATAGTTCATCAGCAAATATCGCACGTTCCAAAAATGGATTAGCTGGCGATGCTGACTCTAAGCGCAATAAATTACTGACGCCAGCGGCACTGTGATCGCTTAAGTTTTCAGCAAACGGCAATAAGCTATCTGCTAAAGCACGGTTTGATAAGAACTGGTCAATAACGAGCATAATTTCTCCTGCGTCATTTTGCTCGACGATATTCAACCGTAACAGTTCTTCGAGCACAGCCGATGGCCGATGATCTTGGGTAACGCTGCGCACCAACTCATCAAAAGACGGCTTTCCTGCAGGAGCCATATCAGCACGCGGCAAAATACGCGGATCGCCGTCGCGCGTGCGAAAACGCCGCTGCGTCCGCCACGCGGTGTGTACCGCCGCTGCAAACGATGTAACCGAATCACCTGTAGCCATTGCCTCTTCATCAGTAGTGAGGCGACGAATTTCTTTACGATTCAATCCTGTTAGTAACGATAACTTTGAATCTGTTGCATCCGCATCCGCAAAATACTTTTTGGCTGCATCGACATAAACTTGCTTCAAAAGCTCGTTGGTTGTTTGAAAATTAACGCCCTTGGCAATCAACAAACGCACTATTGGCGACAACACCAAACGCAGCGCCGCCAAGAGCTTTGGTGTCGGATTGGTTTGTGTTTGGCTGTTGGGTGTCGAACTGTTGAACGGTGCCTTCAAAATACTCCATTCGTTTATTACGAAAAATTATTTTTGTCTAAACGTAAATATTTCACTTGCATCAAAAGCGTTTTGCGGGAATAATTCCCACATCAAGATTATTTCCTACTTTTCACACGAGGTCAATATGAAAATGCAAACTGCACAAGTTTTAACACGGAATCATTTTGGAGTTATTGCCAGAAGTATAGCGGCCTTAATTTTAAGCACTGTTGCGCTCTCAAGCGCAGCGCAAAACAATGCGCCATTGCCCTTCACACCAGCGATTTCGACCGAACCTACGAATGCACCGCAGAATACGCCGCGCGTTATCACGGTGCAAGGACAATGGCCAAACGGTTGCCCGCCTTCAAGCGGCACAATGACAACTGATCTAGCCGAATCAGATTATTTGATTACCATCGCGCTTATTATTCCGCAAACACTCCTGCCTTGTACGCAAGCCATCACCAGCTACACAGTGAAATTTAACTACACGCCTCAAGCATTGGGCGTCATCCGCGTAATGGTAAAAGCAATTGGCGATGGCGTGGGTAGCATTCCAGGCGGCGCTGGCACAATTTCCACGTCACTCCTTGGCCAAAATCGGGGAATTGCTGACGTATCCGGCATGTGGTATGACCCGAATACCAATGGCTCAGGCGTTTCGATTATTCATAATTATCAAGGTGTAAGCAGCGGCTTATTCGCCGCGTGGTTTGCCTATGACAGCAGCGGCAATCCGCGCTGGCTAACAATTCAAGAGGGCAAATGGGAAGCCAATAACTTCATTATTGGCAATTTATACGAGACTAAAGCTGCCCCAAATCAATGCAACGCCAGCATGCCGCTTTGCGTAGCCCGCTACCTTAGTTTGGTAAAAATTGGCACCGCCAGACTTTCATTTACCGGCATTGGCCCAAACGCGGGAACACCCCCGCAAGCCACCATTGAGGGCTTTGATCTCAACGGCTCAAGTCTCCTACGATCTAGCGTGCTGCGGATGCCGCTCTAGTCATTCTAGTCATTACAAATCTCGTTAAGGAGAAAACAAATGAAAACGCTTTTAATCCACGCCCTGCTTTATGCTTTTGCGTTAATCCTATTACCCACAGCCAGCCTAGCGACGCAACCAACTTCGATTGCCATTACCGCCGTTTTAGTTACCGTCAATCCCGAAAATGCGCCGCAGAATACCCCGCGCACAATCACTGTGAAAACGTCTGGCGCATTCTTTTGCCTGCCACTCTTTGGTGTCATGAACAGCACCGCCGTCGATGACGCCAATGTGCTGACGATAACATTTCCTAACTTTGCGCCTGGCTTTGTATTCCCTACTCCGCCGGCTGTAGCTGTTTGTCCTGCCATTGTCGCATCTGTCGAGCAATCGTTTCAATTTACACCAACTAAGGCTGGGGTCATTAAGGTTAGAGCATTACAAACCAATGGCCCCATTAGTGGTCAGGCATCGATTTTAACCTCACCCAAGGGTGAAACACGAGGCTTTGCCGACGTTTCAGGAATGTATTATGACAACAGCACCAACGGCTCAGGATTAGCGCTGCATCATAACGCGCAGGGTACTACCAGCGGCTTATTTGGGACATGGTTTGCGTACGACACTGAAGGCAAACCACGCTGGCTTACGATTCAAGAAACACGCTGGGAAACTACCGATATTTTAGTGGGTAATTTATACGAAACAAAAGCGAACGCAAACCAATGCTCGCCAAACTCACCGCTTTGCATCGCGCGTTTTTCAAGCATTCAAAAGGTGGGCACGGTGCGCATTAATTTCTTTATCCTTCGTCCACTTGACGATGTAATTCGTCCAACAGAAGTCAAGGCTATTGGCTTAGATGGGGCAACTATGTTTAGCTCCAGCGTATATAGATTGCCTCTTTGAAATTTCCATTTTAAACGCTTCCACTTTTAACCCTTACACTCTAAGCGTCGCAAACTTCGGTACACTATGTTCTTTCAATTTTTAGGAACATAAAATGCAAACAGCGATTTTTGCTGGTGGTTGTTTTTGGTGTACCGAAGCGGTATTTAATGCGGTGATTGGCGTCAACAGCGCTATTTCTGGCTACATTGGTGGCAATGATGCAAATCCAAGCTACAAGGATATTTGCAGTGGCACTACCGGCCACGCCGAAGCCGTCAAGATTACTTTTGATGAAACCAAAATTAGCTATAACGATTTACTAGGGATATTCTTTGCCACCCATGATCCCACCACCCTAAACCGACAAGGTGCCGATCAAGGTACGCAATATCGTTCGGCAGTGTTTTATCTTGATGCTGCCCAACTGGCAGCGGCTGAAGCAATGATTGCTGAGCTCACCAAAACACAGGTTTTTTCTGCACCTATAGTCACAGCCTTAACTGCTGCCACTGTGTTTTATGATGCCGAAGACTATCACCAAGAATATTATGCCAATAATCCGAACCAAGGCTATTGCATGGCAGTGGTGGGACCAAAAGTGGCAAAATTTAGAGCCAAATTTAAGCAGTTTTTAAAGAGTTAAATTAACTCGGTATCCGCACAGCAGCAATTGCTTTGGCGAGCTTTGCCAGTGTTCGCGGTGCACTCCCTTCGGCTTTATTATTGGCAATAATATATAAAGACCTCTGCACAACTGAACTTTCAATCAAGATTGCTATCAAAATAGCGTTAACAGCAAAAGAGTAAAGTGCCATGCAAGAAAGCTTTGGAAATCTTGAACTGATTGCGCGAATCAACCGAGAAAGTGCGCTGATGAAA